>NZ_JBFRTD010000028.1:15272-187816 GCF_041473955.1 Vibrio sp. 10N.222.54.E6 | reverse complement strand
GCTATCAGAGCTATCAGAGCAGATAATGATCCGCCAACAAAGCAACAAACAAAATCATAAGATGATAAATGGAGAACTTAAAGGTCTTCATCGCCATATTAGGTTCATCACGATATTTCAGAACCCACGCGTGATAGACAAACCCACCGTTGAGCACCAAAGACGCGCTCAGATATATCCAACTGCTCATGCCAACTAATACTGGTAACACACACACGATGCTTAACAACAATGTATACAGCAAAATTGAAGTCTTGGTGTATTCGATTCCGTGGGTCACGGGCAACATGGGAATATTCACTTTGGCATACTCATCACGACGATGAATTGCCAACGCCCAGAAGTGCGGAGGTGTCCAAATAAAGATGATCATCACCAACAACCAAGCATTTGAATGAAGCTCGTTGGTGACTGCCGTCCAGCCCAGTAGAGGTGGCATTGCGCCTGCGATCCCTGCGATCACAATGTTTTGTGGCGTCGCTCGTTTTAAGTACATGGTATAAATCACTGCGTAACCCAACAAGCTTGCAAAGGTTAACCAAGCGGTGAGTTGATTGACCCACACCATTAACGTGGCAAACCCAAGTAAGCCGATACCCGCGGCAAAGCTGAACACACGCACACTACTCAGTTCACCGGATGGTAAAGGACGTCGATTTGTTCGAGTCATCTGGCCGTCGATCTTTTTATCGATCAAATGGTTAAACGCAGCGGCTGAACCTGCCATCAGCCCTATCCCAATCATCCCGAACACAGTTTGCTGTAAAGGTAATCCATTAGGCACAGCCAAACACATTCCAACCAATGCCGTCAGCAACATCAAAGCCACCACTTTAGGCTTGGTCAGCGTTAAATAAATTTTCCAAGTGGCTTTGTTTTTTATAGCAATTTCGTTACTTAAAGCTATGTCATTGTTGACTGCTATCTTATGAGTTAAGGCTGCGTCTTGAGCCACCACTTCATACTGTGTTGACGTTCTACTGACCATGATTACCTCCTTGTAATACACTGTTTTTCACCAAGCTCTCACTCGGTTTGTGTTGCCACACGACAAAATTGGTTACAACCATGCTGATGAGCAACATCGCTGCGACTAGGTTATGCAAAACCGCAACTGAGATTGGCAGATGAAACCATACATTACTGATCCCAAGGCTAATTTGAGTAAACAGGACTATTGCGACAATCACGCTCAGCTTTTGGTGAGGCGCTTGGCCAAATTTCCATAGCTGGTACACGATCATCAGCACCGTTAACGTCGCCACAATAGCCCCGAACCTGTGCATGACATGGATGGTAAGCCTTGCGGGATACTCCAACACGCCAAACTCATAGTTATCATGGCCGTGTTGAGCAAAATCGAAGGCATTCTTGAAATCTAAATAGCTTGTCCAGTTCCCTTCACAGATAGGTAATTGGGTACACACCAGAGCGGCATAATTAGACGATGTCCAGCCACCAAGCAGTATCTGCCCAACCACAATGAGTAATCCGAATAGTGCCGAGACTTTAAGTGGTGAAGAATAGGTAGCCTCACCAAAACGGCTTTGGAATTGAGACAAACGACAGTAGAGCAGACACAGCAGTGACAACAACGTGAAGCCCCCCATCAAATGCGCCATAACCACAACGGGCATCAACTTGAGAGTCACCGTCCACATTCCAAGCAAAGCCTGAAATATCACGGTTGCAGAGATAAGTAACGGAAGACCAGCAGCTGTTATATTCTTTTTAATACACCAAGCAACAACGACAAAGATAAGCAGCCCTAATGTTCCTGCAAAGTAGCGGTGGATCATCTCTATCCAAGCTTTGTCTGCTTCGAGAGCTCGTTCTGGAAATTGTAGATTGGCTTGATTAACGGCTTGGGTATTCGAGGGAACGGTAATCTTTCCATAGCACCCAGGCCAGTCAGGACAGCCAAGGCCAGCATCAGACAAACGGGTATAAGCGCCGAGCACAATCACGGTAAGGGTTAACAAGATAGTTAATCTCATCATGTGCATGAGTAAATCAGGGGCTTTATTCTGCATCGTTTATCTCCCTATACTTATTCCCTTTTCGCTAACAACACTCAGCATTAACGCAATCTGCTAAAGCTCATCAACTCAAGCTTATCAACTTAAGCTGATTAACTACCCAACTCGTGACAGCTTGAGTAGCTTTCTTAAATCATGAATCATGCCTTTAGATTGGCTGACTAGCTGCGAAGGATCAGAAACACTTTTGTATTCCATAACCAATTGCCCGAGTGGGTCAATTATGACAATGGAAGCTGGTGCAAACTCAGTACTTAATTGATCACCACCTGCTAACAAAGATAAATCAGGCTTGTTGAGCGAACCCGACAACGAGTTACCTTCTGAGACGAAAACAACGGCGGTCACTCGCTCTTTGTTTTTCCCTAGCGCCAAGTAACTTTGATTCAAATAATGGAGTTGTTGTTCGCATAAGCTTTCACACTCTGTGGGAGCGATATAACCCACAACCCAACCCTCTCCAGCCATGGGTACCGTTACGCCGAAATCCGCTAGTGTAATTCTTGGTTCTACCAATTCGCCTGAGTTAGTGACACCTGACGTATACCAATTTTGATCCAACACAGTTTTGGCGATAATGGCTGGCAAAGCGAAAATTAAAACGAGTCCGATTAATACCAAGCGTCCTTTAGTACGACGGCTTCTGAGCTCAGCCATGTTTGCCTCGGTACTTTCCCTGTTCACTTGTGCTTGAGACTTATCCATCGTTGTTCTCCGTGATAGGTGTCGCTTTTAGGTACCGATAGCCAATTAACAACATCAAAAACAAAAGTACCGCAGCCATAACAAACCATTGAAATGAGTAACCAAAGTGCTTCTCAGATTTCATCGCCGTTGGACGCCATAACATTTCATAGGGCCATGCATCTAAACTCTGAGGTTGGAAGACAAAGGGCAGCACTTCTTGCCCGGTGTACTGTGATAGCGCTGTTATGTTTAAGTTTTGAATTCTATTCGGTGTCGTATTTTCTAATCCCAACTCATGACTTAGAGGGTTCAACGAACGTGTGTACAAACGCCCTGACATATTGGTTGGTAGTGTGATGCTTCCTAATTGGGGTAGCTCTCTTCTGTCACGGCTCGCTGCAACGAACCCAAGATCGATCAACAGTTGTTTTCTTCCATCTTGTGTTGGAACTTCGCCCAACATGTAGATCACATACCCTACCGTTCCTTGGTTAATCTGGTTGTCTAACAAAACCACTAATCCACTGGGTGCTTCCAGCTCAAGGTCAACTCTCAAACCATTTAAAGACGGCTGTTCAGATGCACCTTGCATTTGTGTACGCGAGCCCTTCCATTCAGAGATAACCGTGTCCAATGACCTAGACGATTGCTGCGCTCTTTCTGATAGCTGCTGTTCATAGCGCAATTTCTCGTTACCTCGATCTAACTGCCACAAACCCAACTTGATTAAAGCGCCGACTGAAACCACAGTTAAAACAACCGCTATCCAAAAACCTTTACTGCGGAACTTGTGTTCATCATCAATCAATCGGTTTGGAGTTATCACTATGGCGTCATCTACCTTTGTGTTGTTGTTTAAAATTGTGTTAGTCGCTTTGCTGTTCTTCATCGCTTTCAATTTGATGAAAGGCCTAATTCAAATCGCCTCTGGTAAACACAATGGCAAAAGACTGAGTCACTTCTTAGGTCGCCGTGTGATGCTGTCTGCCATCGTCGTGCTATTGTTGTTACTTGCCCTAGCCTCAGGCACCATCACTCCAAATCCAAGACCTTACTAAGGCATTCAAGTTTTCAAACTTATTTATTCTTCAATACACGACTTAAAGCAGCCCCGTATATCATCAAAGTACATAGACAAACACGAACAGGCCTAACCAAACCACATCAACAAAGTGCCAATACCAACTGCCCGCTTGGAACGCAAAGTGGTCTTTCGGAGTGAAGTGGTCTTTCGCAACCCTTGCCAGCAACACGATCAAAAAGATAGTTCCTAAACAGACATGCAAACCATGGAACCCAGTCAACAAGAAGAAGGTATTGCCGTAGATACCAGACTGAAGTGTCAGCCCCATCTCTTGATAAGCGTGAAGATACTCTTCAACTTGAAAGAACAGGAAGAAGCCAGCCAGAACAATGGTTATCTCCAACCAGACGATCAAAGCCATACGCTTATTTTGTTCAAGACTGATATGTGCCATGTGCAGCGTCACAGAGGAAAGCAGCAGGATAATGGTGTTCTTAAGCGGGATACCTTGCCAAGGCATGGCTTGTGTCGTTACGCCATCAGGGGTAGTCGTTAGCGGCCATATTGATTGGAACATCGGCCACAATACTTCATGGGTCATTTCATTATTGCCCGCACCACCAATCCAAGGAACAGAAATCATGCGTGCATAGAAAAGCGCGCCAAAAAAAGCGCCGAAGAACATGATTTCGGAGAAAATAAACCAACTCATTCCTTGTCTAAAAGAACGAGAAATCTGCTCAGAATAGAGACCACTCAATGATTCTGTGATCACATTGCTAAACCAACCTGCGAGCATGTAAAGCAGCACTGCAAACCCGACTAACAACACCGCTTTGCCAAATACTCCACCTGCGGCGTCGGTGCCCATGTTTTGCACCGTCAAGCCAGCGCCAACTGCGACCAAAAACAGTGCTACAGCACCCACCAATGGCCAGTGGCTTTGGTGTGGAACGAAATAAACTTCCTTTTTAGAACTCATCGCTCAACTCCTTTTGTTGATTCTGGTTCTGTAAACCCCTAGTTACTTGCGAGTGTGCTCAATGTTGATGTACTCACTTCAGGCTTACTTGCCTCTCCACTCACCTGACTCGTGATGTTAAACAGCGTATATGAGAGCGTGAGTGTATGTATCGATTCTGGAATATCTGGCTCAATGTAAAATATCAAACCCATTTCTGCGCTCTTGTGCCCGTCCAATGGCTGCTGATTAAAGCAAAAGCATTCCATCTTATTGAAGTAAGTTGCTCCCATACCTGGAGAAACCGATGGTACGGCTTGGCCAACCAATGAGGCTCCAGAAAGGTTTTTGGCAATGTAGTTAGTTTGAACCACCTCACCAGGATGAACCTCTAATACTCGAACCTCAGGCGAAAACTGCCACGGCATATCTGGCTTAATGTGCGACATGAATTCAACACGAACAGTACGAGAGTAATCAGGCTGCATTCCCTGAGGTTGAACGGCAGAGACCGTGTTGGTTTTGCCGTTGATCCCCAAGGCTTCACACATTACGTCATACAGAGGAACCAAAGCGAAACCGAAGCCAAACATCGCGACCACGCTCAACACCAAGTAGCCCGTCAGCTTTTTAGTCGAGCGCTTATTAGACAGGCGCTTTGGTTGTTTTTTATCTTGATTGGGATCGCTTTGCTTATCACTCATAGCTAATCCCTCTAGTCTACTTTAGGTGGATGAGTAAAGGTGTGGTGAGGCGCTGGGCTTGGTACTGTCCATTCTAGCCCTTCAGCCCTATCCCAAGGCTTGCTTGGTGCAGGCTCTCCGCCTCTTACGCACTTAATAGCCAGCCATAAGAAAATCAACTGAGACAACCCAAAGGCAAAACCACCAATCGATACCACTTGGTTAACGTCAGCAAATTGAATGGCGTAATCTGGAATACGACGCGGCATGCCCGCTAGCCCTAAAAAGTGCATAGGGAAGAACAGTACATTAACTGAGATTACCGACGTCCAGAAGTGCCACAGACTGAGCTTGTGGTCGTACATATGCCCTGTCCATTTCGGCAGCCAGTAATAAGCTGCGGCCATAATTGAGAACACGGCGCCTGTCACCAGAACATAATGGAAATGAGCCACAACAAAATAGGTATCGTGGTATTGGAAATCCGCAGGCACGATAGCAAGCATCAATCCAGATAACCCACCAATCGTAAACAAAACAATAAAGGCAATCGCAAACAGCATTGGGGTTTCAAAAGTCAAAGCACCCCGCCACATGGTCGCCACCCAGTTGAAGACTTTCACCCCGGTCGGCACCGCAATCAGCATAGTGCAATACATGAAGAACAATTCGGCAAATACTGGCATACCCGTGGTGAACATGTGGTGCGCCCAAACCAAGAATGACAACAATGCGATACTACAAGTCGCGTACACCATAGAGTGGTAGCCAAACAGACGCTTGCCACTGAATGCTGGAATGATGGCTGAGACAATACCAAAAGACGGCAAGATCATGATGTACACTTCAGGGTGCCCAAAGAACCAGAATATGTGCTGGAACATCACCGGGTCCCCACCACCAGCGGCATCAAAGAAGCTAGTACCAAAGTATTTGTCGGTCAGCACCATGGTAACCGCACCCGCGAGCACGGGCATCACGGCTATTAATAAGAAAGCGGTAATTAACCATGTCCATACGAACATCGGTAGCTTGAACCAAGTCATACCCGGCGCGCGCATGTTCACTATGGTTACGATCACGTTAATCGCCCCCATGATCGAACTGATCCCCATAATATGAACTGAGAATACGAATAGCGCGGTGCTGTCTGGGCCATAAGTTGTTGAGAGCGGAGCATAAAATGTCCAACCAAAACTCGGCCCGCCTCCCTCAGTAAACAAAGATCCGATCAAGATTAAAAATGCAAAAGGCAGAATCCAGAAACTGAGGTTGTTCATTCTCGGCAACGCCATATCTGGAGCTCCGATCATCATCGGAATCATCCAGTTAGCCAAGCCCGTAAAAGCGGGCATTACTGCGCCAAACACCATGATCAAGCCATGGACAGTGGTCATCTGATTGAAGAAATCGGGCTCAACGAGTTGTAACCCTGGTTGGAACAGCTCCGCACGGATCACCATTGCCATGGCACCACCCGTTAAGAACATCGCAAAACTGAACCAAAGATATAATGTGCCAATGTCTTTATGATTGGTTGAATACAGCCAACGAGCCCAGCCTTTAGGTGCCGCATGTGAGTCGTGATCATCAACAGGCAAATCATTATTACCCAATGTGCCTTCTACAGAATGGCTCAGTGCTTGATCTTCTGCTGGAGCCGATTTCACCGGCTTATTGATTGGTGAACTCATAACTGATCCTTAGCATCATTTTGTGCATCATCCGTTGAGCTTTCAGAACTGCCTTCTTGCTTCGCCTTATAAGCGTTGATATCTGAAGCCTGAACAATATCGCCGGTGTTATTACCCCAAGCATTTCGTTGATAAGTCACTACCGCTGCGATCTCTTTCTCGGTTAACTGATTATCGAATGCTTGCATCGCCGTTCCGCCACGACCATAAACAATGGTGTCGATATGAACATCCACATCACCAAGGGCAATAGGACTTCCTTTGATAGCAGGGAATGCTCCGGGAATGCCTTCACCGTTTGCTTGGTGACAAACCGCACATCGAGTTTTGTAAACCTCTTCACCGATGGTATTCAACTCTTCCAAAGAAAGTGACGCATCTAATGCATCTTTCGCGGCTTGTTGTTCGGCTATCGCCAACTCTTTCTGTTCTGCTAGCCATGCGTCAAACTCGTCTTCTTCCATGGCATGCACCACTATCGGCATGAAACCATGAGCGCGGCCACACAACTCTGCACACTGCCCGCGGTAGACGCCGGGCTCATCTATCTTTGTCCAAGCCTCATTAATAAAACCTGGAATGGTATCTTTCTTAACGGCGAATGCTGGCACCCACCATGAGTGAATCACATCATCGGAAGTCATCAAAAAGCGGACTTTACGATTGATAGGCAGTACAAGTGGCTTATCAACTTCTAGCAGGTAATGCGCGCCTTTCACTTCGATGCCTTCAATCTCTTTGTCACTGGTTGCTAGGAGGCTGAAAAACTCAACGTCTTCACCAAAATAGCTGTAGTGCCATTTCCATTGTGACCCTGTGATTTTTACGGTCAGATCTGATTGGGAGGTGTCTTCCATCGCTATTAAGGTTTTAGTGGCGGGTATCGCCATAGCGATAAGGATAATAATAGGAATGATGGTCCAAAGAATTTCTACTTTCGTGCTTTCGTGAAAATGGGCAGCAACCGCACCCTTCGACTTTCTGTGCCTCAGAATCGAATAGAACATCACTCCAAAAACAACAAAGGCAATCGCACAGCAGATATAGAAGATCAGCATATGAAGCTCGTATACCTTACCGCTGATCTCAGTGACACCTTGAGTCATGTTGTATTCACTGCTTGCATGCACCAAAGGCGACACCAAAACCACAACAAAACTTTTCAAAAGCCACGCTAGCCTAACCAGTAATCTTTTCAAAAGATCTCTCCTTATCCTTCCTAATTGGATACTTGCGACCTAAATGTCGTTGCGAGCTGTGTTTCGTTACGAGCTATATTCGTTGCGAGCTACGTTTCATTACGAACTACATGTCATTACGAGCTATGTGTCATTCCGAGCCAGACAACATTCATTGTTATTCCAGCTGAACATGAAAAGCTGAATCTCAATCTACAACTCACATGGAGCTAGCCTGTAAACGGGCTGCTGACATCATCTGAACTTAAGAACCGATACGGATCATAAGCGTTGTAAGTTTCCACTAAAGATTCAAAAACGACGAACTTGTTAAGTTTTGTTATATTTATGTAAAAGGCTAGTTAGTGATATCCAATTGTTCAAGGTAAGTTTACTTATTAAACAGTCAATTATTTGAAGTGGCTTTACCCATATGCCTTTCCCTTGCTGTTGGAATTTATTTTAAATCGAGTTTTACGATTGCTTTCATAGAAATGATAATCAGTATCATTTAAATTAAATCAACAGAAAGACACCCCGATATTAAAAGGTTTAGTGATTATGCAAGATGCAATGAACTGGTTAGCGAGAGACCCAGACCCAAGAACTCGTGAAGAGCTTCAATACCTTATCGATGAGGGAATGCACGACGAACTTGAAGACCGCTTTATTCAACGATTAGAATTCGGAACGGCGGGACTGCGCGGCAAAGTCGGATGCGGCCCAAATAGAATGAACCGCTTGGTCATACAAGAAACAGCCACAGGCCTTGGCCACTATTTAATTGAACATGTCGAAAATGCCTCTATGCGTGGTGTAGTGGTTGGCTACGACGGTCGTTTAGATTCAAAGCAATTCGCGATTGATACAGCTTCTGTACTCACCGCTTTAGGTATTAAGGTTTACCTAACTTCGAATGTTGCAGCGACACCTATCGTTGCCTTTGGTATTGAGCACTTCAACGCGGCGGCGGCGGTTGTCGTGACGGCGAGCCACAACCCGCCGGAGTACAATGGCTTCAAAGTGTACTGGGAGAATGGCGCTCAAATCATTCCCCCTCATGATGCAGGCATTGCTGCTGAAATAGATATCGCATCGACCAAGCCCATCCCATTGATGAGCCTTAGTGACGCTGAAACACAAGGTAAGTTGGTATGGTTAACTGAAGGTTACTATCAGACCTATCGTGCTGCTATCAACCAGAGTCCACACGTGAGTAAAGAGATCGAATCGGCGAACACCACCATCACCTATACCGCTATGCATGGTGTCGGCGCACAAATGGCGGAAGATCTACTTCATGATTCTGGTTTCCATAAGGTGTTCAGTGTTGCCGAACAGAGAGAACCAGATGGTCACTTCCCAACCGTAAACTTCCCCAATCCGGAAGAAAAAGGCGCGATGGATCTTGTGGTTAACTTAGCAAAAAGTGTCGATGCCGACATCGCTTGCGCTAATGACCCAGATGCAGACCGATTTGCCGTTGCCGTTCGAACCGATGATAAAGTTAGAACTGAAGATGACTCGTACAAAATGCTCACGGGTGACCAAGTGGGTGTGTTATTCGCGCACTACTTGCTATCAAAGCCACACACTAAAAACCAGTTAGTTGGTAACAGTATCGTATCTTCAACTCTACTTGAGAAAGTGGCTCAATCCCATGGTGCGACTTACTTCCAAACGCTGACTGGCTTTAAATGGTTAGCGAATATTGGCATGCAATTAGAAGATGAGAAAAACGAGTTCTTGTTCGCCTATGAAGAAGCGTTAGGCTACACAATTGGTACTCAGGTACGAGACAAAGATGGGCTGTCTGCTATCGTCGTGTTTGCTCAACTGGTTGAGGAGTTAAAATCTCAAGGGCGAACCGTTTGGGATCTTCTCGCTCAAATTTCATTTGAACATGGGGTTCATACCAACGCGCAACGAAGTATTGCCCTAGACCCAGATTCACCATCGATTGGTTCTAAACTCCGAGCGGCACAACCTAAAGCAATAAACGGTGTCGCTATCTCTGTGATTGAAGATCTGCAGTCTTCTTTGCGCTTTATTGTCGGTGGGGCTACCGAAGCGATTAACCTGCCAGTAAGTGACGTACTCATCTATCATCTCGAGGATGGTTCACGCATTATCGTCCGCCCTTCAGGAACAGAACCAAAAGTTAAGGTTTATTATGAGACGGTAACAAAGTTCGAAGGGACAGAAACCTATGACGATACTCGCAAGCGCGGTGAAGAGTACATGGATAGGCTCATCGAACAACACCAGAAAGAGTTGAACTCTTAGATCATCATTCTTTCAAAACATCAGTTCCATGAAGTGCAATATGTAACTGATAGACATAAAAAATGGACGCTCGAAGCGTCCATTTTTGTATCGGCGGCTAACCCCGATAAACTGTTTGAGTTGCAGTCTACGAGGTAAAGAAGGAAGACAACATCCACACCGCTAACACGATGAAAACTCCGCCCATCACTTTTTGCTGATAGGTACGAAACTTTGCATTTTCTACCAAAGATTTACCAATAGTGCCCACTAACGCCACAAGTAAAAAGTTGAACGTCAAACCTAGCACATTCAGCAATAAACCCAGAACGAGCATCTGCTCGCCCGAAGTCGCTTCAATACTCGTCGATACAAACTGCGGTAAGAACATCACGAAAAAAACCAACGCTTTAGGATTAAGCAGGTTACTAATAAGTGCTCGTTGGTAGTACGCTTTTGCAGCACGGTTATCGCTTAACTCAGGCGCATTGCCCTGTTCTGTTCGAAGACAATCCCACCCCATCTTTAATAAGTATGCACCGCCTAATAGATGAAGAGCTTTTAAAGCCACTGGACTCATCGCAATCAATGCTGAAACGCCCATTGCTGCCAATACTGTCAGGATAATTCCAGAAGTCGCATTACCTAAGCTCGCAAACACACCGACTTTACGGCCATAGCTCATGCTTGAGCTTGCGATGAGTAACATATCAGGGCCTGGTAAAAGGAGAAGAGCTACAACGGCCGTCAGGTAAACAGGTAGGATGGTTAAATCGATCATGGGTTTCAGTATTGATAAAAATGGAGGCGAATTTTATATCAATTACTAACACCCTTCCAGATGCAATCAGTTGCTAGGTGTTAAATCAATCGAATTAAACACCATTAATAAACAGTAAAACCAATTTATTAACTAAATACAAAAGACTAATTAACGTGCTACCCACTCGATCTCAATCACAGTGGTTTCACCACACTTTAGACGACCAAGGAAAATATCACCTTGATGTACCTCTCCAACACCTTTCGGAGTGCCCGTCATCACAACATCACCGTCAAGCAAAGTCGTATAAGAAGATAACTCTTCGAGGATGGTCTGTGGGGAATAAAGCATCTGTTCAACATGCCCTTTTTGAACGCGGACACAGTTAATAAATAACTCTATGTTTAAGTCAGATAGGTCCAAGTTATCTATGGGAACAAAGCGACTAAAAACAGCAGAACCATCAAAAGCTTTAGCACGCTCCCAAGGCAGACCTTTCGCCTTCAAACTACTTTGTAACTCGCGTTTGGTAAGGTCTAAACCTAGCCCCACGGCAGAGTATTCACCGTTTTCAACAATGAAGCAGATTTCAGCTTCATAATGTAACGTTTCTTGATGGAAAGATGATAGAGAAGACGTAACGCTAGTGCTCGGCTTATTAAACACCACCATAGAGTCAGGGATAACATTATTAAGCTCTTCGATGTGATCAACATAATTGCGCCCAATACACAGTACTTTGCTGGGTGTTGCTGTTCGTTTCGAATTCATCAATTGCTCCTGATCTACAACGCTGCTCATAGTTTGTCCCTAAACTGTTTTTTAGAGCGCAGAGTTTACCGCATCATTAAAAGAGAATCTTCGACAAGATGGTTACCAATATCTAAATTCTGATCTTTAGCTCAATTAAATGATTTAAATACTTTTATTCGAAGATCGCGACGTATAAGAACTAATGACAAGAGCCTTAGCTACGTAGATCATCGCTGCGTAGACCATAGCTACGTAGATGAAATAAATGGCTGGGTAACATGAAGGAAAAGCTAAAACAGATGCGTATAGAACGAAAGCAGCCCTCTCAAACCAAAAGGCTTGAGAGGGCTTAGCATGGTGTCTAGGACAGTATCCGAAAAGGTAAATTTAAGGAGTAAACACTATGCATAATAGTGGTCAAACTCAATGAGTCGCGACTTATAGGTAGAAACGAGCACCAATAGTCCACTTGTCGTCAGTTTTTCTGTTGTCAGCATCGTTTAGATCAAACTGATAGCCAGTGTAGCCAACAACATTACTCGTAAAGTTGTATTCAGCTTGTAGAGCTAGCTCTTCACGGTCAGTTTGTGTTGCCGCGCCTTTCGTCGCTTCGCCTTCAACAACTTCGTAGTTAACGCTTAAGTTTAAGCTGTTCGCTAAAGCGTAAGCCGCTAGCAATTCATATGCATCACTTTCTTCAAGGCCTACGTTCATGTTTTCGTTTGAAGCGTAGATACCTGCTAGGTATAAACCTGAGCCGTAAGAACCGTATGCAGCAGAAACTAGGTGAGATTCAGCCGTCTTAGAAACACCACCCTCTTTGAAGTCACCAGTGTTGAAGGCATAACCCAATTTAACACCAGCGATTGAGTAACCAAGAGTCGCTTGAATACGGTCATCGTAAGACACCGTTGAACGAGTAGTAACAACAACACCACCAAGAACGTTTTCAGTGTCAGTCGTTACGTCATTGCTGCCCTGCCAACCTAGACCAAAGCTAAGCTCACCCGCTTCACCAAAATCAAATCCGTTGCGGTAACTTGCCATTTTGTCTGCACGACCAGTACCTAGAGCACCGTGGTTGTCGTATAAGAAATCGTTCGCGAAAGCGATCGGCATATCAGTAGCTGAAGCTACATCGTAGTATGGCGCCCACTGCGTACCTGCAACAGCACGACCTAGCTCATCATGAGTTAAACCTACGTAACCAAGACGAGTAGTAAACGATTCGTCACCACCGTTTAGGTAATTAAGCGCCCATTCGCCTTTAGCGTCAGCTGTGAAGCCATTGCCTAATTCTTGCGTAGCATTAAAGTTGATGCGTGGTGAGTTTGTACCAACATCCGTATCGCCTTTCTCTGAACCATTCAGGTTTACAGAAACGTGACCACCAACAGAGAAGGCTGTACCGTCTTCGTTATAAAGCTCTACCGCAACTGCCTGTGTACCAAATACTGCACCAGAAATTGCTAGCGCTAAAAGTTTCTTATTCATTGTCATATCCATTTGTAACTGGGAGAGTGATTCCATAACAACCTCGTACTTACGAAGAGGTTGTTACCTGCATTTAACAAGTGGGAAAACACTAATATACGACTGCCAAAAAAGTTGCATTAAAATATATAAAATAAAAAAAATCGCGCTATAAAAACAAAAAACATCATTAAAAACAAAGTATTAAAAACAAACCTCAAGCTAATTTTTGGTATTCTTTGATATAAAAACCTTTGATTTTTTGATTTTCCAATCATAAAAACAGCATTAGACACTTAAGCTACAAACGACTTTCCAGACCATTCTGCGACATACCATTAACCTAGAAACATCCTGTAACATAATGAGCCGTACTGAAATATTTAGCCTTGTGAAACAATTCCCAATTTGAACTAGGATAAGTTGCTTTATTAATTATTGGCTATTGCTTTATTGAAAGTTCACTAGAGAAAATACAAAAAAAGGGCAACCAATCCGTGACTGGTTGCCCTAATACAAGTTAGTACATTCTTATTTGAAGCAAACCTCAGCCCAACGTGCTAGGCCTGAAGTTACGGAACCAAAATAGTTACCACTCACAATTGGCACATTCGGTACGGCTTGTTGTACTGCTTCTCGAAGAATAGGAGAACGGGCAGAACCACCCGTCATGTAGATGACATCTGGCTTTTTCTGACCTTGTTGAATCGCTTCTTTAACCAATTCAATCATCTTAGATTTTGGCGTTTCAATCGCTTCAATCATCTGCTCAACGGAGATATCCACTTCAATCAGCTCTGATGCAACATTGATTGCTGTTCGATATTGGGAGGATTCTGCCAATGCAATCTTGGCTTCTTCCGCCCGACGCACAATGCTGTAACCTAAAGTATCGTGATAGACCTTCATTAAACGGTCTAACTTTTGAGGCTCTGAAGCTTCTTTACGAAGTAACTTTAACGCGGCTAGGTTTTCCCTTGAATAGAAGTTTTTTTGAGCTTCTACATTGTTTATCGCAATTGGATTCCAGAATTGAGTCAACGGCATATCGATACCCGAAATACCCTTACTACCCATACCGAAAGGTGACATCAATTGTTTGAAGGCAAGGTAAATATCAAGATCATTACCCCCTACCCTTTGTCCACTGTGTGCTAACAAGCTTTGGGTGCGGTTCGCTTTACCAGACCAACTTGGCCCCATTTCTAACAATGAGCAATCGGTGGTACCACCACCAATATCGACAACCAATACCGTTTGGTTCTCAGTCAGAGTACTTTCGTAATCAAGGCCTGCAGCGACCGGTTCAAACTGAAAAGCGATATCAAGGAAACCTGCACGTTTGGCTGCACGTGAGAGTATATCTTCGGCTTGTCGGTTTGCTTCTTCACCACCACGACCGTGGAAGTTAATTGGTCGCCCAATAACAGCTTGTTTGATCGGCTCTTGAGTCGTGATTTCAGCTTGATGCTTGATATTCGCCATCATGGCGCACACTAAATCTTCGAAGAAACTCACCTGAACATCATGCAATCCACTGGCACCAAGGAAAGACTTAGGGGACTTAACGTAATAAACGTCACGAGGGTCTTCCAAATAAAGGTCCAATGCAGCCTGACCAAATGCCATGTCTTCTGGCACTAGGTCGATACTCTCTTCTCGGTTCAGAGCGATAGCACGTCGCAACACCTGCTCACCAATCGCATCACTCGGTTTGATATTCAAATGGCGAAATAGGTGCTCAGAAACGCTCTCACGAGTAGGTGCAAATACCGTTGAGGGAATATAATGGTTGCTACCTTCTAATGGTAACAGGCTTGGTTCTCCATCAACCATCGCCGCGACAGAACAGTTCGCTGTTCCATAATCAAACCCAATAAACATAATATCCCCCACTCAACAAAAGGGGCGAGATGCTACATGAAAAGCCTTTAAATTACGAGGTCATTTGTCGATTTTACTTAGGGTCTGTTGACCTTTCGTGGTTAAATTTTTGTTCGAGATAGAATCGTTTTAGGCGCGGCAAGATGTATGTAGCCTAGTCATTCTAAGTAAATACATCTTAACAAAGTATAAAACGATTCTAACCGAACCCTTCGGGCAGCCTTTGTGGTTCATTTCTACTGTGTTATCGGCTTCTCATGTAGGCTAGCTACACTTCAAAGCCTCTGCCTTGTAGAAATTTCCCACAAAGTGCTGCAAAAATCAGCTCGAAAGATCAACAGACCCTTGTGTTTTTGGTTTGATGACTCTTAAAAAGGAAACAAATATGCTACATTTCAGCCCAAATGAATCATGGGTTAGATAGATGAAAACACCTTGCCGAGCGGCTTGTAAAAATAATGGCGGAATGTGCAGTGGCTGCTTTCGAACAATGGATGAAATTATAGGTTGGAAAGGCTTATCTGAAGACGAACGAACGTCAGTCATGGATAACCTTAGTGGCGAGAGTTCGACTCACCAATGTCCGCAGTGTCATGAGCCAGCTCAATGCGATATTAGTGCGGGTAAAGAGACGTGTTGGTGTTTTGAGTTAGAGAAGCGTGATACTAGCAACATTCCAAAAACTGGTGCGTGCATGTGCCGTAAATGCCTGTCTGCCTTGCCTATTCAGTAGCTTACGAACCTAGTCAATAGTTTTCATACATAATCAAAAGCTTGCAAACATAATCAATAGCTTACAAAGCTACTCAGCAGCTTACGAGCCTGTTCATCATATACAAAAAAGCGAGAGGTTGTTCTCTCGCTTCAAGATACGACATTAAGTTTCGACCTACTACTTACTACTTACTACTTACTAATAGTTATCTAGTTAGTGGTTACTTCGATTTTGCAATCAGCGCAGGCTGAGAAAACTGTACTCCGCTCCAGCCATGAGTCATGAAGTTACGAATATTTTGATGGTCAGTGTTCTCGGGAAAACCTAATACGTCATTACGATAAAATTGACCAAAACAAGCAAGTATTTGCTCTGCAGATAGACCTTGCTCTAAACCAAAAGCAAAAATCTTACACGAACCATTATTCTGCCCAGCGGCATTCACTACATCGCCATTACGAAATTCACTCTCAGCAAAATCATAATGAGCTTCTATCACTTTTATTGTGTCTTCAAATTGCACGCTTTCTGGGGTATCAGCCAGAGTATTCAATAAGGTTTGCAGTTCCATTTAATATTTCTCCATCAAGTACATATCTGAAGCAGTGTATCTTGTTTTTCAGCAAGAGTAAGCCGTTGTTTCCTTGAATCAGTGACTCACTTTCTAGCTTCGACTTAATGCTGAGTATCATCCCAGTACAGTTGTTTGAAATGAACAAAAGCTTTGTGCAACGACGCTTCTTTTATCGGTTTTACGATCACATAATTTGCTCCAGCAGCCATGAACCTTTCTCTTGTTGACTCTTGAGCATCGGCAGTACACGCATAAATCGGAGCTGTTACGCCAATTTGCTCTCTTAGTTGCTGAGTGGTTTCAATTCCACCCAGATTAGGGAGTTGATTATCCATTAAGATAAGATCGTAAACCGTGCTTTTTGCTAGCTCTATCGCTTCCAAGCCACCTTTTGCCCAAGTAACCACCATCCCATACTTTTTGCAAAATGCCTGTGCGATAAAGGCGTTGGTGTGATTATCTTCCACTAGCAGCACTTTCAACGAACGATTAAACAACGCCTCAGGCTCCATGTCGGCTTGTTTCTTAACGTCGGCTAACAGAGGCTTGGAGTGTAACTCCACTGGGATTTCTACAATGAACTCAGACCCCTGATCTTTAACGCTTCGGACTTGAATGTCTCCCTCCAGCATATCGACAAGATTCTTTACAATCGTAAGCCCAAGTCCTGAACCGCCATACTCCCGAGTCGTCGTTTCTTCTGCTTGAACAAAAGGTTCAAAAATAGCATCGATCTTACTCTCATCAATACCGATGCCACTGTCTTTTACTCGAACAATCAAGCTAGCGTAATCAGTATTCAAGATACTTTCGATTTCAAAACTGACGGAAATACTGCCTTGATGAGTGAACTTAAGGGCGTTGCTCAGTAAATTAAACATGATCTGGTTCAAGCGAACCTGGTCGGTGTGTATTTTGATGTCATCAACCAAGTGATTCACAATGGTGAACTCGACGGATTTATCCTCACAAAGTGGGCGATAGATGCTATCTAAGGTGTTAACTAACTCTCCTAAGAGGAAATCTTTCTTCTGAATATTAAATTGTCCCTGCTCTATCTTAGAGAAGTCCAAAATATCGTTTAGTACCGCCAGTAGATGTTCTGCACTATGGCAAAGTACATCAACCTGATCACGGTTATCTTCATCGTGTATTGAACGTTTAAGCAACTGAGAGACACCGAGGATACCATTCAATGGCGTACGAATTTCGTGACTCATTTTAGCGAGGAAGTCTGCACGCACACTGGCAAGATGCTCTGCCTCTTCACGCGCTCGATCTGCCTGTCTTTCTGCTTCTATAAGTTTAGTAATATCTTGACCTTGCACCACCACACCGGTAATGCCGTGTTCAACTCGGATTGCAGACATGTTCCAGCGAAAAACCTTCTCGCCGATTGGCACGTTAATGCCCGTTAGTTTAGAGCCTTGAACCACCATCTGGATATTCGGCAACATACGGAGCTCAAACTCTCGAGCCATTGCACCATAGTTATCATCTTCATCAAATAGCGCCATACGAGCCGCTGGGTTCATCTGAATTAAGTCACCTTTTTCGGACCAAACCAAAATTGGAGAATGCGCAAAATTAAACAGATCTTGAAATTTTTGGTGTTGCTCAGATAAGCGCTCAAAAGTATCTTCCAACGTGCAGCCAATGTGGTGAAATTCGAAAATATTTGAACCATCAAACTTGCTGAACTCTTCATTACCACTTGCAGAACGAGTGAATTCCATTAACTTATCAAGTTCTGCCGCGACTCTTCTTTGAATCCAAGATCGCGCAAGGAAAGACATGATGATGATCACCACAATCATAACAATGATGGTACGTTCATAATTATCTTCGAGTGCAATGAGGTTAGTGTTTTTCTGGATCGCGCGAATGGTTAGGGGGGTTTCAACAGCATTGATCTTAATGGTTGCAATAGTGACGAAATGACGAGGTAGCTGCTCGTACATTTCATAGCTGAGGACGTCTTTTATCGTATAGCTTTCATCGCCACTGAATGTCGATGTCACCGGAGTACCATGCGCTTCAATAACGATATTTTCGCAATTGCTGCCTTGCTGGATAGATTCAGCCAATGAAAAATTGTTGTCGAGCACAATAGCGACATAAAGCTGCCCTAGAACTTCACCGGTTTTGTTATCAACAATAGGGGTTCGACGAGCCAACAAATGACGCTTACCGATATCCGTAGTCAGCTGAATGAAGTGCCAGTTACTGCTAAAAGCGACCTCATCAGATATATGTTTTAAACTAGATTCATCCAAACCATAGAACTGCCCATTGCCATCTTCCCAAGCTAAACCATTATAAGTTGAAACAAAACGCAAATCAGGAGCATAATCAGGCTCACGTTGGTCAACACCATAAAAAAAGTAGCTCAGAGCCTCTTCATTGTTGGTATCAAAATACTCCCTTAAAGTTTCACTGTGTGAGCTACTGTCTTGATGGATTTGCAGCACTGACAATCGATAATCGAACATGTTTTGGATCAAGCTAGAAGTTTGCTTAACCGTTCTATTCGTCTCTTGCTTAACGATCCTACTGCTTGTTTCATAGTTATGAATAAGCACGCCAAGCGCCATCACGCCAATCACTAAAATAATGATACGCGTAATTAATTTGGCTAAAGTGTTCTTTGGTGTAATGGCGTAGCTTTTTTTCATTATTGGTCTGAGTACCTAAATGCTCGCTGCTTAAGTTCTAAAATACGATCTGGAGAATCCTCTTTAGTCACAATTTCAAACTCACCTGAATAAACGGTAGGAACTTCCAACCCGGTAAGATCCCATTTAATTGCCTCTGCCATCGCAATACCCGTATCATCATTCATGCGCATGACCGTAACATCTAAGTCGCCCCTTGCTATAGCTTCCAATTCTGCAGAGCCGCCTCCCCAGCCATTAACTAAGACATCTCGACCAGATTCTCGAATAGCTTCTGCTGCGCCCAGAGCAACATCCGTTGAGCATGCATAAATAAAGTTTAGATCCTTATCGTTAGCTAGGCTGATTTTAGCTGCTTGGTAACCGCTCTCTTTACTTGATTTTGTGTAAAACGACGACTTAAGAGCAAAGTTAGTATCAGAATTCACATCATGGATAAAGGTATCTCCACGAGCATCACTAATATAACCTTCAGAACGATATAACACAGAATACTTGCTGTCCGGTTCACTCACTTGTTTGAAGTAATCCGCTAGCTTTAAACTCCCCGTCATATGGTCGAAACCCACGTACATGAACGGCTGCCTATCGGCCCATGCACGTACTGGTGTGGTAATATTTTGCAAAATCAACTTGGTGTCCGTTGAGCTCAACACATGTTCAATAAACTTACGGTGTCGCGTCGTCTCTAACGTGAAAATCAAATAATCCGTTTTATTTTCAATCGCTTCTTGCAAAGAGATACTCTGCTGAGAGGGGTTAGCATTATCACGAGTAAAAACCTGATTTATTTGATAATTGATCCTCAATTTATCTAGGCGTTTCTCAAAGGCTTGGATATTACGAACCCAATAATCAGAGATCTGTTGCCCCGGGTACACAACTGAAATCGTGATAGGTTCATCCTGAACTTGCCTCAATGGCACAGGGGGATTTTGCACAGCTTCAACCATTTTATCGGTCAATGCTTTTTGCTCTGGAAATTTAGTGAGGTAATCCTGATATTCCCAATAGCCATTCAGGACGTGGGTACCGTGGGAGAGAGCAGACGCAGAAAACACGGCAACTCCCAATAATATAAGTAAACGTTTCATATTTTTCTCGTTTTATATGAGCTACTTTGGCTCATTTTTTTAACCTAGCATGACACCATCTCTTTGTATGGCTGAAAGATATTATGTAGGACAACGAGGATAAATGATAGCGTCTAATACTAATTGGAATGTCATTCTAAATGTGCAGTGTGTAAATTTGGAATAGAGACTAAGATTAATGAGTCCTAAGATAAAACAACTCAATTGAAAGTAAAAACATTACCATTTAATCAATAACTTAAGTGGTAACCTTGCAACAATTAACGTGACTAACATTCAGCCGAGAATAAGAACTCTAACGATAAGTTACGATACTGGAATATACTGAATTTTGTCTTGTTGCCACTCAATGATTAGTTTGAGTGATACTAATTTTTCTTTACGAGATTTAGGTAATTGTTTGATCGCGTATTCGGTCTTTAACGCCTCACTTTTTGACCCAACACCAATACTCCAAACCAGCTTAAGTGGGCCTTTACCTTTTAAGGCTTTTGCACCTTTGCCCGTTTGATGTTGTTCGAATCGACGTTCTAAGTTATTCGTCACTCCACAATAAAGGGCATTGTGTCGATTGCGGATCAAATACACGACCCAATCCGCATTTTTGTCAGATTCCGACATTTAAAGCAGTGATTCAACCAGAGCCTTAAGCTCTGCCACTTCTTCACGTAAGCTCGCGACTTCTGATTCAAGTTCTTCAAACTTTTCACTGGTTGCAGATGATGAAACAGCGCTTACCGATGCCGTCGCAAACGCTTCAATGTCTACTTCGCCGCTCAGTAAGTGTTGGTAGCGTGATTCTCGTTTACCCGCTTCTCGTGGTAACTTCACGACTAACACACCCGCTTCTCTTGCCGCGAGTTTTTCGAGTATTGATTCAACTTCTTTCACATCGCTAAAGTTTGCAAGACGACCAGTTCGAGTACGAAGCTCACCCGGGGTTTGGGCCCCACGAAGCAGCATGCAGCAGATGATTGCACGCTCTTGCTCTGTAAATTGCAGATCACCAAATTCAGTGTTGCAGAAACGGTGCTGATACTTATTAACTCGGCTGTTGAAGCTGCTTTCATCGCTCACCATACGACGTCCTATCAAACCATCAACCGCATCTAAAACGTCTGACTCAGACAGAGAGAGCACTGGTTCACGGTTACTCTTTTGATTACAAGCCGTTGTTAAGCTATTTAGTGTCAGTGGGTAATGATCTGGAGTAGTCACTTCTTTCTCGATCAAACAACCGATAATTCTCGCTTCAATTGGGGAAAGTACTGTGTTCATCGTTTTTCCTTTTTATTATTTTGATAATTCCATCTCAACATTTAACAATGCAGCCAGTCATGGCTAATGCTCAGACAAAATCGGTACTCGTTTCTTTCTGCCTTGTTCATCAATCATTATGATCTTAGAACGATTTAGCTCTATTTCCACGACTTCCAAATTAGTGCGCTCTTGTACATACGCATCACGAAGCTTATTTTGTTCTGCCGAAGATTCAACGACATCGTCGCCCAAATCTTCTGTTTCCAATTGTTGTTGATTCATTTCACATGTCGTATCAATGCAGTATCTAGATGGGATACTAACTTGAACGGTAAGATAAAAACAATCACACGTTAGAGAGAGTGACGAATAATTAAACAACCTTACTTTTGCTTTGATCTAAATACTGTTACATCATCAATTGATGTGCTTTAATCAGAACCAGACAACGTATTTGACGATTAGGAAAAGGAATCTATGAGCAGCGTATTTGAAATTGTTAACCAAGCACGACGTAAGAACAAACTTAAGCGTGAACTTTTAGACAACGAAAAGAAAGTTCGTGACAACCGCAAGCGTGTCGACCTTCTTGATAACCTACTTGATTACATCAAGCCAGAGATGACTCACGACGAGATCCTAGGCATTATCAAAAACATGAAAGCTGACTACGAAGACCGCGTTGATGATCACATCATCAAGAGTGCAGAGATCTCTAAAGCTCGTCGCGACATCAGCCGTCGTATTCGTGAACTAACAGAAGAAGACAAGCAAACTCAAGGTAAGAAGTAATCTAACCTAGCGAATTTACTTGCAACAATGTTAGGGCGTGTTGACCTTTCGAGGTTAAATTTTGTTCGAGATAAAAGCGTTTTAATCGCGGCGAGGGGGAAGTAGCCTAGTCATTCTAAGCAAATCTCCCTCAACAAAGAGTAAAGCGCTTTTAGCCGAACCCTTCGGGCAGCGTTTGCTGGTCATTTCTACTGCGTTATCGGCTTCTCATGTAGGCTAGCTACACATCGACGCCTCTGTCTTGTATAAATACCCAGCAATTCGCTGCAAAAACCAGCTCGAAAGGTCAACACGCCCTCATAACCCACTCTTTGTAGTGGGTTTTTTTGTGCCTAAATTCCGGCGTCTATACTTAATCGAACGTAATATCCTTAGTGTACGTAAGTAACTAGGTGAACGTTAATAACTAGGCGAACCTAAGCGATGGAGAGACTTTATGTACGGAAGTATTCTGATTACCTTGGCACTATCAACAACGCAACCTTACCCTGAAAAATTTGAGAAACTTTATACCGAAGAAACCGAAATCACTTATGACGACCTCGTAGTCGATGTTCATGGCTACAAAGTTCCCACGAGATCAGCATTTCGAGGTTGGATGCTCCTTAACCACGCCCAAGATCAAGTCAAGGCGATCGGACAGCAACTCAAAGATAACGGCATCACCCAAAGCATGCCTCTGCACTTAGTCTTGTTGCAAGGCACCGACTGGGCAATGAGCAACACCACTCTGTTTACCCTACCCAATAAAAAGCATGTACCAAAAATGATTAATACCCTTAAGTACATTCAACAATATATTGAGCCTGAGATTGGCGTTGTAATTCCTGTGTCTGGAGAAAGAACCGATATCTACAATAAGCAAGCGGGTGGCGCACTGCGAAGTAAACACTTAGAGTTCTGCGCTTTAGACTTAGTGCCTGCTAATGATATTACTCGCGAAAATCTACACGTGAAGCTTAAAAAGATTCATGCGGAATTTGGGCAAAAGAATAACGTTGGACTGGGTTTGTATTCTGGTGTTCGATTCCACATCGATACTTGTGGATTCAGACAGTGGTAAGAACACGGATGGGTCATTAAGACACACAAAGAAACAGAGTCATTACGACTTAAAAATAGAAACAATAAAATTAAACCATTGATTTAATGATAAAAATATAACTGGAACGCTAATTGCTATTGATAACAAGTATCATAATTATTAATAGCAATTAGGAATTCAATATGAAGACGATGACTCAACGCTTTCAAACTCTACTTTCTGTTTCAAATTTCAGTTTAGCTATCACCGCCTTGCTAATGCTACTCAGTATTATTGTTGCTTATCCGATGGCCGATTACTTCTCACTACCCATTCAAATTTTCGCACACATCAGCACCATATTAGTGGCCGGGTTACTAAAAATCAGCTACGTAGGCCGCTGTGTTGCACAATACAGCCTTGGGCAAGAAGTACGCTAAATCACACAGCGCTAGCCTTGATACTGGAACCATTAGACAATATCAAGGCTACTGAAAAGATCATACAGTTGGTGGGATTTATAAGGTTTCGGCAAGTAGGCGTTCATACCTGCTTCAAAGCAATTTTTGATGTCCTCTTCTAAGACACTAGCGGTTAAAGCAATAATGGGTAGTGGTGGGGTTTGTTGATCTGTCTCCCACTCTCGAATCACACGAGTCGCCGTTATACCATCCATAACTGGCATCATGCAGTCCATTAGAATGGCATCAAACTGAGCGCCCTGGGTGATGACATCGACCGCCTCTTGGCCATTGCTGGCAATCAAATATTCATAGCCCGCTTGCTCAAGGAAGAAGCTCGCTATCTTCTGATTCATCAGGTTGTCTTCAACAATCAGAATACGTCGATTCAGAGAACGAACTTCTTCATCTTTTACTTCCACAGTCGGTGTTTGTACTTCACCAGCATCAAGCGATCGTAGGCTGTTTAAGAAGCGTCTACCCAAAAATGGTAATGTATGAGTCGAGTGAACCGTTTCTGTGATTAGATTGGTTTTAAATAGGTGATGCTGGCACACAATAACGCGAGTCAGCGGATACAACGCCTTTAACGCCTCAAGATCTTTCCTCATAGAGTGATGCAGCGTGTGACAATAAAGCACCAAGTCACTTTCTTTCAGGCTCTCACCAAGATCCGAAATGGATGACACAACATTAGGTCGAACATTTAAGCGCTCGCACTCTTTGACCAATTGATCGAGGTAATTGAAAGAATTAGAAATAATTGTCGCACGGCTTAGGTTATCGAACGTTTGAGCGTGAGCCTCGACCGTGTCTACGTACAAACAAAAGGTGAATGTAGAGCCTCCTCCTTTCACTGAGCGTGCGGTAATATAGCCGCCCATCAAGTCAACAAGCTGCCGACAAATCGCAAGCCCTAGCCCTGTACCGCCGAATTGGCGAGTAATACTGCCATCTTCTTGAGTGAAAGGTTCAAAAATGGACTCTAGCTTCTCTGGCTCAATCCCAATCCCGGTATCAGACACACTGCATTCAAGCTTACCTCGCCCCAAAGACATCGGTGTATAAGCAATATCCGTTGTAATCGTGCCTTTTGAGGTAAATTTAATAGCATTAGACAGCAAATTGGTTAGCACTTGTCGAACACGATACTCATCGAAAAACAGCTGTGTTGGGGTTTGAGCATCAATGTTGATATCGAGTTCAATGTCTTTACTGATCGCTTTCGACAAAATTACGCTCACAGAGTCGTAAACCGCTTCTCGCAAATCGGCATTATGCGGCGACAACATTAAGTTACCCGACTCTATCTTAGAAAGATCGAGAATGTCATTGAGTAACACCAACAACGAATGTGAAGACGACTCGATATCCTCAAGTACCTCTTGTTGGTTAGCACTCAGTTGACTCTGAGATAAAATTTCCGCCATACCTATAATTCCATTAAGCGGCGTACGTATTTCATGAGACATGTTTGCTAAAAATGCACTCTTGGCCTTGTTAGCCGAAATTGCATCTTCTTTTGCTATTATCAGCTCTTTGTTGTGATGATAGTTACGTTCCATCACTCGATTGAGGGTTTCAGTAAACTCGGCAAGTTCATCGTTACCTTGAATATGAATCACCTTAGGCTTGCCGTAACTATCCGCGTATTCAGACACCCCTTTCACGATAATCGATAAGTTTCTATTTAAGCGCAAAGATGTCGCGACACCAAGCCATAACAAAGCACCTGAAACAACAAGGATAAGCAATGTCATAACCGCCGTTTGCCTTTTCTGTAGCGCTATATTTTTTGTCAAATCAAACTTTAATTGATCGGTATAAGCACCAACCGCCTTTGAGATCGCCAGCTTCTTTCGCTCTAAACTTTCCACATGTTCATATATTTCAGGTGTCGAGAAGTCACCTTTGAGAAGCCGCGCCGTAAATCGGTCTTGAAATTCATCTTGGGAGAACATGTTTAACAGTTTGCTAATTTCCAGCGAGTGGCTGTCTGATCGTAAAAACGTATCTAACAGCTGTTGTTGCCTTTCTAAAGCACCAACATAGCTCAATAAATATTGATCAATCAGCTCTGGAGAACGATACAAGCGGTAACTCAGCCACGCTTCTCGCTGAGTCCAGAACACGTAGTGAGTAAGATTGATAAACATCGTATCTGTTTGGCTGATCTTTTCGTCCACTATATTGGCACGATATTCAGACAGCTCCATTAACACGCCTTTTAACAGGTCAAAGGCTCGTTCTGTTTGCTGTGCGTTGCTGACAGTAATCTGTGATGCGTCGCTGTCAATACTAGTGGTTACCCGCGCGAGCTTCTTTAACACACTCTTTAACTCAATCAACTGCGGCTCGACAGTCCAACTGTTGTCGAACTGTTGAAGTTGTATTTCGTAATGAGCAAGCCTATCCACTTCCACTTGCAGCTCTAAAAACAACGGACCTTTCTCTGGCGAGTCTTTAGACAGCACTAACCATTGATAAGCACCACTTGAAACAGCATTAAAAGATTGAAGTGCTTCCACCTTAATTCGCGTTACTTCAAGGTGATTCATCTTCTTATCGTTCTTGAGCACTTCATTGACTGTAAACCCAAACATGATGAATACAGAAACTGTTGAAAGAAAAATAAGACGCCATCTAATTGACATATTTATCATTTTTATAACGACTCCTTTCCCGATAGTATTTTTACCTAGCTCAATATAAGAATAGGACATTAACAGGAGTTATTGATCAAATTGAATATGAACAAATGACATTATGAGCTAATCATAGGGAATTGGCGTCAGTCGTTATCCACATACAGGATTTAAAGAGGAAGGTCTATTTTAAACAAGTGAAAGGATAAGGTTATGCCTCTAGATGACCGCAAGTCACTGCTCTAGAAACCAATAAACACCAAAGTTAAGTCAAATTTGTGAGATCTAATCGTTTGCGTCACTAACTTTCTGTACTCAAACTCAGCTTATTCAAAAGTCGAACAAGAAAACTCGCTGAATACCTTATCTGTCGTTTACTTTTTAAGTGTAACTAGTGCTAATGATCACATCTTTAATGATCGCAATTCCCTTTATTACACATTATGTTTTGATCTGAGTATTTTTTGGCGAAAATTAAGTACTACAGACTGTTAAAGTCAATAGCCTTTCTTGACACTAAAATCTTGATTTATGACCAATTAAAAGCCAATTTTCAGACAATTAATCTGCATTTATTTTTCCTAGCAGAATAACTCGTCGTACCTTACAATCCTGCCACATAAAAATTACAAATTACACACAAGGCATATCAAGCAAATTTAAGTGGCGTTAAAGACCACCAAAGCTTAGATAGCTCAACTCCCCCATGCACTCATGGCTACCCTACATTCGCTATGATTGCAGACATTAACGTGAAAGGTCCCGAGTAAAGATGAGTCCCGAAAAGCACCTCCTAGACTGGCAAACTAGTCAAACTATTGCTGAATCAATCGCTCCTACTTTAGGTCAGTTGTATCGCCAAAAAGGCGTTGAAGTTATCCTCTTCGGTAAAACACTGGTTAACGCAACAACTATCGACATCATCAAAGCTCACCGCATCGCAAAACGTTACACAGGTTCTCCGCTTACCGCAGAACAGACTCAACCCATCATTCAACACCTTCTCTCTATGGACTTATCTCCATGTCGTATCGATGTTGGTCGCCTTGCTCATACATTCTGGCAAGATCGCGAAGACACACACGGGTTGGATGATTTCCTACAAACTGCACTTTTAGAATCGCTTGAAGGCGAGGCGATGACAGAACCTCGCGATGTTGTATTGTACGGTTTTGGTCGTATTGGCCGCTTGCTTACTCGTCTATTGATCGAGAAAAGTGGCCCAGGTTACCCACTGCGTTTACGTGCAATTGTTGTTCGTGGCGGCAAAGATGGTGACTTAGAAAAACGTGCAAGCTTGCTACGTCGTGACTCTGTTCATGGCCAATTCAACGGCAGCATTGTTGTAGACCAAGAACGTAAAGCGATCATCGTTAACGGTAACTTCATCCAAGTTATCTACGCAAACAAGCCAGCAGAAGTGGATTACACATCTTACGGTATCGAGAATGCACTTGTGGTTGATAACACAGGTGTGTGGCGTGACGCTGAAGGCCTAAGCCAACACGTTGCGTGTAATGGCGCAAAGAAGGTTCTACTGACTGCGCCAGGCAAAGGTGAAATCAAGAACGTTGTATTTGGTGTAAACCAAAATGACATTCAACCAGAAGACACAATCATCTCTGCTGCAAGCTGTACAACCAACGCGATTACGCCAGTATTAAAAGCGGTTCACGACAAGTTTGGTGTCCTATCAGGTCACATCGAAACGGTTCACTCATTTACCAATGACCAAAACCTAATCGATAACTTCCACTCAGGTGATCGTCGTGGTCGTGCTGCTTCATTGAATATGGTACTGACATCGACTGGTGCTGCTAAAGCGGTATCAAAAGCGATGCCAGAAATGGAAGGTAAGCTAACAGGTAATGCGATTCGCGTACCTACGCCAAACGTTTCAATGGCAGTAGCAAACCTAAACCTTGAGAAAGGCACAAACAAAGAAGAGTTGAACGAATACCTGCGTGAAATGGCGCTATCTTCAACTTTATCTGCACAGATTGATTACACCGACTCAACCGAGATTGTATCTACCGATTTGGTTGGTTCTCGCCACCCAGGTGTGGTTGACGGTGTTGCAACTATCGCGCAAGACAACCGCGCTGTTCTTTACATTTGGTACGACAACGAGTTTGGCTACAGCTGCCAAGTTGTTCACTGTATGGAACAGATGATGGGTGTTCGTTACAAGACATACCCTGAAGTTTAAACGACTTCGATCTTGTAACTAACTCAGCGCAAACGGCTCCACAACATAATAATTATATCTGCGAAGTCTATTATGGGCTTCGCAACCCTTCTTGTTTTACTCCCCCGTATAAACAGGAAGGTTGCCACTTAGATCTGCTCTCTCTATCTGATCTAAGTGGCCTTTTTACATCTGGTACTTTAATTTTGGTCTCTATTATGCCAACTTTGTTTTTACCGTTCTAACAAAGCTCGACTTCACATCTGCTACAGCTCAACCTCAACATCTGACTGAATCGTACTCGAACACGCAAGGACATAACCTTGCTCAATCTGTTCTGGCGTCAATGTTTCTTGGCTGCTTGATTCCACTGAACCTTTGGTTACTTTGCACTTGCAAGAACCACAAATCCCACTGCGACAAGCAATAATAATCGGAACTCCAGCTTTCTCTAATGAATCAGCCAGTGGTGTACCCGCTTCCGCTTCTACTTCTGCGCCAAATGCAGGAACAAACACCTTAACGGCACCATTTGAATCTGCAGACGCTTCCGCTTGTGACTCTTCTGAAGCTGTATTGCTATTGGCTAGTGAATCCGTGTTTGGGTTCGCTGGCGTGAAACTTTCTTGATAGAAATTTTCCATGTTGAATTCTAGTTCTTTCAGGTAGCTTTCTATGTTTTGCATAAAGCCAACTGGGCCGCACAGATAAACAGTTCGGTCTAAAATATCTGGGCTTAGTTTTACTAACCAATTCTTATCTAATCGACCTTGAGGAGCTAATGTTCCTTCACTGTCTTTTAGCAGCAATTTAAGATTGAAGTTGCTGTGCGCCTCATCTAATTGATGCAGTTCTTGAAAGTAAATGGTCTCACGCTTATTGCGTGCCATGTGGACGAAGTCGATCTCAATATCACTGCCTTGAGCCAACCAATACTTTGCCATCGCCATCACAGGAGTGATACCGCAACCCGCACTCACTAGCGTCACTTTTTTGGTCGTCGTTGGCATGCAATCAATACAGTTAAACGCACCAGCAGGCTTCAATACAGAAACCTCATCACCTTCATCAAGTTCATCAACAATAAAGTTCGAAACCAAACCACCTTCCACACGCTTTACCGTCAGTTTCAGGCGGTTATCTTCAGGACAAGACGCTACAGAATAAGCACGGTAATCGGTTTTCGCCGGCATATACAAACCCAGAGTAATAAATTGCCCTGGCTTAAAGTTGAAATGTAAGTCTTGTGGAACGCTGCCAAGCTCAAAGCTGACCGTATCTGGCGTCTCGTGCCATTTCTTTAAACACACTAAATTGATTGAATCGCTATCCGACCATGCATACATAGTTCGTGTACCTTGCTAATGACTAAAGATTTAAATCGAAAAAGCCCCGCCGTTGTCTGTTTTAGAAAAACGTCACAACAACGGGGCTTAGAGTTGGCTTAAATTAAGCCGCTAAGATTGTTTTAAGATCTTGCTCTGGCGTTGAGATAGAACGCATATCGAACTCGTCTTGCATAATCTTTAATAGGTTTTCTGTTAGGAAAGCTGGCGCTGTTGGGCCCGTGTAAATACCTTTCACACCAAGAGCGAACAGGGTAAGCAGGATAACGATCGCTTTTTGCTCGAACCAAGATAGAACCAGCGTTAACGGAAGTTCGTTGATACCACAATCAAACTCTTGAGACAGTGCGATAGCAAGCTGAATCGCTGAGTAAGCATCGTTACATTGGCCAACATCTAACAGACGTGGGATACCGTTAATGTCGCCGAATTGGTTTTTGTTGAAACGGAATTTACCACATGCCAATGTCAGGATTACTGAATCTTCTGGCGCTTGAGCTGTGAAGTCTGTGTAGTAGCTACGTTCAGATTTGTCACCGTCACAACCACCCACTAGGAAGAAGTGTTTGATGTTGCCTTCTTTCACTTGCTCAACAACCGCAGGTGCCGCTTCCATCAGTGCGTTACGACCAAAGCCGACAGTGATCATCTGCTCGATCTCGTCGTGTTTGAAACCTTCTTGCGCCAGTGCACAGTCAATTACTGCGCTGAAATCATCGCCTTCAAGGTGATCAACACCCGGCCAGCCCACGATGCTGCGTGTAAATAGACGGTCTGCGTAAGAACCTACATCAGGGTTAAGCAGGCAGTTAGACGTCATTACAATTGCGCCAGGGAAGTTAGCGAATTCTTTTTGCTGGTTCTGCCAAGCGCTACCGTAGTTACCCGCAAGGTGTGGGTACTTGTTTAGCTCTGGGTAACCGTGTGCTGGTAGCATCTCACCGTTAGTGTAAACGTTGATGCCCTTGCCTTCGGTTTGTTGAAGGATCTTTTCTAGATCATGCAAGTCGTGACCAGAAACAAGAATACAGTGTCCTTTCTTAGTTTTCACGTTCACGGTTGTTGGTTGAGGGTGACCAAATGTATCTGTCTCACCTTTATCCAGCATTTCCATGACTTTGTAGTTCATCAAGCCAATCTGCATAGACGTATCTAGCAGTTGTTTTAGGTCAGATGGATCTGTACCTAAGAACGCCATGATTTCGTGGTACTCAGCAAAAATAGCATTGTCAGTTTGACCAAGAACACGAGCGTGCTCCATGTAGGCTGCCGCACCTTTTAAGCCGTATAGGCAAAGAAGACGAAGGCCAATCACATCTTCGTGTTGAGAGTCGTGACCACGGTTTACAGCAGCTTGAGGCGCAAGTGCCAATAGCTCTGAAGAATCTGTTGGAAGATCGAACTGTGCTGCTGCAGAAAGTTCTGGAATTTCAAAACCAATCAATGTTGCTGCTGCACGAACTTTTTGCTCTAAACGCTGCTTGAATTCATGAGACTGTTGTGCGAATTCGATAATACGAGCAGGGTCGAAGTTAACGTTAGTCAGTGTTGCGAAGAACGCTTTTGGCGCCCACTCATCAACTTCTGTATCAATAACATCGCAAGCGCGACCTAGGCTTGCCCAAAAAGAAACGCCTTGAAGAGAATGCACCAACACGTCTTGAAGGTCGGATACTTCCGAGGTTTTTCCACACATGCCTTGTGCGAAAGAACAGCCTTTTACGGTTGGGGTTTGAATTGTTTGTTCACATTGAATACAAAACATATAAGGGGCTCCAGTAATTTTTTATTAGCTGTAAGTACTTTGCTTACAGTGACTTATTCCACCCCCCCTATAGAGCATCAAGCGTGCCAACTTTTAAGTCGTTGATTTTATGGAACTTACTGTTATCCCATGATTTTAGTGCGTGATTATGACTACATATAAACTCTAAATCCACACACGACTGTGTCATAGTGACTCTCTGGTATTTATTAACGGTGTTCATGTTTCGTTCAGAATAGAAGCGATATAGTAACAACATAGAGAAAAGAGGAATGAATATGAAAAATATATTAGTTACGATTGTTGCGTTGTTTACTGGCCTATTGGCGTTATTCACGAGCTTGATTCTTGCTATCCCTTTAGCTATTGCAGCTTTAATCACTGGCAAGCGCATTCAGAATCAAATGAAAAAACAGGGTTTCGCAGCTCACATGAACACACGTCAATCATCTACCAGTGATGCCGGTGTTATTGAAGGTGAATACGAAGACCTTTCAAGCAGAAAGTAATCTAAACTTCAGTTTCAGACATAGTAAAAGAACAACAGAGACAACATCAAAAAATGCATAGAAATACTATTCTAACGCTGCTCGCCTTAACGACTTTAAGTCTCGTTGGTTGTTCCAACGAGACATCGATACCTGCTTACGAAACATCTCCAAACTTGCCTGAATATCAGCAAGACAGCTTTGATGCCTACGTCAATGAAACTCAAGATTGGTTATTGAAAAACCGTGTATTCATGACCAAAGACAAGCAGCTAGAGATTCGACTCAATTCACCCACCGAATACAAACCTGCGGCACCTAACGGTAAGGCAGTTTTATTGGTACATGGTTTAGGTGATTCTCCGTACTCATTTAAAGACATCGCAACGCACTTAGCAGAACAAGGCTACCTAGTGAGAACGGTATTGCTACCGGGCCACGGCAGTCGTGTCGGTGACTTAATGCAACCAAGCTTAGAAGATTGGCAAGGTGTTGTAGCTCATCATACGAAGCTATTGGAGCAAGAGTATGATTCTGTGTGGCTTGGCGGTTATTCAACAGGTGCGAACCTTGTGACTTCACAGGCGATGAACGATCCTAAGATCTCTGGGTTACTGTTGTTCTCTCCTGCGTTTCAACCGAGCTCTTCTGCAGTTCAATATGCGGAGCTAGCAAGCTATTTTGTCACTTGGGCGGATCAAGATCCTGAAGACAATGTACTTCGCTATAACTCACTGCCAATGAATGGTGCTTCGGTTTACTACCAAACCTCAGAAGTGGTTCGTGAGGGCCTTCAAGACAAACACTTTGATAAGCCCGTGTTTATTATGATGAGTGAAGGCGACAGTGTCATTGATACCCACTTCGTTCAGCAGGCATTTACGGAATCCATGCCAAACCCAAATAACGTGTTGATTTGGCAAGGGGAAACCACACTTGACGATCCTCGCGCTGTTCAATACAGCATGAAGATCCCAGAGCAACGTATTTCGAACGGCTCTCATATGGGTTTACTGTTCTCGCCAAGCAATCCTTACTACGGGATCAATGGTAGCGAGAAGATCTGCTCCAATGGTCAAGAGGAAGGTTTTGAAGCACAGTGCAACGCGACAAGTGAAGTGTGGTACTCAGCGTGGGGATATCGTGAAGAAGGTAAAAACCATGCGCGTTTGACCTACAACCCGTACTTTTCAGATTCCATGGAAAAGCTCGATGCGGTGCTGAATTCAGAAGGCTAACAAGCTCAAGTCTTTCGAAACCAATCCATAGAAGTCAAAAAGGCTCACTAGATAACGTCTAGTGAGCCTTTTTAATGGATATCGTTTCTTACCAATATATGGACTACCGCTATATCGTCCACACCACGCGCACAGCGAGCAGAATCAACACCACGCCTGATAATCGATCGATCAACTGCGCTTTTGCTCGAATGCGCTCTACGATCAACGGGCTAGAGAGCACCAAAGTGATAAAGGTATACCAAAGGCCATCAACAATCAGCGGCGTTGAGACAATAATCACTTGATTGCTCAGTTCATTACCTAACGCCACAAATTGGCTAAATAGAGCGATAAAGAACAGAGCGATCTTAGGGCTCAAGATAGAGATCAAGAAAGCTTCGCGAGCAGACTGCATGTAGCTCATCTGTTCACCCGCTTCCAATTTCGCGGCAACTCCACCTTTCGAACGCAACGCGTTTACACCGAGATAGAGCAGATACGCGGCACCCGCTAAACTGATCCCTTTGAACAACATTGGTGATTGCTCAAGCACAACGGCTAAACCGACAATGGTTGCGAACGCGTAGATACCTATACCCGCAGCGTGTGACCAAGCTGCGATAAGTCCGTTCATACGGCCACCAGCCAAACTGTGCTTAGCGATCATCGCCAAGCTTGGGCCCGGAGACATTGCACCCAATAAGCAAATCGCTAATAAAGAAAACCAAATTGTTACTGTCATCATTCCATTCCTAGTAAAACAAAGCGTTCCAGCTGAACACTCTACAATTAATACTCAATACTTAGCGCTTACAATAAGCCGCAGTAGGTATTATTTGAAATCAAAGATTATCATCACTGGTATGATTTGAAATCATACTTATATTGTAACTCGACTTTTGGATGGCTTTAAACGCTTTCTCTCGAGCCCATTTATGGGCAGAGTCGTTGTCATACTTAGGATGCCACATCAGCCAATAGGTATGCATTTCTGTCTCAAACGGCAGCGAAAAGTAAGCGACATCGAGATGTCGACCCAAGTTGTAAGCAATATGCTCCGGCACAATCATCAAGTAGTCGTCTTGCATTAACACGTTTCCCGCCGATGAAAAGAACGGTACCTGCAATGCGATTCTGCGTTTATGTCCCTGTTTCTTTAACGCAATATCCGAATAGCTGTCTTTGTCTCCCCCACCCGTGACTTTGATATGTGAGTAATTCACGATGTCTTCCGAGCTTATGGCTGATTGCTTAGCCAGCGGATGAGAGGCTCTCATCAAACACACGGACTTATCCTCTCCGAGCTTGATACTTGAGACATGATCTGGCTTTTTGGGGAACATACTCGACGCCAAGTGAATACCTGATTCATTAAGCGTTTCAAGGAAGTTAGGCTGCCACAAACGATAAGCCAAGTTGATATGGGGCGCGTCCTTCGACACCTCGGACACAATAATGGGCAAGATATACTGAGCAACATAATCACTCGAAGCCAACACCAATTCACCTTGCCAGTCTTGTGGATCAAATGGCTTATCATCTAAGAGGTGGTCAAACTCGCCCAGCAAGTCATCGAGCTTGCCTTTAAGCAACAAAGCACGGTTGGTTGGCACCAGTTTGTTCCCATCACGAACCAGAAGAGGATCACCACATAGATCTCTAAGCTGAGCCAGTTGACGGCTAACCGCCGACTGCGTGATGTGCAGACGCTGAGCGGCTCGGCTTACATGGCACTCTTCAAGAAGCACATGCAGCGACCGCAGTAAATTTAAATTGATATTACCTAACATCAGCAACCTTAGAGTGAATAAGAATAGAGCGAGTAAGAATAAGTTGAGTAAGTACGGAAAAATGACGACACAGTGAAGGTAAGCAGCACTCACTCAAGACATATTAAAAGACGAAGTTTGCTTGTTGAAGAATTCCGTTAAGACAGTATGAGTCATAAGATGTCGAAGTTCAGGATAGCCTTGCAGCTGGTCACGAATTTGGTTCAAACGCTCCATGCTTTCAACTTCAACATAAAGCATCATGTCGGTCTCACCGCTAATAGAGTGACACCACTGCACACCATTAATGGCGTAGATATTTTTAGCGTAAGACTCACAATTATGGTTACTGCTCGACATGTCAAACTTCAAAGAGATATAAGCGCCAACGTTCTTCGGTAAATCAGGCTCGGTCACCTGTGCACAATATCCTGTGATGATCTTATCGTTTTCCAGCTTCTTGATTCTGGCGTTCACTGCAGAGCGAGACAGGCTGACATCTCTTGCGATATCGCTCACTGAGCATCGAGCGTTAATTTTTAGAATATCTAAAATTTGGCGATCAAATTTATCCATGCTTCTGATTCTTTCCATTTATTGTTCTATTTATAACGCCTAATTTGACACAACTTTCTAACTTATAACAGCCATTATGACAGCCGACACTTTCACGCTTAATCAAATTAATACCGTTAAATTGACGGTGTCTTAAGACGTTTCGCTAGCTGTATTATTGATGTCGACAATGTATGCTTTCAATCTCAGCCTCACAAGACTGCACCATAAAACCGATATCAAAGCCAATAGCAAGGACAGCGAATGACGCAACTCAAACAAGAAATCACGCTTATTTCAGGAATTGGACAACTCTCTACGACCTTGCTTGGCACAGGATTGTTTATGATCCCAGCTATCGCGGCAGGCATTGCAGGGCAGTTATCGCTACTAGCATGGTTAATCCTGTTTATCGCTATTTGCCCGATTGCACTAACCTTCGCAGCATTAGGGAAACGCTACCCCAATGCAGGAGGCACGGCCTATTTTGTACGCCAAGCATTCAGCGAGCGATTAGAAACCAGTGTGGCTTGGTTGTTTGTGAGTGTTATTCCTGTCGGTATTCCAGCGGCGATTGCATTGGCAGGTGGCTTTGCTCAACAGCTGTTACCAGCACCACTCGACACACCATTAGGTGCTCAATCCTTTACCGTCGCTTTGCTTATTGCCGTCAATTTGATGGGCAGTAAATCTTCAGGCCGCTTGCAAACCGTAATTGCCTTATCGATTTTTGCTTTAGTCAGCGCCTTTGTTTGGAAAGCCGACATCACTGCTGCTGACATCGCAGTTCCGACTATGACATCCGATTCAATGTGGTCTATTGGTGCTGCACTGGCGGTTATGTTTTGGTGCTTTGTAGGAATCGAAGCCTTTGCTCACATGGGAGAGGAATTTAAGAATCCACAGCGTGACTTCCCCATCGCCATCATTGCCGGGTGTTTCGTCGCAGGCTTAGTGTACTGGGCTTGTTCAGTGGTTATTATCAAGCTAGGCGCTTATGGTTCACCAGAATTTGATGCTGCCTCTATCCCATGGGTGACAGAGCAATTGTTTGGCAATGGCTTTAAAGCCGTTATCAGTGTACTTGGCTTCTTTGCTTGTTTTGCTAGCCTAAACCTTTACACCCAAAGCTTGTCTCGCATGATTTGGGCTCAAGCTCGCCAACACACTCCGACCAGTAAAATGGCGCAGCTCAACAGCCGTGGCGTACCACTTTATCCAACCTTAGCAATTGGCTTTATTGCGCTTATCTCGTGTGTAATCGGCGAGCTGTCTAATTTGGATCTCGAATTCTTTCTTAAACTCGCCAACGGTATTTTCGTACTGGTTTATCTGCTTGCGATGTTAGCGGCTTGCCGATTATTGACTGGCGCATCTAGATACATTGCCATGCTCTCACTGGTGATCTGTACCTTGGTGTTTATCTGCCTAAGCTGGTCGATGCTCTATGCTGTGACTGTTTTTGTGACATTGTCACTCCCTTGGCGGAAGTGGCTAGGCAAAGGTAAACCCACTGTCTCTATCGACAAGTTGTAACTCGATTAGTGATGAATCAGAAAATTGTAAACAAGCCCTACCAATATTACTGATAAAAAAGCCGAGCGATCTGTTTGATCTTCGGCTTTATGTCAGCCAGTCGGATATTACCAAACCCCAGCACTGCACCACTCCAATCACGAGCATCACTTGATCCATATTCATAAAAGTCAAAAGGACGAATGATGATATTTTCAAACTCTGCTCTACGGCTCCACTCATGTTCAGATATCCCTTGATACCACTTCACTGTCACATGTAGCCCAGCAGCCTGACTGATCACTTCAAGATCGCCATGAAACTCACTTTTAATCGCTTCTATCATCGCTTCATGCTTGAGTTTGTATGAACGACGCATCTTTCTAATATGGCGCAATAAATCGCCTTCACGTACAAAGTCCGCCAGCGCTTCTTGTGTATGTGAGGCCGTGTCTCCAGTGAGCGCATCTTTAATCTCAAGACACTTCGCCACCAGACTTTCTGGCACCACCAAATAACCTAGTCGCAAGCCATTGAACATCACCTTACTCAGGGATCCGACATAGATGATGCGATCATCGAACCCTAACTTTCCCGCTAACCCTTGCATGCTGGTATAAGGGCGATGAGCAAACTGAAACTCACTGTCGTAATCATCCTCAATGATCCATGACTGATGTTGATTGGCCCAATCGATCAGTTTAAGTCGTTGCTCGGTATTCAAGGTCGTGCCCATTGGGTATTGGTTACTCGGCGTGACATACAGAGCCTTGGCGTTACTGGACAGCACTTTTTCAATATCTAACCCAACCTTTTCACGCACACTCACACCGTCTAGCTCTAGCCTCAACAGATCGATGATTTTATGCACTTGTCGATAGCCGGGCTCTTCCACAAGGATTTTGTCCCCCATAGCTAACGTCGCCATCAAACCAATTGAGATGGCTTGCTGCGCACCTGCGGTGATGATGATTCTATCGGTACTGCAGTGAACCGAGCGACTACTCGCAAGATACCCGCTCAATGCTTCCCTCAAGGCCAAGCTTCCCTGAACCTCTTGATTTCCCGCTATGTTCTGACGTGTAGAGTGACGTTGCAGCAGCCTCTGCCATTTCGCAAAAGGGAACGCATCTAAGTCAGGAACTCCGGGGGCAAAGCTGCGGTTAATGTCGTTAGGTGTCGCTATGTTTGCAGCCGGTTTACTGACTGTTTGTTTAACCTTCGGATCCTGAACACTGTTTGGCTGAGACAAACTTAGAAAGTGCTCTGGTTGTTCAACCGAGACATAAAACCCTGAGCCTTGCTTACTCTCGATATAGCCTTCGGTGACCAGTTGTTCGTACGCATAAATCACCGTATTTCGACTTACCGACAGTTCTACGGCCAACTTACGCGTTGAGGGTAACTTACTGCCCTTACTCCATAAATCTTGAACAATCTTTTCTCTGATCGCATGAAACAAGGCGGTTTGACGCGTGTCATGTTGCTCGTCTAACTGTAGGTCACCGACATCAATAGGCTGCATAACTGGATCCAAATAGTGTTTAAAAGTGGCTCTATTTAATAAACCAGTTAATCGCTACATTAATCAAAAGGCAATGATTAAGGAGCGATTATGTTATCTAGCACGAAAAGAACCACGATTAAAAAAGGGGCTCACAAAGCCGTATTTGAACAAGAGAAACTTCATCAAATCATAGATGAGAGCTTAATCGCACACATTGCATTGCAAGGCGAACATGGACCAATGGTTATTCCAATGCTCGCGTGGCGAGTGGATGATATGGTCTACATCCATGGTGCTAAAAACAGCCGCTTGTTGAAAGGCTTAAAAAAAGGAGAGCCAACCTGTTTAACGTTCACTTTGTTCGATGGTTGGGTGTTAGCTCGTTCGGCATTTCACCACAGTGCGCATTATCGTTCTGCAGTGGTGTTGGGGTCATTTTCAATCATCGATGACAACCAAGAAAAAGATCGCTTATTGAACATCTTCATTGAGCAAATCGCGCCGGGAAGAACCGACGAAGTCAGGCTCAGTAATGAGAAAGAGCTCACCGCCACCGAGCTATTGGCGATCCCTTTAACAGAAGCCTCCGTGAAGATAGGTAAACATGGAGTGAATGATGATAAAGCTGATATGGATATCCCGGTATGGGCTGGCGTATTACCTTATCGAACGGTCGTTGGGCCATTAGAAACCGTTCCAGAGCAAGAAGGCATCATTGAAACACCAGATTACCAACAAGCCTATGGTGAGCGCTGGTATCAGAATTGATACGCAAAGATGGTCAACTTAATAAAATTGCATACAATCTGAGCTACAAAAGATTCAACATAGCAAAAGAATGTAATCAGACGATGAGAACGAATAAGGATATTCTACCATTTGAAGGCTTGCTCAATGGCATTGGGCAAGTCTATTTCACACCGTCTGTTATGACGTCGCTTCTGCTATTGTTTGCCATTTCTATTGAGTCACTTGCGCTGGCTTTTCTTACCTTGTTTGGCGCCAGTTGCAGCTATGGATTTGCCTTACTGACCAATAAACCGTCTCATGATATTGAGAATGGCATGTATGCACTAAATGGCGCACTGATTGCTTTGTTCATCGGGAATTTTTTTGAAGTAAATGGGTGGCTGATTTTAGTAGTAGCCCTCGGCTCGCTCATTACCGTACCCATCGCCAAGATCGTGTTTAGCTTTAAGAAGTATCGCGGTTACACAAGTGCCTTTATCCTCACCTCTTGGCTGATTTATACTATCCAATCAACCTTGGGGCTATCGGCGTTTTCGGCACCTGACTCCGCACTGAGGCCACTAATCAGTCTTGAGGTAGACTCGTGGTTCAGCTTACCAACACCGGTGCTACCGTTATTGAAAGGGATCAGCCAAGTCAGCTTTATCGATAATGCACTATCGGGTCTAGTCATCTTGGTTGCCATCGCACTCAACAATATCAAGCATGCGCTATGGGTAGTACTCGCAGTGTTAATCAGCACTGTTTTTAGCCACATGATTGGCGCTTCTGGCGCGCTAATTGAGCAAGGTCTTTACGGGTACAACGCCACTCTTGCCACTCTAGCACTTGTGTTCTATCCGCGAATTCCTTGGCCGTTGATCCTATTAGGCATGCTGTTGAGCTGTCTAATCACACTTGGTTTTCATGAACTGTCACTGCTACCACTCACCGCGCCTTTTGTCCTTAGTACTTGGATAACCGTTTACCTATCCACTCATTTTAAAAAGCTAGATGAAGACTAATGACGATCAGTATTGACTCTCAAAACGCTCAATATACTGCTTAGGCGTCAAACCTCGATGTTTCTTAAACATCCGATTAAAGCTCGCGACGTTGGTATAACCTAACCTCTTTGAGACCTCTTCCACTGGCACTGAATACATCAACAACTCCACGGCCACGTTACTTAATGCATACCCCATAATGGTAGAAAAATTGATGCCCGATTTATGCAAACGGCGTTGAAACTGCTGCTCAGAGAGCCCTAATAAACTGGAAACCTTGTGAAGGGTTGGTAAACCAAAGTGGCGACTGTAGTTGATCATCTCATAGGTGACCTTATGTTCATCACCAGCATCTGGCATGTTTAGATAGTTATCCAAGTCATGAAAGTTCATCGCCAGATTTGCTTTACTGTTCGATAGTGATTGATTGATTGATAACCTCGATTCACTCGGGATCCAAACCTCTGTGCGAGGCTGTCCCCATTGAATCGTACAGCCGAAATATTCATGGTAGAGGTCAACATTCTCTCGACGACCTGCTATTGAAACCGCAACGGGTTTAAAGTCATCACCCAAATATCGACGTAAAATCTTCATAATGAAAACCGCGACTCTTATTGAGTCATGCACTTTACCCGTTTCTGAGTAAGCAGGATTGTCGTAGCACCATTTAATCATTGTCCCTACCTGTGCACCGTATAAGAACGCACCAGACTGTAAACAGTGCAGGCCAATGTTCACTCGGCGGATCGTAGAAGCAAGATCATGTCCAGAAAAAAACCAGTTGGTTAACGGGCCTAATTTTTCAATATCCACTCGGTCAGACAGTTTCAGAATAATATCTGGATCATTAGTTTGCTGTTCAAGAAACCCATACCATTTATCGACTTCATTGACCGGAATAAGATTCATTGAGTTAGTAAATACAGACTTCGGAATACCTAAACGCTCCGTATTAACCACAGGGTTTGTGACAGCGTGTTGATAAATACCCAAAATCCCTAACGCTCTTAAGAAGTTACAATTGTTCATTAGTCGCTAACCCTTAGAAAGGAGATCACAGATAAAATCATATAATTGCCATTATCGAAGTAATTAGTAAATTTACAACCTGTAAATCCAACTTCCATCACACTCGGCGTTCAAATTTTACTTAGGGTTGATCAATGAGTTTACTAAGTGTCCCATTTGTTGGAACAGGCGCAGACACCGCATTACACGTCGTAGCTGGCGTTGTGTTGGTCGCAACAATCGCAGCTGCATGTTACGGCTTTTGGCGTGTTCATGAATTACCAATCAATAAAGCCCACAGTAAAGAGCATCACCAGCTCGGTTTAATCACAGCTTTAACTTGGATTGGCTTCATATGGCACTGGGTATGGGTACTTGCCGTCATTTTAGCGTTTGTTGATATGGAAAAAGCCATCATAAACCTGAGAGACACATGGAAAGCACCTGCGGAACCAACAGGACAACAAGTTAAGAATGATCAAGATGGGGAGAGCCAAACATGTTAGAAGGCTTAGCTCTGTGGGCACTGTTCATCTATCTACTTAGGCTTATTGGTATGCCATGGAACAAGGGCACCAAAGCATTTTCTTATCTAGGTGGTACATCATGGTTATTGTTTGTTTGGGTTGGACTCATTAACTACACGCCGATGGATCTCTCTGGAGGTTCAGTCGTTCAATCACCACACATTCAGCTACGTCCAGATTCAACCAATGTGTCAGGCAAAACAACCAAGGTTCACATTAGACCGAACCAAGACGTGATTGAAGGTCAGCTCATTTACGAAATTGATGACACCAAATATGTTATTGCAAGAGATAAGGCTAACGTGCAACTTGAATCGGCGAACGTTGCTTTGGATACCGCTCACCAAGAAGTGAGCATCGCTAAAGTAAGCTATCAGTCAGCGCTTGAAGATATCAAAGCCTCTGTCGCTCAGATAGAATCAGCAAAAACAGATCTTGTTCTGCAATCTAAAACACTTGACCGTTACCAAAAGCAAAACAAAGTTGTAGAACATACGATTACTGAGACTGACATCGACCAACAAACGGCAAAGGTAGACTTGGCAACGTATAACGTCACCACATTGGAATCTCAACTAAGTAAGAAAGAAGTTGATGCTGAGAACGCGAAGTTAAACATCCACAAAGCAGAAACCAACGTCAGTAAGAAACAAACTGAGGTAGATTCGGCAAAAGCAACATTGGCTCAAGCTCAATGGGATTTGAACAGTACCAAAGTAACTGCGCCGACTGACGGCTTTGTAACTAATTTCATTCTTCGTGAAGGACAGCGAGTATCAATGATGCCTCGTATCCAAATGTACACTGAAGAAAAATACGTGTTAATGCGAGTGAATCACCAAGCTATTCGTAACGTAAAAGTGGGCCAACCTGCTGAGTTTGCAACGGCGGTATACCCAGGCAAGATATTCTCCGCAACCGTAGAAGGCATTGTTGAAGCGACGGGTGAAGCACAAGCTAGCCTATTAGGTATTGATGAACAAGTTCGTGTCACCACAGGTCGAAACCTTCAGAACAAGCACCACTTTGTCCGCTTAAAAATTGACGAGGCGGAAGGTTACGATATTCCAGTCGGCTCTGTAGGGTTAGCTTGGGTAAGCGGTGAGAAGCCGATCAGCTTTATGGCGTTCCTAGACGTAATACGCGGGATCATCATTAGAATGAAGTCCCAGTTATATTTCTTCTACTCGATCTAATACTTGTTTTAGATAAAACGATACAAAGCCCGTGAGATCTGAGATCGCACGGGCTTTTATCTATTTTACCGTTAGTTGCAGACAGAGCAGCAAAAATCAAAAAACTAAGCAGTATTCAGTATTCAGTATTCAGTATTCAGTATTCACTTTTATCGTTTATTCCTTAATGACAAGCAATACAAATCGCAAAATGCAATTGCAAAACGCAACTGCCAACTTCCAAAATGCAAGCAAACCGTTTAAATACGCACCAAATTGCTATAAAATACCCATTTTACGTTGCTTTAAAAGTTGGCACACTAACTGCAATGTACATATTGACCCTTCTTAAGCCGAGGGTCACCTAGCCAACTGACGTTGTTAGTGAACCTTTCTTGTTCACGATATATATAGGCCAATTGCGAGTATTGCGATTGGCCATTTTTTTGCCTGCAATTTAAGAAACATCGCCCATCCAATATACAGACACCCATTCATAGTCATAATCGCTAGCATTCATAGTGAAGTTCAATTCTGGCTCATCACCTACGCCATAGAAAACGTTTTCTAATTATTTTTTAAGAATAAATATGAAAAGTAACCTTATGTTTTAAATGTCTATTTTTAACATAACCGCCTTAATAGATGGCTTATTGATAAAACTAGCATTGACTATGTTATTTATATCACGATAATGCGCACGTTTGCCTGCAATACGGCGACCGTTAATTTTAATTTTGAACAATTGCGGAGGTAAAAAATGGCTGCGGATAATAACTACAGTCTTGGGCCGGTTCCAACATCGGCTAGGAAAGGAGTTGCTTCACTCACCATGGTAATGCTTGGACTCACTTTCTTCTCTGCAAGTATGTGGACAGGTGGTTCACTCGGGACAGGTCTTTCTTTCAACGATTTCTTCCTCGCCGTTCTCATCGGTAACCTAATTCTTGGTATTTACACTTCTTTTCTTGGCTACATCGGCTCATCTACTGGCCTCTCTACTCATCTCCTTGCTCGTTTCTCTTTTGGTACTAAAGGCTCATGGCTTCCTTCTGCTCTACTTGGTGGTACACAAGTCGGCTGGTTTGGTGTAGGCGTTGCCATGTTCGCAATTCCGGTACAGAAAGCCACAGGCATTGATACCAACACCTTGATTATTGTGTCAGGCCTTTTGATGACAGGTACGGTGTACTTCGGTATTAAAGCGCTAATGGTGCTTTCAGCAATTGCGGTGCCCGCGATTGCAATTTTGGGTGGTTACTCAGTACTAACAGCCGTAGACAGTGTTGGTGGACTAGAGCAACTGCAGCTGATTAAGCCAGAGACGCCAATGGACTTCTCAATGGCACTAGCAATGGTTGTAGGTTCGTTTGTAAGTGCAGGTACGTTGACTGCCGATTTCGTTCGCTTCGGTAAAAAGCCAGCAAGCGCCGTGTTAATTACAATGGTCGCGTTCTTCATCGGTAACTCGCTGATGTTTATCTTCGGCGCAGCAGGCGCAGCAGCAACCGGTCAGGCTGATATTTCAGATGTGATGATCGCGCAAGGTCTACTGCTTCCAGCCATCATCGTGCTTGGCTTGAATATCTGGACAACCAATGAAAATGCACTTTATGCGTCAGGTCTGGGTTTATCTAACATCACAGGTCGCTCAAGTACTACAATGTCTATCATTAACGGCATTATCGGTACGATTTTCGCGCTTTGGTTATACAACAACTTCGTTGGTTGGTTAACCTTCCTTTCGTTAGCGATTCCACCCATTGGTGGCGTAATCATCGCCGACTTCTTCGCGAACCGTAAACGTTACAAAGATTTTGCAAATGCAGAGTTCCAAACCGTTAACTGGGCTGGCATTATCGCGGTAGCAACAGGCGTAGCCGCTGGTCACTTCCTACCTGGCATCGTTCCTTTGAATGCCGTGTTTGGTGGTGCAATCAGTTACCTCGTGCTAAATCCTCTATTGAACAAAAAAGCTCTGAAATCTCAGGCCGCTTAAGGACACACTATGACAACCTTATTAATCAAGAACGCGAAACTTCAAGACCAAGAGGGCTTGAAACAAATTCTGATTGAAAATGGTCAATTTTCTCGCATTCTCGATAATGACGCGCAAATCAACCATCAGGGCGAAACTCTTGATGCAGAAGGCGGCATTGTTGTTTCTCCTTTCTGTGAACCGCACATTCACCTAGACACGACTCAGACAGCTGGTGAGCCTAACTGGAATATCTCTGGTACCTTGTTTGAAGGTATTGAGCGTTGGGCTGAGCGTAAAGAATTATTATCAATCGAAGACGTAAAGTCTCGTGCCAAGCAAACACTGAAATGGCAGATAGCTAACGGGGTTCAACACGTGCGTACACACGTTGATGTGTCAGACCCAACGTTAGTGGCGTTAAGAGCGATGGTTGAAGTCCGCGAAGAGATGAAAGAGTGGGTCGACATCCAAATCGTTGCATTCCCTCAAGAAGGCATTCTTTCATACCCTAACGGCAAAGAGTTGCTTGAAGAAGCCGTGAAGATCGGCGCTGACGTTATCGGTGCTATCCCTCACTTTGAATTCACTCGTGAATACGGGGTTGAATCTCTGCATTACGTGTTCGAGCTTGCACGCAAGTACGACTGCCTGATCGACGTTCACTGTGATGAGATTGACGATGAGCAATCTCGCTTCGTTGAAACGCTGGCAGCCCTTGCGCACAAATTCGAAATGGGTGAGAAGGTAACGGCAAGCCATACCACAGCGATGGGGTCCTATAACGGTGCTTACGCATCTCGCTTGTTCCGTCTATTGAAGATGTCTGGTATCAACTTCGTGGCTAACCCGTTAGTGAACATTCACTTACAGGGTCGCTTCGACGACTACCCGAAACGTCGTGGCGTAACGCGTGTTAAAGAGATGCTCGCAGCAAATATCAATGTGTGTTTCGGCCACGATGATGTGTTTGACCCATGGTACCCACTGGGTACAGCGAATATGCTTCAAGTTCTGCACATGGGACTGCACGTAACGCAAGTGATGGGCTACGACCAAATCAACACCTCACTTGATTTGATCAGCAAGAACTCAGCACGCACACTGCATATCCAAGACAACTACGGCATTGAAGAAGGTAAGCCAGGAAGCTTACTAATTCTTCCTGCAGATAACGGTTTTGATGCAGTACGTCGCCAAGTTCCAGTGCAGTACTCTATTCGCCACGGAAAAATAATCGCAGAGACTCAACCAGCTAAGACTAAAATTAACTTAGATAAGACTGAAGATATCAACTTCAAACGATAATATCGTCTATACTAACGAAGAAAAGGAGGCTTAGGCTTCCTTTTTACTTTGTCATGGCGTGTAACTTTATAAACCTATCAGCTGTTGTAGGTAGTTTTTGTTAACAAGCGCAACATGACAAAAAAACTCGCTGATTTATCAATCAATGAGTGTACAACCCGAAAGACTGTGTTAACATGCACTCGCTCTGTTAGCCGGAGTTATTTAAGTTAGATGAATAGTAAAAAATGACATGTAAAATCGTTACCCGTTTTTGTAAGTAGTTTTTCCTTATTTCTTAGCAATATTAAATAATTCAATTATCAGCGCATTGCAGTAATGCAATCAACAATTTAGAAAATTTATGAATAAGGGACAAATTATGTCTAACACAAATACTGGCACTGTAAAATGGTTTAACGAAGAGAAAGGTTTCGGTTTCATTTCTCAAGACAACGGCGGCGCTGACGTATTCGTACACTTCCGTGCTATCGCTTCTGAAGGTTTCAAAACTCTGAAAGAAGGCCAAAAGGTTTCTTTCGAAGTTGAAAACGGTCAAAAAGGCCTACAAGCAGCAAACGTTGTTGCTCAATAATTAGCTTTTAGCTAAAAAGAATTTTAAAGCGCTGATTTTTATCGGCGCTTTTTTATGCCTGAAATAAACTTCCACTGAGTTACTACCTCTTCCACACTCACCCGTATTACCCATTTTTCGGCAGAGTGTTTGAACAAGCTTGGCTAACCCATTATTGACCGCGATTGGTATTACAGCCCCCCTCACCAACAGCCGCCCCCACCCAACCGGACCACTCCTCTTTGGTCAAATAACACCCTATTTATTATTCGATATAAATATGCAATCGATTTCCATAATGAAAATGAGTTGTTTACCCAATCCTCATCCATTAATTATATAATTTTTAAAGCAAAGATCGGTAAAATCCGCTAATCTTGGTCGCAGTGGCTTAGTTAGTTTGGTATCTGCAGTAAAAATCATGAAAAAAGACGAATTTCAAAAATCCACCGCAAATCTAAAAAAAGCGGTGCCTCTTATGATGAAGAACCGGGTGTCTACTACACCTGCAAATTACGCACTTTGGTACACCTATGTTGACAATGCTATCCCACAGCTGACTAAAGACATGGATGGTATCTTGGAATACTATGGCATTTGTCCTCCAGCCGTTGGTGAGCAGCTTTACAATAATTATGTTGCTAGCAAGTCTGAAACGAATATCAATGACCTCCGCGCTAATTTAGAGTTGTTGGTCTCGGAAGTTTCGAATTCGATGAATGACACACTGACCGATACCTCTGCTTTTTCTGAGATGATTGATAAAAGCTTCGAGGATTTGGCCCGCGTTGACAATGAAAGTTTATCGATCGATGAAGTCATGTCTTTAGTTCGTCAGTTAGTTTCTGAATCTCGTCATATTCGTCACTCTACTCAATTTTTAAATTCTCAGTTGAATTCTGCAACATCAGAAATCACTAAGCTAAAATCTCAGCTGGTAGAAGTGCAGAAAGATGCACTCTTTGACAGCACAACGACACTCTATAACCGTCGCTCTTTCGACCGTGATATAGAAACCCTGTGTGAAGCGAAACAACCTCTGTGTTTGATTCTTCTCGATATCGATCATTTTAAAAACTTCAACGACACTTATGGCCACCTATTTGGTGACATGGTTCTTAAAGGCATTGCGCGCAAATTAAAACAAATGTGCCGTGAAGGTATTTCTGCTTACCGATTTGGTGGTGAAGAGTTCGCGATAATCGTGCCAAACAAATCATTACGCATTGCACGCCAGCTTGCTGACACCAACCGCCGCTCTCTAGAAAAGCTATCGATTAAAGATCGTCGTAGCGGGCAACAGGTAGGTAGTATCACCGCATCGTTTGGTGTTGCTGAACTTGAACCCGGTGAATCGGCACAATCACTGATCGAACGCGCTGATAAGCTACTTTACGAAGCGAAGTCACTTGGTCGAAATAGAGTGATGCCGCTGTAATCTGCAATCATCTAAAAAAATTACAGTTAAACGGCGTACTTACTAAGCTCTAGACTCAAAAATAGACTCGCAATTAACATCGAAAGCAAAAAGCCCCAATCAATAACCAGTAGGTTAATCGTTGGGGCTTTGTCGTTTATGCATAGTCGTCAGTGTTTAATGCTAAATACATTCAGAGTGTTTAGCACTACACTGGCTCTACATCTTTCATAAAAACCAAAGATGTAGCTGTGACATTAAAGGGCGTAGCAATAGTTAAGACAGTAATCTTCACCACTCTTAGCTCGGAACTCTTTGTCTTCGCTGCATGCTTTTGGTTTGCCCTTCTCATCACCTTGAACTAAGCTGATCCAGTGACGTATTGCTGTAGTGATGCCTTGACGCTCAGTATTCGTTTGTACCGCTTCCATTGGCGACTGGCCAAACGTGGTGCACGACTCTAACTGAATATCATCGATATCGACCAATTCAATACACCCCGTCCCTTTATGACAACCAAACATCACTTCTAAATGGCTTCCACTGCTATCTCGGAACAAGATTGAGTCTGGGTCACACTTCTCACCCATGTAAGCTACAAACTGCTTAGGGTGCTTTAGACCGCTGTGTTGGCCATCTTTGAAATAAGCCATGATATGACGGTAATCAACTACATAGCTCGTTACATCTTGATGTGAGCCGTTCTCTAATGGGAACAATCTGTCTAGCAGTTGCTTCGCTTTGAGTTGCTTCTCAGTTTGCTGTTTGGCACTGATAGTCTCCACGGCAAAGACAGCTTCAGCGATAAATGGTTTTGTTTGTTTTTGGATTTCTGTTTTATCGAATGTCAGCATATTCATAGTCTTTCCCTCTTGACCAACCCGGTGAACATTCACCGATTTTTATAGCAAAAATGTGTCCTAGAGCAATTATTCCAAACTAACGTTTAACTTATTTGTCATTTTGTGAATTGCTTAGTTTGTAGACTAGCGCTTTTTTGCCTACAATTTCACAACAAAAATTTTACAATGTGAATTTTACAAATATGGCCTTGTCAAAAAGTTTAGTTCGTCAGTCTCATTTCCTAGGTACGAAAATACGTAACCTAAGAAAACGTAACCATTTAACGATGGAAGATCTGTCTGCGCGTTGTATTAGAATCAACCCAGAATACGCACCTTCCGTTTCTTACCTTTCAATGATTGAACGTGGAAAGCGCGTCCCAAGCATCGATATGCTAGAAGTAATCGCGCAGGTCTTTCAGAAGAACCCAACCTGGTTCCTTGACGACGAATCTGAACAACAAGCCATTGCTCCTGATAAAGGGAATCGTGGTGGGATAAGTGGCATGGCACTCGAGCCTAGCTTTCTTTTCTCCAACGACATCCTGCAAATTGCAATTCCAGAGATGCTATCTCAAACGGGGATCTCAGGCCGCCAGTTTGCACACCTCTTAATTCGAGCACACCAAGAAAGCAATCAGAACCACTTCCCTGACCTTGAGCGCGCAGCGGAAGAAGTTGGCTTAAAACGTCTTAACCTCAGCGTAGAAGATCTGATAGACATCGCTAGAAGCCTAGAAATTAACATCCGTTGGGTAACACGCACACCGAAAGACGTTGTTGATGAACTCGGAATTAATGCCAAACAGCTAGTCACTTCGTTCTTTGAACCTCCTAGCACAATCTTCTTAAACGAAATCCTGAAAGAGTACCCCACTCGTCTGAAATACGATTTATCGGTCTATATTGGCCATTGTATTCTGCATAGCAAAGAAGGCTTAAAGAGTGTGTTGTCGGTCGGCAACAACAACACATGGGACGACAACCAGGTTTCAGGCTCTTCGCAACTTAATTCTCAAGATATTCTTCAAGCATGGCGAGACTTTGAATCTAGCTTCTTTGCTGGCGCACTTCTTTGCCCCAAAGTTCCATTTAGACAGTTGCTTGACCGCACTGGTTACGAAATCGACGTTCACAAAAGAGCGGGGGTTTCCCCCTCTGTTGCTATGCGTCGAATGACGGTAGTATCGCCCTACCCTCACTGGCACTACTTTGATGCTTATGGGCCAGGGAAACTCAAGGCGGTGTACCGCGGGAACGGGATTCCACTGCCTTGGGGAAATATGAGAACTGTTGCCGACCCATGTCAACATTGGGCTGTGTTTCGTCGATTGTCAGAACCTCGCGCAGGGAGTTCGGCTCAAATATCTATTTTAAATGTGGGTGATGAACCAAGAATCTACTGTTGTGAATCCATCAATATGACGGATCCTGCAGGTAACAATCGCGTATTGTGTGCTGGCATAGACCTTAACCCTGCAATTGATGCACAAGGCGGTAATTCAAGAGACATTGCAGAGCAACTTAAAGCATCATGCGTTAACAATGGTGGCTCTGTGGTAATCCCGCGTAACATCAAGAAAGACCTCACGACAATAGCCAAGATTCTAAATATAAATTGGATTGAACGTGGGATTGAGACAGAGGCTAGGCTTATCTGCTCCCGAGGTGGAGAATGCCCGCGCCAACCAAGCTGTTACTCAAAGTGTGGTGAGTGTTAGCGCAAGAATGGTATGAGCATGATTAGTAAATTGTCGTGCTCTGCTTGTTTTGCTTTAGCTAACTGCACTTAATAATAAGTGTAGTAATAACAATTAATAAAAAGTAATACCAACAAGTAGAACTCAAAATTCAGGCAAAAAAAAACCAATCACAAAAGGGTGATTGGTCATATATTTTGTGTGAACAATATGGGTTCACTAACAACGTCAGTTGGCTAGGTGACCCTCGGCTTAAGAAGGGTCACTATTACTAATGCACTATGCGTGCCAACTTTAAATATACGTATTTACTACGCATCTGAACACGTATTCGACATAAATGCCTGTTTGTTTTGCAAACTGAAATTGCAAATTGCAAAACCCAACAAATCGCTAGTGATTATGTTGTTATTAATAGATCATTAAAGATTAATTTCTCTTCCTATAAATACCTACTTTTCAATAAATTCGATAGCTTCAACTCTGAAGAAACCTCTTCTTGTTTGCTTAGGGCGTGTTGATCTTTCGAGCTGATTTTTGCAGCGAGTTGCTGGGTATTTATACAAGGCAGAGGTTTCGATGTGTAGCTAGCCTACATGAGAAGCCGATAACGTAGTAGAAATGACCAGCAAACGCTGCCCAAAGGGTTCAGCTAAAAGCGTTTTAATCTTTGTTGAGGGAGATTTGCTTAGAATGACTAGGCGACTTCCCCCTCGCCGCGATTAAAACACTTTTAGCTCGAACAAAATTTAACCGCGAAAGGTCAACACGCCCTAATTACACCCATAAAAAAACGCGAACATTGAAATTCAATATTCGCGCTTGTTCGAGTTCGATAGCAGGAAGTCGTCAATGAACGAGAACCCTCCTACGAAGCGATCTCGTTACATAATCTTTGTAAAGCTACGTGACAAACGTTCTGTCTACTATTTCTGAGATGCAGGCTTAGAACGGCTTCTAGATGGTGAAGGTTTGTTACCTGTAGGCTTGTTACCTGATGACTTGTTAGACGGTTTGCTCGAACCATTACTTCCACCGAAACCAGACTTTTTAGGTTTACCTGCACCACCTGGCTTGCCAGAACTATTCGTAGAAGGCTTATTACCGCGCTTATAGTTGCTGCCATTATTTCTTAAAGACTTATCATCACCAGCAGCTGCAGAGTTGCTGTCTGAAGCTTTGTTGCCTGAGTTAGGCTTACGCTTTGGAGCAGATCCATTACCTGCTACATGACGCTTGTTCTTGCCTGCTGGCTTATGGCCGCGAGCATTCTCACCAGAACGTTGGCCATCCGAGTGTTCGCGTGTCTTTTTCGGTTTCTTAGGCTTAATCGGACGCGAATCCAAGCGAGATTCTGGTAATTTGTTTACGGGTGCAAAACCTTCCAGTTCACGACGCTCCAGTACTTGTTGAATAAGGCGTTCAATACCGAATAGCTCACCCACTTCATCTGCACAAACCAATGAAATTGCTTTACCAACTTCACCAGCACGGCCAGTACGACCAATACGGTGAACGTAATCTTCTGATACGTTTGGAAGGTCGAAGTTAACCACTTGAGGAAGTTGTGGGATATCAATACCACGAGCAGCGATATCGGTCGCTACGAGTACTCGTACCTTACCGGTTTTAAAGTTCTCTAAGGCTTTAGTACGCGCGCCCTGGCTCTTGTTACCATGGATAGGAGCAGAAGTGATGTCTTGTTCTTCAAGGAAACGAGCAAGCTTATTTGCACCGTGTTTTGTTTTGCTGAACACCAACACTTGTCGCCAATCATTATCTTTGATCAGCTTAGCTAGCATTGGCGCTTTTTTCTTTTTATCTACTGGATAAATACTTTGTTCAACAGTTGGTGCTGTTGAGTTTGCAGGGCTTACCGAGATTTCAACTGGGTTATTTACTAAGCCTTTAGCCAAGCTACGAATATCATCAGAGAACGTTGCAGAGAACAGTAAGTTCTGACGCTTCTTCGGTAGGAAAGCCAAGATCTTACGGATGTCGCGGATGAAACCCATGTCTAACATGCGATCAGCTTCATCTAATACTAGAATCTCTAGCTGATCAAAACGCACTGCATTTTGGTTGTATAGGTCAAGTAGACGACCCGGTGTTGCCACCAACACATCACTACCTTTACGAAGTTTTTGCATCTGAGGGTTAATTTTCACGCCACCAAACACGACCGTAGAAGTAAGCGGTAAGTTAATACCGTATTTAACTACGCTGCCATTCACTTGCGCAGCAAGTTCACGGGTAGGTGTTAGCACTAGTGCACGAACTTGGTTCTGACGTACGCGAGGGCCTTTTGATAACATTTCAAGAATAGGTAGCGTGAAGCCAGCAGTTTTACCTGTACCTGTTTGAGCAGCGGCCATTACATCTTTGCCCGTTAGGACAGCTGGTACGGCTTTCTCTTGGATTGGTGATGGCTTATCGTAACCTTGTGCTTCAATAGCTTTAAGGATCGGTTCAGAAAGGCCAAGGGAGGTAAAACTCATAGATTATTTTCTCAGTTGAATAACATTTAGTATGAGCAACGCGCAGAAATAAGTCGTTGCTACAGCTTTCGCTCATCAATAGGATTGATAAGGAGCAAAGCGCGGTATTCTGAGGCTTTTCCCCACATTCAGCAACTAAATTCTAATAGCAGATCCAATCCAACCTATAAAATTTGTCGTTTCTGTTCGTACATTTTTTCATCAGCCGCTTTGAGTAGTGCATCGACACCAGTGTAGTTATTGTTGTGAATTACCCAACCAACGCTGATTCGAAGATAAATCGAGTGCGTATCATAAACAACAGGTGTGCTACATATCGCTCTTCGAAGTTTAGCTACAATCGAAGAGACATGTTGATCATCAATGATGCGTGGTAACAAAACTAAGAACTCATCACCACCGATTCTCGCAACGATATCTGAACCACGTAGTTCACTCTTAATGCGATTAGCACACTCAATAAGCACTTGATCGCCAGCCGCATGACCAAAAGTGTCATTGATCGCTTTAAAGCCATCCAGATCGATATTTACCACAGCAAAGGTTCTTGCTCTCTGCTTTTGGGTGACTTTGAACGCCTGCTTTAGGCTGTACATAAAGTATCGACGATTAGGTAACATGGTGAGTTCATCATGCATAGAGCGGCTATCTGCAATTCGGTACAGGCGATAAATAGTAAAGAAGGCAAACGCCAGCACTACCATTATGGAGTAACCCACCAGCCTTACCGCTTGAATTCGATACCAAGGTTCATCCATCAATACATGTTCGTTACCAGAAAGAGCAAGGTACCAACCACCATGTGGGAAACTCACCTGTTCAGTGGCAAACGCATTGTCGAACACACCTTGAGTGCCATAAAAGACTGCACCATCTTTACCTGAACTGTTTGCACCACGAATCGCGAGTTCATACTTGTTCTCGATCTTGCCGATTCCGACATCGTCAAACAGCTCATCTAAACTAATAACGGCACTGGATACACCCCAATAGTCTTCGTTAAAAGGCGGGTCTCGAAAGATCGGAGTGCGCGTAATGAGGGCTTGCCCGCCTTGAAACAACTCAAAAGGGCCGGCAATAAAGGTGTTGCCAAGATTACGGGCTATCTCAACAGACTCCCATTGGTCTGGATAATCACGATAATTAATACCGAGAATCTGCTCATTGCCTTCCATAGGGTAAACAAAGTTTAGAATGTCGTCTTTGGCTAGCCCAATAAGACGAATATGGAAACCATCTTTAATAATACTTTCAGCAATCTTGTCCCAATTTTTCACCTCACCATCAGGGTTTATGGTCACTAAGGTCGAAAAATTATTGAGGATATACATATCTGACACGATCGCGGCTTCTATTCGAGAACGAATGATCGATAGCTGCTTTTTTGCCTCAGAGTAGGATTCATCTTTCAGGTAGGATAACTCTTTAGAGTGAAAAAACTCGATAGCACTCATTACCACTAAAAAAAACAGTAAAGATAATAATTTGGCAGGCCATTGCTTGCTAGAACCACTTGGCATTCAGACCCCCTAAACCTTTTTGTTCTTAAATTTGCTCATATCAGACTAACTCTTTAAGTATGCCGTTAAGCTATTTAAATACATACACTTAGCCTAGTGCTCATTTCATTATTGAGTCATTCATCACTTAAAGTCCATTAGACACATTGATTACTGAACCAAATATCGAATCAATCTTATTAAAGATTACAATGTATTGACCAAAACCTTACATTGAAAGATTCATGAGTGTTATTTTATATTCACAATTAATCAGCTTGGTACCTTACGAACATGAAGCTAAAAACGCTAACTCTGTGCACATTGTTATCAATCTCAGTTGCGGTTGCTGTTCACGCACAAGCTACTTCAGATACGCTAACGGCTTTTGACACACAACAGACTGTTACTATACAAGAGCCCGTTAACATACACGCAACAATCGTACCAAATGTTCAATCACAAGCTGGTGTTCTCGACTCTCGAGAGCAATCTTTTAAACAATCCGCCGATCTGATTCGCACAACCTACGAAAGCCAACTTTACACTCTGCCTGCATTCAAAGAGGGTCACTATGGTTTGCGTATGTATCGACAAACATTAGACGACAAATATTCTGCCGCGGTATGGAGTGACATGGCACGTGTCGCAAGTAAGCTCAGCCGCTTGTCGAATGATGTTCACACCATGGAACAAATCGTACTGTACTCAGAAAAGCGTGTTGCTTCCTATGTTGGCGATAGCGATGAACGCAGTGTTCGACGCTACAACATCACCAAGCACATGCCAGAATATCTATATCTTGGTGTTGACCTTCTCGGCTCTATGGCGCGCGCCAATGAGTACGGTTTAGAACACAAGAACGATGTCAAACTGCGCGAGATTATTCGTCGTTATGACTTTTCACGATACGTGACCAATGAAGATATGGTGAAAGCGTGGGCAGCCCAACTCGCTAATCAAGTTTACTGGCTACGCCAATTAGGTGAACAAGATGTCGTTGATGAATTTGTCGATACCTTCAAAAAAGCCTACCCAGACGATAACGACAAGAAGCTTTCAAGCCAGCAATACGGCAATAAGATCTATGGTATGACACATGTGATCTTTGGAGATTCTGAGTATTACCAGCACCAAGTAAGCGAGCAAGAACACCAATGGGTCTACGATTACTTCAGAGAAAACATCGATACGATCCTGCTACGAGCTAAAGAGGATGTGATTGCTGAGGTTGGGTTGACTTTCTTACTAGCCGGTCTAGAGAATGACCCGGTTGTAGAGAAAACTAGGCTTGCAATCCAGGCATCTATCGATAAGACAAAAGGCATGATCCCTTCGGTCACCGGTGATTTTGATCTCAAGTATGGAGAGCACCGCAACGTACTCGCTATCATGCTACTCGATTGGCAGCAAGTGAACGAAGCACCGACTTATGAAGGTAACCCTAAAGTATTTACTAACATCCCTTACGGACTAGTTGAAAATCAACCGCTGAAGCACTAGCCATAATACTTAAGTTGATTTTAGAACCCAAAAAGCCGCAAACCTCTCAAGGTCTGCGGCTTTTTTAACTCTTACCACACCAACACTTCATTCAGGCTCAGGATACGACTTTGTTCATCACTATCGTGAAATCCCCTTCAGCGTAACCTTCTATCAAGGAAACATCATCACAGAGTGTTTTACAGAATCGATATACGCCTTGAGGGTGATAACTCATCAAGGTATTACGTGAAGGATATTGGCTTGAATTGAGCAGATTAAAAATCACCGTCTGATTCGCTAGTCCAAACATACGAGTAATCATGTTAGTCAGATAATCCGAGTCGCGAGAGATGTAATTCAATGAGCCACTGGCGATAACTACATCGTGTACCTCAAGGCTCATTTGGCTCATATCACCCGACAAAAACCGACAACGATCTTCTGTATAGCTCTGTTTCGCCTTCTTTAAAAAGCCTGCGTGTTGGTCAACGCCGGTGTAAGATTGAATGCGATAGATGCTGGCGAGCAACTCAAACAGCTCGCCATAGCCACAACCCAAATCTAAAATACTCTTCTTTTCAAAGTCAGCCGAACGAGCAATCACTTCAAAGCGACATAATTGGCTCTCTTCGCTAGTCCACCCTAAAGCTTTAGCCTTATCGCCATTCGCTCGGTTAGCCTGTTTGCGATGATAGCGATACACTTTCCAACGATCGAGCCAGTGCATTCAAACAAATCTCACTTCAATGAACATAAGTACGCCTCAATAAACTTAGACGTCGGAATTTGAAGAAAAGAGCCCACCGCTTTTATAACCGATCGCATAGCAAACCACGGCGACAGTCACAAACACCAAAGCTGAGAAGACATAAGCCACCGATGCAGCGACGCCAGTGCCCCATACTACGCTAAACACCAAACCGAGATACGCTTCTTGCGGCCACTGATAGATAGGAAACTGAGTACCACCAGCAATAAGATAAATCATCGCAAACAAGCCAATGAAGGTAGCAATAAGACCGATGAGAACGCGCATGTTCATAGAGAGACCCTTGATAAATTTGAGCTTGGTTGCCGTATTCTTAGTCGGAACGGAATATTCTTATTCGGAGCCGAGTGTTCTTAATAGAAACCGGATTTTCTTAATTGAAGCCGAATGCTATTAATCGCAACCTAATGATATTCAAGTATATCGGATAAAACAGGCCTGCTCTATTACTCTTCCGAGTGAGCCTTATACACCGCATAGCAATAAAAGTGGTGGTTCAAAATCTGAATCAACTTAACGAGCAGGCACAAAAAAGCGGACACCCTTCTCACGTTAAATCCGCAAGAAAGGTGCCCGCTTCAACTGAATTTAGGCGCTTGAACTGAATCTCGCTTAAAGCAGGATGAAGATACCCGCTAAACACGCACTCATTAGGTTTGCAAGCGTACCAGCAGCGACTGCTTTCAAGCCTAAGTTTGCCACTTCAGCACGACGCTCTGGTGCCATAACACCGATCGAACCTAGCTGAATAGCGATAGAGCCAATGTTAGCAAAGCCACATAGAGCAAACGTCACGATGACTTGGCTATGTTCAGATAACAGCGCTTTGTTCTCAACGAAATCGATGAAAGCAACAAACTCGTTCATTACGATCTTCTGACCAATGTAAGAACCCGCCATTAAGACTTCATCACTCGGGATACCAATCAGCCATGCTAAAGGCGAGAACAAGTAACCGAAGATAGCTTGCAGCGTAATACCCGCAAAACCGAACGTCTCACCTAAGCTTTCTAGGCCAGTGTTCACCATCGCAATTACACTCACGAATGCAATCAACATAGTACCGACAGCCACCGCGACTTTCATACCGTTCATCGCGCCGCTTGCCAGTGCATCGATCACGTTGCTTTGGTCAGCTTTATCGAGTTCGATATGGTCGTAGTCACTTGGTGTGCTGCGCTCAGGAACGATGATCTTCGCCATTAACAGACTACCCGGAGCTGCCATGAAACTTGCTGCGATAAGGTATTTAAGTTCAACACCTAAACCAGCATAACCACCAAGCACACTACCCGCTACCGACGCCATACCACCTGCCATTACAGCAAACAGTTCCGAACGAGTCATAGACTTTAAAAACGGACGAATAAGAAGAGGAGACTCACCCTGAGAAAGAAAGATATTACCTGTCGCTACCAAGGATTCAGCTTTACTGGTGCCCAGCAGTTTTTGCACCGCTCCGCCCAAGATTTGAATCACTTTTTGCATGATACCGAGGTAGTAAAGTGCCGAAATCAGAGCACTGAAGAAGATAATGATTGGAAGTACGCGTATCGCGAAAATGAAACCTTCAGTTGCAAGGTCGCCGAAAAGGAATGCGATACCAGCGTCTGCAAAACCAAGCAGGCTAGAAACGCCATTACTTAGGCTCGTTAGCGCCAATTGTCCCCACGGGAAATATAACACCAAAGCCGCGAAGCCGATTTGAAGTAATAGTGCACGAGAGACTGTTTTCCAGTTAATCGAAGAACGACTTTCAGATAGCAGGTACGCACAAGCAATCAGTGCAAGAACACCGACAAAACCAAATAGAATATTCATAATGTGTCCTAGTAATCCTTAAAGAGTGAACATGAGCCAAACGAATGACATCAAAGGAATAGGACAAAGAACCGCAAGCAAAACGCTACGCGATGAAGGAGCTAACAGGGTTAGCGAATGTAACAACGAGTTGTTCATGTAAAAATCACCTTATACAAGCAGTGGAACGTAGCTGGTCCGGTCCGTGGGGTCATTCACATATCCATGTGACGGCTTGTATTGGCTAAGCACCGGCTTAAAACCGGAAAAGAAGTATAAACAGTTAAGTGAGACTTTCATCACATTTTTCAACGCAAACGATCGCGCGGTCAAGGATTAAACAAAACGCAGTGTTTATCGTCATTTTCGTTCTTCAAAAACTGTAAACAATCTGTATAAGGTTGAATTTGGAATGTTAAGTCCTTAAGCGTATGAGCGTAACCTCTCGGTTAATTCTGTGTGATTATTACCACTTTTCTGTGTTCTCCCTCATTTACTATGACTTCAAGATTCATCTTAAGTTTAGATGCGTATATACTTTGCATTATCTCCCCCATTCATTATCTATAAAACGAGAAGAGCTGATTAGATATAACAGCCATTGAGACTAAGAGAGGAAACACGTGAAGAAAATGGAAGCTCCGCACGACATGAACAATGGAGCTAGATTCAAAACAAATAGACACGGCTATGTGACAGTAGTTGAGTATTATAACACCTATACTGTTATTGTTGCGTTTGAAAACACCGGAAATATCCGCGCTATCAGTGCGGCGAAATTACGTACAGGTCAGTTAACCGATCGCTCTGTCGCACCTGAATCAATTATGATTGGTGAAAAGGTTGAATCCGTTAAGCATGGCATATTAACTATTACCCAAGTTGAATCTGAAAATATTGTGGTTCTGACCAATATCAATAATGAAGAAATTAGAATGTTATTGCCTGCCGTACAGAAAATGAAAGATAAAACCGAAGAAATAGATGGTGAAAATGTTACCTCGCCAAAACCGACTTCTCTTAGCCAACTAACTAAAAGAAATAAAAAGACCAAAGACGTTAATAGCATGCTTAAGAAAATGCTTACCGACTACGGTCGATACGATTAATTCTCTATTTCCTTCAACAGACCCTCTATATATTTACATTCCAATAGACAAATACATTCCCCCCAACCTTTCTCAATAGATACGTTGCATATTCGTGTGAAAAGTTAAATTTGATCAAAGTCTCACTCTGGATCTTTACCACACACAAGCGAGACCTCCGTCACAATCTCATTTTAGCTTTGTGATGGAGATCTTATTGAAATCTCAATATTTCCATTACTATGCTCCCGCACAATAAGAGAACGCAGTTTCTCAACCCCTAAAATCCAATTGAGACAAATATTATGAAAAAGATTCTTGTAGTTTGCGGTAACGGCCTTGGTACTTCACTAATGATGGAAATGGCAGTGAAAGAAGTGGCTAAAAAAATCGGTTTCGAAGCGGAAGTTGATCACGAAGATCTGTCATCAGCTGCATCAAGCAACGCGGATATTTGGGTAGCAGCGACAGACGTTGCAAACCAACTGAAAGAAGGCGGAAAAGAGAACATAATCAGCCTTAAAAATATTTTTGACAAAGCATCAATCGAAGAACAACTAAAAACTTTCATGTAAGGTCAAAATTATGCAGAACTTTTTCGAATTCATGCTCGGCTTATTAAAAGAGCCAGCAATCATGGTAGGCTTAATTGCTTTCATTGGCCTTGTTGCACAGAAAGCTGATATTTCCACCATTCTAAAAGGCACAATTAAAACCGTAATGGGTTTCCTAATTTTAGGTTTTGGTGCTGGCGCTCTTGTTGGCGCACTAAATAACTTCTCAGTTGTATTTACTGAAGCATTCGGCGTAAGTGGTGTTATTCCAAATAACGAAGCAATTGTTGCATTAGCACAAGAAGCATTCGGTTATGAAATGGCTCTAATTATGTTCTTCGCATTCGTTGTGAATATTTTATTGGCTCGTATTACTCCTTTAAAATATATTTTCTTAACGGGTCACCACACAATGTTCATGTCTATGTTAGTAGCGGTAATTTTGTCTACAGCAAACATTGAAGGCACAGTTCTAGTCGCAATCGGCTCTATCATTGTGGGTACATTAATGGTTGTGATGCCAGCGCTAGGCCAAAAGTACACTGAAAAAGTGATGGGTACTGATCAACTGGCTATCGGTCACTTCTCGACACTGTCTTACATCGTGTCTGGCTTCATTGGTAGCAAATTCGGTGACACATCAAAATCAACAGAAGACATCCAAGTTCCTAAAAGCTTAATGTTCCTGCGTGATACGCCAGTAGCCGTAGCAACAACAATGGCTATCTTCTTCATGCTTGCGTCTATTATTGCGGGCGGCGAGTTTGTAGAAACAGTATCAAGCGGTCAAAACTGGGTTGTATTTACCTTCATGCAATCTCTAATCTTTGCTGGTGGTGTTTACATCGTATTGCAAGGTGTGAAGATGCTAATTGCTGAAATCGTTCCTGCATTTAAAGGTATCTCTGACAAACTAGTACCAGGAGCAAAACCTGCTCTAGACTGCCCTATGGTATTCCCAGTAGCACCAAACGCGGTACTAATCGGTTTCCTTTGTTCTTTCGCGGCTGGCCTACTAGCAATGGCAGTTCAAGGTGCACTTGGTTGGACAATCATTGTAGCGGGTGTGGTTCCACACTTCTTCGTAGGTGGTGCGGCAGGTGTTTACGGTAACGCGACTGGCGGTCTACGTGGTGCAATTCTAGGTTCATTCACGCAAGGTCTGTGTATCTCTTTCCTACCAATGCTACTACTTCCAGTACTGGGTGGTCTTGGGCTTGAAGCAACAACATTTGCTGACTTCGACTTCGGTGTTGTTGGTCTGATTCTAGGATGGATTGTTTCATGAGCCTATTCGATTTAATCGGTAACCAAGGCGTTATCATCAACTCTGAAGAGAACCTAACGGTTGATGCTGCGATTGATTTAACCTGTTCAACACTGTTAGCAAGCAAGAAAATTGAAGCAAGCTATGTTGAAGCTATCAAGCAAAAGCACAAAGACATCGGCGCGTACTATGTTCTAGCACCAAAGATTGCGATGCCTCATGCTCGTCCTGAAGATGGTGTGAACGAAGCATCACTGCAGGTGACAGTATTCAAAAAGGGTGTTGATTTAGAGTCGGAAGACAACGGTGACGTTTACCTTTCAATCACTCTGGCAGCGATGGACTCAGATAGCCATATCCATACTATTATGGCGCTATCAGAGTTGTTCCAAAATGATGATGACATTGATGCCATTATCGCAGCGGAAACAGAGCAAGAGATCATCGAGATCTTAAAGCGATACTAGTTACGCTAAAAGCTGTTACTCCAGAGAAAAGCTATCAGACCGAGCCCTGCTCGGTCTTTTTTTTACACGTTTCAAATGACGATGCACCAGATTAACAAAGAGATGCCCGCCGAAGAGCTTTTCAACTCAGAACTTACCAACTACAGAGCTTCTCACCTAAAAGCATCTCAACTCAATAGTCGACAGACAAGCGCCCCCGGCTCCCTTAATGCATCCACGTTATAGCTAAGTACACGTCCGGCAGACGGCGCATGATAACGACGACATTCGTTACCAAAAGCGTCGTATTGAATCGCCAAAAGATCATCTTGCTCTACGCTTTGTAAAAGCTCGACATGAGGCAACACAAATCCACCAATATCAGCGCGGATAGACACCACATTATTGCCCTCTATCCAATCTATACTTGGCAGTGGCTTTTTGTCTCGTAAACCTTCAGCATCAAGCATCTCGTAGTAAGAAAGAATATTAAAAACACCATCTACGGCTCGTTGAATCATGTCAGGTTGAGTAAATTTCCCCATCCCGACCTCCACTGTAATGCTCGGAATTCCACTTCGATTCCAGACCGTTTCAAGAATACCCGGATCGCCGGGATCATTAAGAACACAATCGGGCTGCATTAACCTCGCCATCTCCAAACATTGCTCTACTCGGTAATCAGCAAACACATAAAGTGGATACACGGCACCACGAGTTTGGGTATGCAGATCAACAGCAAATGTCGCGTTGTGTTTGAGTAAGCGATCCCACAGAGATGCGACGAATCGCTCCGCGGCTAAGCCGTGTGCATCCCCCGGAAAGAGTCGATTAAGGTTGGCAGGGCAAGAGCCCGGATCCGAAGAGATAAAATCGCGGCTGTGGTTAAGCAAGCCAGACAAATTCACAGTTGGTACAACTGTCACCGTGCCTTTTAATGTGTTGCCTACTAAATCTCGGATAATTTGCTGAGCAGCCAACACACCGTTTAGCTCATCACCATGAATCCCGGCAGTGATCAGCAACTTCGGGCCGTCTTGACTGCCTTTGAAAACAGAAACCGGCATGTTTTTAGGTTGCCCTAACCCATCACTGGTTACTTGAAACCAAAACTGATGCTCTCCAATCGGTAAGTCTTCAACATTTAAGGCGCCAATAACCTGCCTACCTTGTAAAACATCGCCTAAGTACTCTGTTTTCATCCAACGTCTCCATCTTGTTGAGCAAAATTTATTCTTTTCTAAGTTTTGGCATCATAGAGGATATCTTAATCAGTACAAACAGTTAATAAGATGAAGAAGCTCTAACCTCACCATAAGGTTCACCCATATCATTATCACCTCACCCAAATAGAAACTTGAAAAAGTAACCGAATAAGGAAATACGAGTGGTATACCCATTCACAAACCACTCAGGTTCCTGAAATAAAAGTGCAATAAAATCAACACTTAAAAAGTTCCCTATTCACGAAAATGTAATTTTACAGAAATGAAAGCTTAATTTAGCTGCTCTAGATTAGTTTCATATCGAAACGGAGAGCGCATTGCTCACGGATTTTAAAATACAAGGTAAGTGATTATGAAAAAGGCAGTTCTAGCTTCTGCAGTGGTAGCGGCACTAGTTTCAGGTTCATCGTTAGCAGCAACGGTTTACAGCTCTGATGGTACAGAACTTAAAATTGGTGGTCGTGCAGAATTCCGTGGTGATTTCATTGGTTCCGGTGGTGCTGAAGTTGAAGGTTCAATGAAAGATAAAACTCGTTTCCGTTTAAACCTTGGTGGTAAAACAGAACTTACAGATACTGCAACGGCATTCGGTTTCTACGAAGCTGAGCAAGACACAGGTTCTGATAAGTTTGAAAACCGTTACATGTACGCAGGTGTTGATTTTGACGGCCAAGCCGTTTCTGTCGGTCGCCAAGATATGGCTTCAGTTATCGTATCTGACTTTACAGATATCACTGAGTTTTCTGGTGTGCAGCAAGCATTCGGTGCAGCTTCTGATAAAGAAGATGGTGTATTTGCATACCGTGGCGGCTTTGATGCCCTGCAACTAGAAGCCACTTACCAAACCAACAGCAAAAAAGACTCTGACGGCTACGGCATTTCTGGTGTTTACTCACTGCCAATGGGCTTAGATCTTGGCCTAGCCTACTCAGGTGAAGACCTAGGGGAAAATAAAGGTAGCGCAGACCAAATCCTTGCCGGCCTAGCGTATTCTCTAGACAACCTGTACTTAGCTGCAACTTATTCAACAGGCGACCTAGATGATAAAGCGACAGGTACCGATGCTAAGTCATTCACTGCTATGGAATTTGCAGCGCAATACAAATTCACCAAGCAAGTATCTGCTGCAGTCGTATATACTTACCAAGAAGATGAAATCAACAGCGGAGCAAAAGTAGACGCTGTCGACGGTATTGAATTAGCTGGTTACTACAAACTAAACAGCAATTTCCGCACATACCTTTCTTACTACGTTAATGGTTTAGACGAAGTTAAAAATGCAAAAGGTATCGTGACAGCTGGTGAAGACACACTTCGCCTAGGTGTCCGCTACGATTTCTAATCTAAATCGACTTTAGATAGAGACTAGAAAGGTTGGGCGGTTGCTCAACCTTTTTTCATATTCAAATATTCTGACCAACTTCATCAATGCTTTTTCTGGTTAAGTGGTGCTAAATCCGTATCATAGGTGAACCACATCAAATAATTAGAAGCATCATGTCACAACACCATCCGATCCAAGGCGCTAGCTGGATGCTAACCGCAGGCTTAGCCTTTGCCGTTATTAATAGCCTAACTCAAGTCGCTAGCATTCATTTCGGACTTACTTCTACCACCGTTGCCGTCATTCAATACGCCATCGCGTTGTTCGCTATTCTTCCTTATCTGAAAACGCTGGGCATTCGCCGCGCGCTAAAAACCGACAACCTAAAGTTGCACGTATTCCGTGTCTTCTTGTCTGTTATTGGTATTCAACTTTGGATATGGGCATTGGCTTACCCAGTACCTATTTGGCAAGGCATTGCCCTTCTCATGACGTCGCCATTGTTTGCAACCATAGGCTCAGGACTTTTCCTCAAAGAGAAAGTTGGGGCTGCTCGCTGGGGCGCGACCTTAGCCGGCTTCGCTGGTGCGATGGTGATTCTAGAGCCGTGGGCAGAAGACTTTAACTGGGCAACACTGTTACCGGTTGGCGCGGCTTTCTTCTGGGCATGCTACTCACTCATGGTGAAAAGACTCTCTTCGCAAGACAGTCCTTCAACCATGGTGGTGTACTTGCTGCTATTGATCACACCATTTAACATCCTGCTTGCCGCGCCAGATTGGCAGACTCCAAGCGGCGGTACAATTTGGGCTATCTTGATTGTTGTCGGTGTTATGACGGCACTCGCTCAATGGGCAATTGTAAAAGCCTACTCAGTTGCTGATGCTTCGTTTGTGCAACCTTTTGACCACGCGAAATTACCGTTAAATGTTCTAGCGGGTTGGATTGTATTTAGTTGGGTTCCACCGGGTCGTTTATGGCTAGGGGCTGCTATTATTATTGCGTCAGTTGCATTTATTACCCATTGGGAAACGAAAAAACCGGCGAAAATAAAGAAAGTTTAGGATCGATGAAATAAATAGTTCGACTGTCCGTTCTATATGGATAAGAGAATTCAAACGAGGCCGTAAGCATGAAGAAACCAGTCAAGATTACACTATACCGTTGGGCAGGCAGCTGGGGTCCATTTAAAGTTAATATCCCATGTGGGGAATGTACCCTTACCAAAGACATTCTTAAGGATACTTTTGAGAATGAGTTATCAGATGTCGATGTCGAACTGGAAGTGAAAGATTGGTTGTCTCACTGGTGGGAGCCGCTAAAACTGGGTTCTTGGCATGCTCCAATCCTTGTTGTTGAAGGCAAGGTTGTAAGCCAAGGCGAAGCGCTTAACCGCGGTGTGTTAGTTCAATCCGTGATCAAAGAGTGGACCAAACGCGACAGCCTAAAAGGCAACATCGTTTATGGTAAAGCGACCTGCCCATTCTGCGTTAAGGCAAAGAAAATGCTTGATGAAGCGGGTGTTGAATACCAATACCACGATGTCGTAAAAGACAGCGCAGCTTTGTATCGCATGATTCCAGAGGTCAAAGCGCACATTGGTGAGAAAACACCAGTAACCGTTCCTCAGATCTGGCTCGATGGTAAATACATCGGTGGAGCAGACAACTTAGAAGCATGGATGAAAGAAAATGGTTTAGATACCATCCCGAATAATGTTGTCGACCTATCCAACCAATCGACAGGTTAAACTCACACAGAGTTACAAATCCGATCGGGAATTAATCAGTGTTTTTTGTGTCCATCCACAACAAAACGAGCGATGACCTTCATTAATCGCTAAAACGAAAAAGGCCTTAAACTTCATCGAGTTTAAGGCCTTTTTAAATTCCGTTTTTGAAAATGCTTATTTCGCCATTTTCTTCATCATTCGCTTAAAGAATGATGCTTTTTTTGGCTTTGGCTTGCCATACAATGCTTCGTGCATCATGTTTTTTGCTACCATTTGACCAAGGTATGCGTGGCCTAGTTCGTAATTCATGCTTATCTCCGCACATAATCGATTTTCTTATGCGCGGATTCTACACTTAAAGCGGCCAAAAACAAGATCTAAATCACATTTTAGTGCAACTGACTCATCCTATTGCAACGTCCGTATTCTTGTTTCTGCGTAAATCAGCATTGTATCGTTATATCAATGAGTTAATGTTAAGTCCGTCTAACCTTGATTCACCATACCCATTTGCAATCCAAGACATTGGTTTAGACATTCATAAAAAAAGCAGCTCAAGAGAGCTGCTTTTTAAATACTTAGCTTAGAAACACTGACCTTAAAAAGGACACTATTCGCTAATGCCTAATAGTTAGTAACTAAAACACTAGCTACGCTTTGGCTGTCTGTAAGTTTTACCCGCAATTTGGTATGTGTCTTTTTGCTTTAATTCAAACATAGTTTCAAAGAACCAAGCTGCAAATTTGATTAAGTCATCGCCTTCATTCATGACATGTTCGATGTACTCTTGCTCTTCGCCTTGTTCATTTTCTTGAAGCGTCACGTGGTAAATACGCTTTTCGCCTTCAACTTCAGCTAGCGCAAATTGACCTGTTAGTGATCCAGCAGCCTCAGCGACTTCTGTATCCTCATTGGATTTCAATAACTCAAGTGCTTGAGGCAGGCCATCTAGTGCGCAGATAGCTTTTACCAGTACTTCAAATTCATTTTGCTGCATGTTTATTACCTATTAAATGGACGCTGGTATTGTAGAAAACCATCCATACAAATACAACGTATTAACGACTGTATGCTGAACTATAGCGAGCTAGCTGTTTAACTGGTCTGTACTTCAGCTGCTTAACTGTACTCAACTTCGGTAGCTGTGGCTTTCTTATTCATTCTCGTTGAAGACCAAAGTACTGTAGCCATACAAGCGCCAATAATCAGATAAAACACGCCGAGCTGTAGGTGAGTCGTCACCCAACTCTCGACTAGATATCCACCAAGTAAACCCGCCAAACACATCTGAATTGAACCTGACAGTGCCGACACCGCGCCCGCTTTCTTCTTATGAGGTTCTAATAGCATACTGATCGATAGAGGGAAGGAGATACCTTGAGCGATAGCTAACCACGTAAATGCCCACACTAAGTTAAAGATGGATAACTCATGAGTAAGTAACCAAGTCCCTGAAGCTAAAATGATCAAAATCGCAAGACTCATCAATTGTGGTGTACTAAACCTACGATTGAGCAAGTTCAAAGCCACGCTACCAATCAGTAAGCCAGCCGAAGGGACTATCATCAACGATCCGTATTCAGCGGCTGTCAGCCCCAATTGCTCTTGCATTAAGAATGGAAACAGCGATAGCGACACCAAACTCGCCATGTAACTCATCCAATTATAACTGGCACTGGTCAACACTTGGCGATTCGTCAACAAACGGCCATAGTTCTTGACCACTTGACTGACTTCAAAGCGGCTCTTCCCGTATGGTAAAGTTTCATGAAGAACAAAATAGCCGAGAGTGAATATCGCCAGTAAATACACAAGAACAAACAGGAACACCGCCTGCCAACCGAGGTGGAATGAGATCCAACCACCAAACACGGGCGCAATAATCGGCATGATCGAAGCGGTGACCGAAATATAAGACAGTGCTTTGGTCAGTTGAAGGCCATCATAGCTGTCGCGCAGCACACTTCGCCCAAGAACCGAGGCACTACCCGCACCTAGACCTTGCAACAAGCGACCAACCTCTAACGCCGTCATGTTGTCGGAAAAAACAACACAAACAACAGTACCAATCAAATAAACACCCTGACCTAACAAGAAGATAGGTCTTCTCCCCACGGCATCGGACATCGGCCCGTAAAATAGCTGAGACAAGCCAAAACCCACAAGAAACAGCGTAACGAGCAGCTGTACATCTACCTGAGTCACACTTAAGTCTGAAGCAATTAGCGGCAATGATGGTAAATAGATACTCACCCCTACCTGTCCTGTAGCTATGATCATCATGGCTAAGAGTAGCGGTGTTTTTTTAAAGGTCGATTGGCTCAAAAAATTCCCTATTCGTTTGTTATTTGTTCATCAGATGAGTTTACATTCAAAACCAATAATTGATAATTAGCTAAATTGGAATTTAATTAAGTCCCAACAGGAAATAGTATGGATTGGATTCTTAACGTAAAAAGTTATGTAAAAGTGGTGGAAGAAGGCAGCTTCAATGGCGCAGCGCGTAAACTCAATACCACCAGCTCAGCGATCAGCAAAAGAGTGAACTGGTTAGAAGAACGTATTGGCACTCAACTATTAAAGCGCACCACGCGCTCAATCAGCCAAACCGAAGCGGGGGCTCTCTTTTATCTGCGAGCCAAAGATCAGCTCGATAATTGGCAATCGATTATTGATGAAACCCGATCGGTTAACCAAACGCCTGCGGGCCTGCTAAAGATTGGCGCAACCATTGCTGTTGGTTCTAAGTTTCTCGTGCAATACATGGACGACTTCTTAGAAAAGTATCCAGACATTAAAGTACAGCTTATCACCACCACGCCAGGTCAATTACCTGAGCTTGGCTTGGACCTGGTGATCAGTCGTGAACTGGAACAACTCAACTCGTTAAGCTTCAAGAAAACACCACTATTTGAACACAAAGCCAGCTTTTATGCCGCTCCCAGTTACTTGGCTAAACATGGTTATCCCATCAACGAGCAAGACTTAGAACAGCACAACTCCTTAATATGGGGAGAGCGTCCTATTCGTGAAGTCACGCTAACTAAAGGACAACGCATCACTTTGAACGGTAACTTTGCGACCACCAATCCTGAGGCTTTGTTTCATGCCGCGAAGCGAGGAATGGGCGTACTGTTAACCATCAAAGCAATGATCAAAGAGGATCTTAAACAAGGGACACTGGTTCCAGTATTACCAAATATAACAGCCGACGAAGTGATGGTTTACGCGTACTACCCTAAGCTTGACTACTCACATACACGAACCAAGCTATTTTTAGACCACCTAAAAGATAGGCTAGACAAAGAAAGAAATAGTCAAATTTTTTGAAATATATCGCACTAAATTTGAAAAATCACACAACACGATCGATAATAAACTAGACGCATATCAAAATTATTAATGCAAGTTGCATTGTTAATATTTAAGACGGTGCTGCTACAAGATCGTATACACAAGATCATACACATACAGCTTACACACGATTCTGGTTGGCTACGGATGGTGACTATGACTCAACATACACGCAATTGCATGATAGACACAGAGCGCATTGGCCGCTTACTCAAATTGGAAGGTATCGACCTTTTAGAGTCTGCCGTGCTTACTTTGCATCAAACCTTCGGTACTCAATACACCAGTATCATTGAGAAAAAGCACTTCCCCGATCAAATGGTTCCTTTGGTCATTGCCCATTCTGACCATGTACTGCATGACAAAATAAACGCACGCCATGGTCACATATACCAACAAGCCGTTAATCAAAAACACCCAGATTGCTCATTTGCTCAGTATATCGTTCAGTCACTCCCAACATCAGCATTTAGACAGGAAATCACCTCACAGAACTCAATCGCTATCCCAGCACGCAGTCAAAGTGGCGAAGTCATGGGTGTGCTTTTCTCAACCTTTAGTTCGCCTATGAGTACAGATCAGCAACAAGATGTGATAAAACACCACCAGTTGTTCGCAGATATCGTCATTCACACCTTGCGTGAAATGTGGTTCAACGACCGTTCTGAGCAACTGGTTAATCAACTCAGTTACGAAGTATCACACGATAGTCTAACTGGGCTATTAAACCGTAGCTGCTTATCAGACACCTTGGAATCGATCACTCAGCAGAGTGTCACTCCCTTCACGCTCGCTCTGCTCGACATCAATAGCTTCAAAGCCATTAATGATATGCACGGTAATTATATTGGCGATAAGGTGCTTCAGTTCGTTGCAGAGACCTTGCGCCGAACCTTGCCCGACAACAACCTGACGTTCCGGACGGCTGGCAATGAGTTCGCATTCATTACCTATCATTCAGACCCAATAGCGGTTTGCAAACAAATACTGGATAAGATAAAGCAAGGTTACACTAGTATTGATATCAAAATCGATTTCGACGTCAGCATCGGCATTGCCCGGTCAGATGGAGACAATAAAGACGTAGAGCAAATCATCTTCAACACCAGTTTGGCGCTAAAAGAGTGCCAGCATAGTCAAGATACTCATATTCAATGTTACGACACTCACCTAAGGGTTCGTTACCAAAGGAAAGCCGAGTTAATCGCCGCCTTACGAAGTGAGCTTGATAGCACCATATCAGACAGTCAGGCACCTAATGACAATGGAATGTACGTGGTTGTACAACCAATCGTTGATCACATTGATACACGATGGGATTACTTCGAGGTGTTAACTCGTTGGAAAACCACAAGACATGGCGACATCTCGCCAGTGGAGTTCATTCAGGTAGCGGAAGAATCGGGGTTGATTGTGGAACTGGGTGAACGGATCATCGAATTGGTATGCCGCGCTAAAACAACATTGGAGCGAGGCTTAGGCTACAAAGTTAAGCTTGGAATAAACTGCTCCGCTCACGAGCTTACCGATTCTAAGCGTTATATTTCCTATCTCACTCGAACGATTGAACAGCATCACTTTAAAGCAAACGAGTTTGTCATTGAGCTAACCGAAACCGTGCTGTTATCTCCAACTCAAGAAACAAAGTCAGCACTCGACTTTCTAAGGGGACAAGGGTTCACGATCGCTCTAGATGATTTCGGTACTGGTTACTCAAGCTTAAATTACATTCATAGCTACCCTATCGATTGTATTAAGATTGATGCCACCTTTATTCGAAATTTGCTGACAAACTCAACATCCGAAAGTGTTGTGTGGTTGATTGTTCAACTGGCACACAGACTCAATGTGTCATTGGTTGCGGAAGGCGTAGAGAAGCGTGAGCAATTAGAAAAGCTGCACGCAATGGGGTGTGACAAAATTCAAGGATACCTCTACTCTCCACCTATGCGACCAGAAGCTATCGTTAGCTACGTCACTCACTCAGAACCTCTAGCCTAAACGCCGTTTACTACCTCAACCTAAAATCAAAAAGCCGCGAGCGTATCACTAAACATTTAAGTATTTAGTTCTGCACTCACGGCTTTAAAGGCTACATCATTACTCGCAACCATCTAGCTAACGGTTACCTTGACGACATATAGTCAGCTGCTAGCTATTATTCGATTGTTTTTCTAGAGCTTTCTTTAATAGCTTGTCGGCTTCATCTCTAGCGGCTACGAATGTCGCTTTTTCCTTTTTAGGTACGGAATCGGCCATCGGAATATTTGCTTTCATTGCATTGACAGGACGACCACGTTCGATCAATTCGTAATGTAAGTGCGCCCCCGTCACTCGGCCCGTTTTACCTGATAAACCAATACGCTGACCACGAGATACCGTTTGCCCTTTACGAACGAGGATCTTACTCAAGTGTAGGTAGCGTGTTTTGTATGTGCTGCCATGCTGAATCACCACATAGTTACCCGCATATGGGTGCTTACGAGTCATGATCACTTTACCATCACCTGTTGCTTGAACGGGTGTGCCAATTGGCGTCGCGAAATCTGTGCCGTTATGCGGAGAGACTCGCCCAGTCACAGGGTGTAAGCGCTTAGGATTAAACTGAGAACTTTGACGCCAACCACGGCTCACAGGGTAACGTTGGAAAGCGCGTTGTAAGCTATCGCCATTGGCATCGTAATATTGTCCGTCAGTGTGTAAGTACGCTGAAACAACACGGTTACGGTTCATGATCTTGATGGCTTCTATTTCACGTTTCCCGGTTGCGACACCATCAACGAATTGCGCTTTTTGAAGCACTTCAAACTGATCACCCGCACGTAAGTCTCGGCTGAAATTCAGCTTATCTTTAAGAAGAGTCACAATATGGTCAATCTCAATACTGTTCAGGCCAACTTTGTTCGCTGACATAGAGAAACTGCCATGGATATCGCCCACTAAAGGCTTTTGCTTCCATTCACCCGGAATAGAAATGTCTTCGAATTCGTAGCTGCCGTCATCAAGCAGTCGATAAACCACTTTGTCCGCGACACTAAATTGAAGTTCCATTTTTGAAAGGTTGCCCGTCGCTTCGTCACGCCAAAAGCGTAATGTATTACCCGGACGAAGCGTGTCTAACGCAAGGAAGTTCAAATCGGTTTCCATCACGCTCATCATCGAGTTATAAGAAAACCCAAGCTGAGTGAAAATGCTACTTAAGTTATCGCCTGATTGAATTTGATATTCAAACGTCGGTGGCTCGATAACGGTAGCAGAAGGAGGTGACAGAATTGACTCAATAACGGTTGAGTCTGGCAAATCAAGATCGATCGTTTTCGTCAGATTTGATGGTGAATATTGCAAAGCAACACTTATCACTGCAATAAGTGGCAGACCTAAAATTGCTGCTTTTTTTACAGGTGAAAGCTCAGCAAACGGAGAGGAAAATATTTTTGAATACACGGTAAACAGGTCTTTCTACGATATAAAAGCACAGGATATGCTTTTCAGGCGTATAAATCATCATTGCATTGTCATAATATGATGTGAATCTGCGCAATCTCGGCTAAGTCATTGAGTTACCGTTAATGAAATAGGCACAACTCAAAAAATTAATGAACCAACGATTTAGACATTAAAAAGCAGAAACATCTCGTTCCTGCTTTTTAATTCATGCTATTTCAACTAAGCGTTAACTGTCGATACCAAGCAATTATCTTCACCAAATTCATTCGGGATATAACGATCAGCATTCGCATCGTTCACCCATTGTTGATCATCAACTAGGTAGCGAAATTGAAACTCACCATCTTTCGGAAGACGAGTTTTAAACTTGTAAACCTTCCCTTTCGCCAGTTTTTTCATTGGGGTCGCTTTCCAATCCAGAAAGTCGGCAACGATAGATACGGAATTAGCTTCTTGAGCTTCTAGCTCGAAAGTCACTTCAACTTCATCTTTCGTCTTAAAAAAACGTTTATTAATCATTCGCAAGCTCCATTTGTAAAGTAAGCAGACACAAAGCTAAGTGTGTCTAAATTTCATTCATCTACTTAAGATAATATGTAATTTAGCTCACATAAACAACAGTTCCTTGTCCTAACAAAAATGTCACTGCCCATCAATTGATTGCATATTGAAAGAAAAACTCATTAACACCTTTTCAGATTGCAATTCTGGAAAAGATTGTCCCGCAGAATGTCGAGTAAAGCCGATAAAACCTTCCCCAGAGAGTTTGCTATGTGAATCGAGCAGCTGAGTAATCTCTAAAGTTTGGATTCTCACCCGGTCACCAAGAAAGAATTGGTCAACTAACACGACGCGGCTTCGATGCTGGTCATGTTTAAACAGGCCAAGGTAATAGAAAACGCCACTGCCTTGGTTAGATACCCACATAGGTGCAACAAAGAAACTCGCCTTGCCTAACGTGACACTTGAAAGGTTGTTGGTGTCTACGGTGACCACACCACGCTCAACACCGGAGTCATACCGCCCAAACGCGATTGATCTTGGTCCATCGACTTCATTAATAAAGGCGTAGGCGTTGGTTTCAGGAACTTTGATTGTCCATGGGTTAGTCGTCTTCAAATCAAAAACGGTTTCAACAACAGGGTCATAACTGACTTGAGAAGAAGGAAACTTCGCCAAGATCTCTTCGTCACTTAAGCTAAAGCGATAAATACCCGCCAGTATCACCACAACCAGCATGACAATAGGAATCAGTAAAATCAGAGGTATAGGTAAGATTTTCTTTTTCATGAGCAATTATATTCTTTTGTTTTCATCCAGTTGTGCAGACCATAAAGGGCTTTAGTATAATTATCAATACAGGGTTAACCAGAAGTGGAGCATGGATGGATATCAATCATATTAAAGAGAAGAATATCAGAAGTTGCGAATGCCGCTGTGGAGCCGTCAATTTAGTCTGCAGAGGCGAGCCTCAACGCACCTCCGTATGCCATTGTTATGAATGTCAGAAGCGCACCGGAAGTGTGTTCGGGGTTCAGGCTCGATTTCCCATAGAACAAGTGACACTCAACGGAGAGGTCACTTCCTTTTCACGTATCAGTGACACGGGCAATGAAGTCACCTACCAGTTTTGCCCTAAATGTGGCACTACCATGCTATTGCAGTCGGTTGCCGCCGCCGATTTTTATGTCGTCCCGCTCGGACTATTTAAAGAGCAAGACTTTCCGCTACCAAGCTTTTCAGTCTACGAAGAACGCAAACACGGATGGGTCAAATTTGACCATCAGATGAGTCATTACAACTAGCTTGTTACTGACCATTATCTCTATAAAGAAACAGTATTGGAACAAACTGCAAGACTGTTGCCTAAGATCAAATATCAACGTTCTACAACGCTAGCGTATCTTTTCGCTAGCGTTATAATCGGCTCCTCTTTTTAACCCAGGGTGAACCACATGATTTCAAAACTACCTCGCTGGGTTGAATACGGCGCCTTACTGTTAGCGGGCCTTGCTGGCAGCGTTAATGCTATTGGTTTACTCGGCTTCCAACATCAAGCTATCTCCCATATTTCAGGCACCATGTCTTTACTTGGCAGCAGCCTGCTCACGCCGACTTCAACTTCTATGCACCTCCTGCTAATCATTATGAGCTTTATGCTAGGTGCCGCGTTCAGCGGATTCTTTATCGAAAATCAAGCATTGAAGTTAGGACGCCGTTACGGTGTTGCGCTATGTATTGAGGGTGGATTGCTGTTCTTGGCGCTTTGGGCACTGTTACAAGGCTACACTTCAGGCCAGTATTTCGCTTCAGCCGCGTGTGGTTTGCAGAACGCAATGATCACCACCTATAGCGGGGCGATCATTCGCACCACACACATGAGCGGGATCATCACAGACCTTGGGATCATGATTGGCGCACGCTTAAAGGGGATGCCTTTTGACCGCCGTAAAGCCAAACTTCTTATGTTCATCGTTGTTGGCTTTCTGTTTGGTGGTTTAAGTGGTGCTTGCCTGTTCCAGCGCTTTGAAATTTTGGCACTGGCTTTCCCTGCCTCTTTCGCGTTCATTGTCGCGTTTAGCTACTGGCTCTACCTAACTTATCGAACTGAAGCCTCAGTAAATTTATAAACGCCTAGTAATAACCATGAGAATATGTAACATCTGCAACACTTTATTCTAAACTCATAATTTGTTGCAGAATAACCTGCGTGAATATTTAGCGATATTTGATGAATAGTATTGCAAGTGATATTAATACTCGGTAATCTTGCACCCAATGAGAAAATACGGATGTTTAGAGAATAAAAATGCCAAGGATGTGGCTTTTTTACATGTAGAAATACGAGAATAATTAACATGTCTAACAACACGAATACTGCTCAACCAGAGAAATCTAAAGGCAGTTTCTGGGTTTTCTTAATCCCATCTCTGATTGGTTTGTTCCTCTTCATGGCGCCAATTAGCTACCAAGGTGATCTCACGATCCCTGTCGCTATTCTAGCCAAATCAATTCAAGCGGTTTTCGGTGAGTCTCTAGTTGCTATTATCACTGCAATCGTTGCCTTCATGTCTGTAGCTTCCGTGTTAAGCACCATTTTCAAACCTACATTCATTAAATCGAATTCATTTCTAAACGGCCTTTTCAACCCATCTCCACTGTGGTTGTTGGTTCGTATTATCGGTGGTGCTGCAGCATTCATGGCTTTCTTCCAAGTTGGCCCTGAGTTTATCTGGGAAGAAAACACCGGTGGTCTCGTGTTAGAGGGCCTATTGCCGACTCTATTTTCAGTATTCATCTTTGCCGGTTTACTATTACCACTTCTACTTAACTTCGGTTTGTTAGAACTGTTTGGCACCTTACTAAGTAAAGTGATGCGTCCAATCTTCAACCTGCCGGGTCGTAGTGCTATCGATTGTATGGCTTCTTGGTTAGGTGACGGCAGCGTTGGTATCCTGCTTACAAGCAAACAGTACGAGAAGAAATTCTACACTCAACGTGAAGCCGCTGTTGTTGGTACGACTTTCTCAGCAGTATCTATCACGTTCAGCCTTGTAGTGATTGCTCAAGTAGAACTAGAGCACCTATTCCTACCCTTCTACGCAGCAATCTGCTTAGCAGGTATTGTGGCCGCGGTAATCATCCCTCGCCTTCCTCCACTGAGCATGAAGAAAGACACCTTCATTGATGGTACAAAACCTCACAAAGATGCTGATGCAATCCCAGCGGGTCACTCGACTTTCTCTTGGGGTCTTGAACTCGCGGTAAATAAGGCATCACAAGTGAAGTCTGCTAAGTCTGTATTTGGTGAAGGCATTCGTAACGCAGTCGACATGGTATTCGGCGTTCTTCCTGTTGTAATGGGGCTAGGTACAATGGCATTGGTAATTGCAGAATACACCTCTGTGTTCTCATTCCTAGGCCAGCCTTTCATTCCATTCCTTGAGCTACTTGGTGTACCTGAAGCGGTTGCAGCATCTGAAACCATTGTTGTTGGTTTTGCGGATATGTTCATCCCAGCGATCCTTGCCGCTTCTATCGACAACGAGATGACTCGCTTTGTTATTGCAGCAATGTCGGTAACTCAGCTGATCTACATGTCTGAAGTGGGCGCTCTGCTTCTAGGCAGTAAGATTCCCGTGAATATCCTTGAACTGTTTATTATTTTTATTCTACGTACGTTAATTACACTTCCGGTTATCGCTGGTGTAGCGCATCTAATATTTTAAATTAGACGCACTGATACAGTGTAATAAATAACCTGATTTATAATAGCCTCACTTTTGTGGGGCTTTTTTTGCCTAATATATTCACTCTCCGGTTTAAAATACATACACTCTCCTGTTTGAAATATCGCCAATATACGAATTGAGAATATCATTTGATTTCATATTAATTCCCTTACACCTCTCCCTTATATAGTAAATCATACGCATATTAGCCTAATTAATACCCTCCTCACTTTGTTTGCCTTTGATTAAGCCAACTCTTTAACTCATTGAACCAAAAAACAAAAGTAGCAAGTATGTAATTAACTGAGTTTTACGTTGTGCGGGTTGTTGTATTTTTGTAGTCTATTTTGTGAAATTACATTCAAGTAAATCCCAACAATGTCGATATATATATAATTACAAAAACACGATTAGCTTTAGTTTTCGCAAAGCTTGTGAGAAGAGGAAAACACAATGAAATTTAGCCATAAGGTGGTTGCAGCATCATCAGCCTTGCTATTAGTGACAGTATCATTGCTTTCAATACAGCAACTTTACACCGTAAAAAGTGCTGTAGAGAACCACGTCAATGCAAGCCTGAAAGAGATGGTCTCTGGTATTAAGAACACCGTAGCATCAGAGATGAATGCTAAGAAAGCACTGGCTCAGTCGACGACTGAAGTCATTGAAATCAACCCTCAAGATCGTACCTACGTTCAAAACATCCTAGAAAAGCCAAAACTTAAAGGCAGTTTTCTCGCGGTTGGTTTTGGTTATGACGCAAACGGTTTCGTGATTGAGAATGATGACGGTTGGGACGCGGGGCCAGATTATGACCCACGAATCCGCCCTTGGTACATTGATGCTAAATCCAAAAACAGTTTAGTTGTGACAGCTCCTTATGTGGATGCATCAAGCAAAAAAGTCATCATCTCAGTGGGTACGCCAGTTAAAGACAACGGCCGCTTTACTGCGGGTATGTTCTACGACCTAGAACTGACCAACCTTGCGACCTTGGTAAACCAAGTGAACTTGTTTGACGCGGGTTACTTATTCCTAGTCACTGCCGACGGCACGACGATTGCTCACCCTAATGCTAAGAACAATGGCGAAACGCTATCAAGCTACCTGCCACAAGCGACTATTCGCGAGGGATCTCAACAAATTGAAGTCGACGGTAAAAAGTTCCTAGTGAACTTCACTCACATCCCAAGTGAAGATTGGTACATCGGCGCAATACTTGATGAAGAGATCGCTTACCAAACCGTTGAAGATCTGAAAAACAGCTCGATAATCTACTCTTTAATTGCGGTTATTCTCAGCATCATTGCATTAACCGTCCTTATTCGTGTGTTAATGCGCCCGCTTGAGACGCTTAACCAAGCCATTCAAGATGTTGCGAGCGGACAAGGTGACTTAACTAAACGTCTAGATACCAATACAGATAAAGAGTTCTCTGACCTTGCGAAAGGCTTCAACACCTTTACTGAAAACCTGCAAAATCAAATCATTCAATCCAAAGCGATTGGTGTTGAGATTAAACGTGGCACTGAAATCACAGTAAAAGGCGCGGGTGAGTCAGCGAATGCGATGAATACTCAGCTGCAAGAGCTTGAACAGCTAGCCACCGCAATGAACGAGATGGCCGTTACCGCAACGGAAGTAGCAAACAACGCTCAAGGCGCAGCCGCCGCGGCTCGTGAAGCTGACGATGCGACACTAGACGGTACATCTGTAGTAAGTGACACGACTCAAGCGATTGATAACCTTTCAGCACGTATCGACCAAGCGGTTGCAGAAGTACAAGTACTTGAATCAGCAACAGCAAATATCGAGACGATTCTTAAAGTAATCAACGATATCGCAGACCAAACCAACCTACTTGCATTGAATGCTGCTATTGAAGCGGCGCGTGCTGGTGAATCGGGCCGTGGTTTCGCAGTCGTTGCCGATGAAGTTCGCACTCTGGCGCAACGTACTCAAGAATCGACCACTGAAATCCGCAACATGATTGAGCAGCTCCAAGCGGGTGCAAGCTCTGTATCTAACGCGATGAATCAAAGTAAAGACACAGCCACTGACGCCGTTGAACGCGCTCAGCAAGCAAACTCTTCACTTGACCGCATCCGCGACGCGATTCAGCGCATCTCTGATATGAATATTCAGATTGCTTCAGCAGCTGAAGAGCAGAGTTTAGTAGCGGAAGAGATCAACAACAACACAGTTAAGATCAAAGACCTTTCAACACAGGTATCGAACGCAGCTCAAGACGCAAACACAGCAATGCAAGTTCAAACTGACAATGTTCGCCAACAAGACGAACTATTAAACAAGTTTACGGTTTAACCGCCTTAGCGTTTAGCTAACTAACACCTTGTTTAACTAACACCCTGTTTAGTAAGCAATAAACAGCTTTATATAAAAAACCCCGCTTACTGGTAATCAGTAAGCGGGGTTTTCTTTTCAAGGTTTTCTTTGCAAAATTTGCTTTCTAACTCGTAACAGGCTCGAGCTAGTTGGTCGTCAGCATCATGCACTGGTTGGATTCAACCTTAATAGTTAAGTCCTTACCAACACATTCGAACACTTCGCCAGACAACAGATCCGTCACAGCGCCTGTCCAATTTAATGAGGCCGTCTTGCTTCGTTTCGATTTATTAATCACCACAATGCCTTTGTCGCCACGAACAAACACCAACAAGTCATCATTGGCTTCAACCACCTGCATCGCTTCGCCATGAACATGGTTATGGAATTGAATCATGTTTTTCATATAAGGCGCTTGCCAGTCGTTAAGCCAACGAGGTTGGCCACTCTTGTCCAGAATACCGCTGGTGCTGAGCTCACTGTAAACAAGCGGCACACCGCCATCTCGTCCAAGAATAAAGGCGTGAGCTAATTGCTCGTCGACTTCATCCATCACATGTTCCAAAAACACCTCGTTATTTGGAATGTCATGAGTGACAGCAAAAGTGATCGCTCGCATGTTCGACAGAGCTTGACCAAAACAGTATGGGTTGATCAGAGACTTAAAACTGCCCTGCTCTTCAAAAGCTTTGAAGATGGTATTGAATAGCGGAAAATCATACGCCCCTAAACGAGTGTGTTTAAGGTAAGGCTCGAGGAACAGTTCGTACTCTTCTTTGGTTGCACCACCGTCAGTAATGATCTCGCCAAAGATATGCATTTCTTCACAGATATCATCAGTCCAAACCTTACGTAGATGTGACAGTGTCATGTGTTTCGCTGCGTCGATGCGAAACCCTTTCACACCAATCACTTTCAAGGCTTTTAGGTAAGCTCGCTGCTGTGTAACCACATTGTCGTTGTCTAACAGCGTTGGCAGGCCTGGATCGCTTGCTCCACCAGTAATACGTCCGTTTTGCACCTCCCAAGTGTCTTTCCAGTTCTTGATACCAAACGCTTCGACAAAGTCGTTCTCATCAAACAAAGGTTTAGAAAGATCACCAAACAAACGAACGGATTCGTAATACTCAGAATCTTGTTGGTAAGACGCCATGTCTTGTTGATTTGGATACGTCAAATCACCGCGAATACTCGACTCGTTAGCCATGTGGTTAAACACAACGTCCACATAGGTACGAAGCCCATGTTGCTTTAACGTGTTCACCATTGCAGTGAAGTCTTGCGTATCACCAAGCTGATTATCGATCACACGATAATCTTGGGGTTGATAGCGCTGCCACCATTGGGTACCTGTATCTCGATCACAGCCTTTAGGCCCTCGTAACGACTTCATTGCCGGCGAGACTAAAACAGATTTATAACCCAACTCTTGAATCAGAGGGGCGTTCTTCATTACGTCAGCGTAGCACCAGTCAAAAGCATGCAATATAACATCTGTCGCTGGGGTGCTTAACATAGCTGAACTCTCCATGTTGTTCTCCTACCAAACTCGTTTACAGCTTTCTAGATAAATACAAAGGCTAAAAGGCAAAGCTGCATAAATTTCCTTAAGAATGGTATTTATTATATGAGTTACTCATTAAAACCCCTCCTCCTCCCACCGATTAGTCAAGGTGGATAGTTAAGGGCGTAGCGCCAATTATCGCATAACGTCCGGGATGAACACTCAGCCATAATGTTTTTAAATGCGCCCAAAAATGACAAAAAAGGAGCGTATCTACGCTCCTTTTATTCAATCTAACACATATCAATGACTAAGTTCGGTAAAGAACCTTCACTACGTGCCAGCCAAATTTTGTTTTTACCAGATGTGGTACAAGTGTCTCGCCAGAGAAACAAATCTTATCAAACTGAGGCACCATTTGACCTTTTTTGAACTCGCCTAGGTCGCCGCCCTTTTTACCTGATGGACAGGTTGAATGCTTCTTCGCTAGCGTTTGAAATTTAGCGCCCTTTTTAAGCTGCGTCATGATGTCTTCTGCTAATTCTTTATGCTTCACCAAAATATGAAGCGCTGCTGCTGTTCTTGCCATGATAATTCTCAGTTTGTTGCTGTCAGTTGATTTGCGATGATTACGTAGAATTCATCAACGTACTGACTGTTGTAATTCTGCTTACGGCTAACGACTTGTCGACAAAAGTCCATCAAACGCCTGCGTTTAGCGTGATTTTAACCCAAGAATCGTCATTCTTCACTCTATAACCGAAAACAACCCCCTTAAAGATCTTTAAAAACCGCATAGTGACTTGCTGCGAATGCCATTTCCCTTTAAATTAATCCTTATAGATTAAGCGCGTATTAAGTAGGAGCCACTTATGGCCAAACCGATAAGTAAAGCGAGTCAGTCACAGGGAATGCTGATGTTCAAGTTATCCCTCACTCAAAGTTTTGCGATAGGCACGCTTAAGGTCAGAGAAATCGTTCCTTTCCAGCCAATGACCCAAATCCCTTACTCTCATCACCACGTGATTGGTACCGTCACTATTCGCGAACTTACGGTTCCAGTTATTGATATGTCTGCGGCTATTGGGTTTCGACCGATCACACCGACTGAATACCAAGACTGTGTGCTCATCGTGACAGATTGCTTAAGAACCGTTGTAGCATTCTTGGTTCGTTCGATTGATAAAATCATTGAATGTGACTGGAAGAGTATTGAGTCGCCACCCGCAAGTGTAGGAACCAATGTGTTTGTTACCGGCATTACACGTTTTGAAGATCGTATCGTGCAGATGCTCGACGTAGAGTTATTACTTTCTAAGATTTACCCTGCTTATGAAAACGCACATATTCCGATGCTGACTGATGTCGAAAGAGAACGCCTAAAAGCGCTGAATATTCTACTGGTTGATGACTCTTTGATCGCACGAAAACAGCTGTCTGATGCCTTAGACAGCATCAACATCCCTTACAGCATTTGTAATAACGGCTTAGATGCGATTGACCTGATGCGAGGTGAGGCTGCAAAAGGTACAGCAATTGATCTTCTCGTGAGTGATATCGAGATGCCCGGGTTAGATGGTTATGAACTTGCATTTGAAGTACAAAACGACAGCGCACTCAGTCATGCCTACTGTATTTTACATACTTCACTATCCAGTGAGATATGTGTTGACCGAGCCAATCAGGTGGGAGCACATGAAGCGCTAGAGAAATTCAATGCAGGCGAATTAATCGAAGCCATGTTGCGCGGAGCGAAAGTCCTAAACGACGCGGCTATGACTGCTTAGACACAAAAAAGCCCTCACATTAGAGGGCTCCTAAAGTAATCCGTTAAACGAGCTTACTCGTTAGACACTTTTTTGTGACCTTCTTGCAGGTGAACGAAATCCACTAAGTCGTCGCCAGATACTTGGTATGCCTGACCGAAACCTTTTACGAACAGGCCATTCTCTGCTTTAAGGTTGAATAGAGAAAAATCTTGAAGTTGGCTTAAACCATCAATGATCTCGCCGAAACGCTCTTGCATCTGGCCGATCACTTGAGTCCAAAGCTCCGTTTCACGCTCTACAACACTTGCCTGAGCATCAAACGTTAAACGCTTACGTGCATAAAGCTGCTTCGAGCTCTCTTCGTCTTCAATCATCATCAAAGAGACTTGAGGGTTTGCTTTCAAGTTACGAGCATGACGAGCAATATCAGAAATTAGAACAAAATAACCTTCTTGGTTCTGAACGAAAGGGGCGTAACTTACGTTCGGGCGACCTTCTTCATCAACCGTTGCAAGTTGAAGGGTACGGCGCTCTTGGCGAAACTCTTTGATTTCTGGACCTAGGCGACCTTGTAGGCGTTCTTGTTTTACTTGTTGTTCCATCGATAATTCCTTTCTTCACTTTCTCTTATTTATTATTTTTACCCGAGGTTGAGCGTTCATTAGTAAACTAAGTGGACCTCGAGCATTCATATTTTCTTTAAGCTAGCTGGCAATCTTATTTAAGCTTGATGTTGACTGTACTTAAGCTCGTTCTTTTAGTGCTTTGAAGCGTTCAACTTGGTCGACAATCAGCTCTCGCTTTTCATTGCGACCTAGGTAAATCTTAAAGATGTTCTCGCCTGTTTCACTGAAGAAACCGAAGTAATGACTTTCACGCCCCATGAACGCCTTGCTCACCAAACCAATATGTTTGATGTTATCCAGTTTTAAGTGGCCATGCAGCTCGCCTTCTTTACCCATCAGATTGTAGTAACCACGCGCTACTTTGCCTTTAGGGAACGGCGCCTTTACTTCGAAGATTGAGCCAAATGAATGGATAATTGTGGTCACTGGGCCCCAACCAACCAAACCTTCTAGAATATCTTGAGCACGGCTGCCATCTAACATCACCGCCATGTCTCCAGGAAAAGCAGCGACAACTTCAACCTCTGAAACACCTAGCTTCTCAGCAATCGCTGTAGGAAGCAGTTTTGATTCTTCTTCTAGAATGCGTGCGACACGTTGTTCTAAAGTTTCTGTCATTGCGAATGTTGTATCTGTCATTGAATAAGTTTCCGTATAAACGAGTGATTTACGTAAGTTATAAACTAAAAATTCGAGATTAAGCGTGCTTCAAACTTGCATGCGGGTGAGCACCCAAGCCAGAGGCAGTTGGTGCTGGGTGCAAGGTCTGATACTCAGTGTTAAGCACTTGAATCACACTCTGTGCAAGACTTACCGCCCAGAAGCTGCCAGCTATAGTCAGGCTCAGGTAATCTTCCGAAAGATCAACTAGGCCATTCTTTTCCCAATGTGAAAACAGAGGCTTCAGGTAGTCAAACGTGTCTTGCCCCATAAAACTCGGCAACGTACTTCTTCTTACAACACCAGAATCAAAACCGGCTTTCAATGAAGAGAAGATTGGCTCTAGTGAGCTTTGCTTGGTCATCATGGCTATTGGCAATTGACCTTGCTTTATAGACTCCATGTAGCTGTCTAAAGTTCGATGTTGCATCACACCATGACCACCGATGTTGCCACCAGCGCCACAACCAATGGGTAGAACTTCGGCATAAGTTTTCGCTAAGCTGTTGTAAATGCTGCGTTCGCGGTTATCACGAGTCCAGTGATTCACGCTCAGTTGCTTAACCTTGTGCTTTGCCATGAACTCAACGCCCGCCAAGTACATACTCGCCTTATCTGGCGTATTAGCAGGTGGTGGGATTTTTCCTTTCTCAACAAGATTAAGCATAGGCGCGTTGCCCGAAACAATCAGTTGGTAGAGGTCAATACCGTGTGCGCCAGTCGACATGTAGTCTTCTAAATCTTGTTGAAATACTTCCATAGACTGGTGTGGCAACCCGTATAGCAAATCAAGAACGATAGGCGCTTGTTCAGTGCGACTCAGTGAACTGATACGTTCCAACACAACTTCTCGGTCATCCAAGCGCTTAGCACTGCGTCGAACTTGAGTATTGAAACTTTGAATCCCGAATGAGAAACGATTGAAGCCACCTTCCAGCGAACGAGCAAACATCTCGTCGCCAAATCGATTAATCCGCCCTTCTAAGGTCATTTCCACATCGTTCGCTAATGGGAAGTGTTGACGAATAGCCTTACCTAACAGCTCAACTTGTAGAGGAGATAAATCGGTGGGTGTTCCACCACCAATATAGACGGCGTGAAATAGTCCAGACTGAGCCCAAGAGGTTTTGGCTTTTTGCATTAGCTCAACCATCAGTGCATCAAAATACTCATCCACTAATTTACGGCTTGCGGCATTTTGGAAGAAATTGCAGAACGTACAACGCACGCGACAAAAAGGAATATGGATATACAAACAACGTTTATCCTGTTTCTTTCCTTCACTCAGCATCAATTCATCAAAGATTTCCAATTTCTTGCTCGGGTCGACCGGGATTGAGCTTCCCCCAGCATGTGCAGATTGCTTTTTGGCAAATGCAAAACGAAGTGGGTCTGGGCTAGAAATGCCCAGAATTGATTCATCAAACTTATGTATATCAACGCTCATATAATCTCTCTAAACACTTATATAGCAAAGCCTGGAAGACTGTTTGCTAAAACTGAGAGAATCATAAATAGACGCAAATGATAATGCAATTGATAATTGATCTTATTTAGATTCTAAGCAATAATCCGATACATATTTTAGATTTGGTGAAGGATTGAATGTGAACGTACCTAGATATGTTATTGCAGGCGGTGCATCGTTAGTGATTCATGCGGCGATGTTATTTGTCGCTCAAGAATCCAAAGTCTTTGCAATGCCTGCAGGTAGCCAATCGAACACGGTATCGATCAACTTCACTCCAAAGAGCGCTCCCTCACAAGATCAGAAAAAAACCGTTACAGAGCCAGTTGAGCCTGAGCCAATCAAGGAAACGGTCTCACACCCAGAACCTAAACCTGTCGAACCGAAAGCAGTAGAGCCAAAGCAAGCTAAACCTGCACCAAAGAAAAAAGCGATCACCAATAAACCTCAGCCCAAGAAAGTAGAGAAAAAGGTTGTGGAGAAGACAGCCGAGAAAAAGCCGATTCAAAAAAAACCGGTGACTCAACCAGAAAAGCTGGCCGACAAAAAAGTCGATAAAAATATGGACGAGTCCGCCAACCAACCTCGACAAGTTAATCAAGGCGTATCTAACCAAGAGCCGGTGTTAATCACTAGGCCCTCTTTTTCAGCTCGTCCAACACCACCAAGCTACCCACGCCAAGCAAGGCGCCGAGGCGTTGAAGGTGTCGCAACTTATGAGATCTGGTTAGATGCTGAAGGAAAACAAATTAAACAGGCATTAGTCAACTCATCAGGCGCACTAATGCTCGACAACGCTGCCTTGAAAGCCATTAAGAAATGGAAGTTCTCACCTCATACTGTAAATGGTCGAGCAATTGCTCACCGTGTGCAAATACCTGTTCGTTTTAAGTTGGATTAACCATGCAACAAATCAGTTACTTACAAGATCAACTTGGCCTAATGACATGGCCTCTTCTAATCTGTTCAGCATTAACAGCAATGATCATCGCAGAGCGTATCTTCCAAGTCATGCTAAGCATTGGGGTTGGCAAACGCGCTATTCGTCATGAACTCAATCAGATTTCACCAACCAATAGCAAAGAAATCGAAGCATTAGCACAATCTATTTCTGGTAAACGACCTCTGCTGTACAAGGGCGTGTCGATGCTGCTTGCTCACCACTCTTTCTCAAAAGGTTTACGTGAAGATGCAGCAGGGATTTGGCTACAAGAGAAACGCCACCAGCTTCATGCTGGTTTAAGACTGCTTGGCTTGATCGGCGTCATCAGTCCGCTAATTGGCCTGCTTGGCACAGTACTTGGGCTTATTGAGATGTTTAAAGGCGTTGCCGCTACAACAGGCAGCATCACACCTAATGATTTGGCAGACGGCCTTGGATTAGCAATGAGAACCACTGCTGCGGGTTTGATGATTGCGCTTCCTGCGATTTCAGGAGCACAACTACTCGGGCTATGGGCCGATCGAGTGCTAGCTCAGTTAGAACACACTCTGAATTATGTGAATGTTTGGCTAGAAGGCATGTCAATTCAAACCAGTCAGTCTGGCGACACTCAAGCTACTCCTGTCAGCAAAGCCTCTATCGGTGATGTGAGCCAAGCATGATTAAAACGCCACACTCATCTCAAACACAGAGCTTAGTTCCGGATTTAACACCCTTACTGGACATTATATTTATCGTGATGGTTTTCCTTTTGCTGACAGCATCAGTGAAGTTGGAGTCATTAGAAGTGGAGCTTCCGAGTTCTGATATTAAAAACGTTTCTGAAGTTCATAAAGATTCAATTAGCGTCAATATCTTAGATCACGAACCTTACTGGGCGATCAACGGCCAAGAGTACATCGACTGGGAAAATTTTAAGATCGCACTGTTAGAAGAAACGGGCACATCGGATAAGAAGCCAATCATCATTGGCGCCGATAAAGCAGCTAACGTAGAGAACTTAGTGAAGTTGTTGTCGTTCTTACAAGAAAACGGCATTCCAGCAACCCAACTACTCACGGAGGAAGGCTAGAACGACTCTTAAATTTTCATGAGACCTAGCACCTTTTATGAGATTGGACTCTTGATTGATAAGACCAAATAACCAAAGCCAGCTCTCTATCAATTCAAACTCAACATGCGGACAGGCTGTTCACAAAGCATCTTCGCGATTACGTTCCATCAAAAGAAAGTACAAATAAATTATTATGAAAGACTTAAAAGTGCTCAATAAATTAAAGAACAACAAACATTTACTCGCAATAGCGGCGATGGGGTTGGTACTTGCTGCGCCTATCGCCAACGCTGACGACGTAAAACAACTTAGAATCATCAGTGCTGGCAGTGCCGTTACCGAATTAGTTCTTGCTCTGGGTGCTGAAGAGCAGTTGATTGCAATTGATGTGACCAGTCGCTTACCTCAATCAAAAAAGCTGCCAAAGATTGGTTATCACAGAAACCTTTCTGCAGAAGGATTGATTGCCTTATCGCCAACCACACTGATTGGCTCAGATGAGATGGGGCCAGACAATGCCATTTCTCAATTAAAATCTGTGGGTATCGATGTCGAGATCGTTAACACCGAAGCAAACGTTGAAGGGCTACTAAAGCGAATCGACCAAATAGCTAAGATAACGCATACCGAAGATCACTCACAGCAAGTGAAAGCCGAAGTGAATCAAAAAATCGCAGCACTGAAAGCGAATCAAGTACCAAACAACGAAGCGAAGAAAGTTCTGTTCCTATTACTGCATGAAGGCCGTCCTGCAAATGTTGCTGGCGGTGAAACATCACCCAACGCGATCATTGAACTGGCTGGCGGTGTTAACCCTGCGGCTCAAAGCCTAACGTCATACAAGCCATTATCGATGGAATCACTGGTAGAAATGCAACCAGATGTGATTTTAGTCAGTGGCCGTAGCTACCAGAAAATGGGCGGCGCTGATGCCATTCTTAAATCGTTACCTATGCTAGCGGCAACGCCAGCAGGCATGAACAAGCAAATCATTACCGTAAAGGGCAGCGCTCTAGTTGGAGGGCTTGGTCTTGAAAGCCTTTCTGAAGCGAAGCGATTAAACGCACTTATCTACCCGTTATAGCTTATCTACCCGCTATAGCTTATCTACCCGCTATAGCTCAACCACCCTATTTTTACTGTTGCTTGCTCAATGCTCATCACCGCCTCGCTTTTCGCAGAGTCGTGATGAGCATTGAAGCGGATGATAGACATTGAGGCCCCTTATGTTGCTACGATCCGTCCCACTGAAAACATCGATGTTAGGCCTAGGTGCAACCCTAGTCTTCGTTGCACTGTTCTCCATTACTGTAGGGCCAATGAACATTAGTTTAGCTGACAGCGCAGCCAGCCTATTCCAACCCAGCAATGACTTAGCTCCCCACATCAATTTAGTGATTCAAGAGATCCGTTTACCGAGAACCATCTTATGTATGCTAATAGGCGCGATTCTCGCATTATGTGGTGCCGTCATGCAGGGGCTGTTTCGAAACCCGCTTGCGGAACCTGGGGTCATAGGCGTCTCTGCCGGAGCTGCATTAGGCGCGGCGTTGGCTATTGTTCTTTTCTCTGAACTTTCATTGCAATACCCTGCTTTCATGAACTTTGCGGCCGTACCTGTATTTGCCTTTTTAGGTGGCGCTTTAACCACCCTGCTAGTTTATAAGCTAGGTACGGGAAAATTCGGTACCTCGGTGACCATCATGTTATTAGCGGGTGTTGCGATCAGTGCATTGTCAGGCGCAGGTATTGGCTTCTTGAATTTCATTGCTGATGACCAAATGCTGCGTGATCTTTCGTTGTGGTCGATGGGGTCTTTGGCGGGGGCTAAGTGGTCCGGCATTTTACTTGCTGCTGTCACGCTCGTTGGGTTGTTTGTTGTTTTCTACCGCCAAGCAATGTCACTGAATGCTCTATTACTGGGCGAGTCAGAAGCGCAACACCTTGGCATCCCAGTACAGAAACTCAAGCGAAAGCTCATTCTACTGACTGCCGCAGGCGTTGGTATCACGGTTAGCTTGTCTGGCATGATTGGCTTCATCGGACTGGTTATTCCTCATTTAGGCCGCATGTTAGCGGGCCCAGATCATCGAGTCCTACTCCCATTGTCTGCGGTATTAGGCGCGTTACTATTAACAGCTGCAGACATGTTCTCTCGCGTGGCACTGGCACCAGCTGAGTTGCCAGTTGGCATTGTCACTGCAATCATCGGTGCTCCATTTTTCTTGTATCTACTATTTCAACAGAAAGGGAGAATCCTTTAATGTTTCCTGCAGCGTTAAAAGCAACCGACATCGAAGTGAAGTTTGGCAACAAAGTGATTTTAGACCGCGTTTCTATTGAGATTGAAGCAGGAAAGGTAACCACACTACTTGGACCAAACGGCGCAGGAAAAAGTACGCTGCTGAAAGCTTTATGTCAGGAGATATCGAGCACTGGTGATATTCAGTATTTTGGACACACCAAAGATAAGTGGCCTTCGCAGAAGTTGGCGAAACATTTAGCGATGCTTCCTCAACACAGTACCTTGACCTTCCCCTTTCTGGCACATGAAGTTGTTGAGCTTGGTGGTATCCCGTTGCAAGAGTCCAACAAGAAGCTCACTAGCATAGCTAGCCAGAAAATGGATGTTGCCGATGTGTCTCACCTAAGTAAAAGACTCTACCCTTCTCTATCTGGCGGTGAAAAACAGCGTGTTCACTTGGCTCGAGTACTAACCCAACTTCACTATTCTGGTGACCAATGTATCTTGATGCTTGATGAACCCACATCAGCACTGGATCTTGCCCATCAGCACAACACGTTAAAGATCGCGAGAGAGTTAGCCGACAACCACAACGCAGCGGTTATCGTAGTTTTGCATGACTTAAACCTAGCCGCTCAATACTCAGATCGATTGGTAGTTTTGAAAGAGGGAAACTTAGTTTGCGATGGCAGCCCTTGGGAAGCACTTAAGCCTTCGATGATTGAAGATGTGTACGGCTACACAAGTATTGTCGAAAAGCACCCAACCATGAACTTCCCCCAGGTTCATCCCGCACAATAAGTTCGATTAAGAACAGGTTCGTTTTGAGTATTCGCTTTCTCTAACAACCACACCATTCACCGCCTCGATTTCTTCGAGGCTTTTTATTGTCTCACAGTCCCTCTCTCGCCTTAAAATCAATTTTATTAGTTACCATGGCAATACCCCTTAAAACGGCTCACCTTGAGCGTTTGAGGCTCTAGAAATAAACACCATCAGTTAATGTTAGTAAGCTTTTAGTTACTCAGAAAGATGTAGGCGAAACCCTAAACATCTAAAAAGAAAAGAAATAACTTTATTCGGCACAAAGACAGCATAACGACAACGGTGTGAAAGCTAGAGAAAAAAGGAAGAAAAGTGAAACTACAGGTACAAAAAAAGCCCCCTCAGGAGCTTTTTTATTGCGTGTTGATTATTGGCTCATATGAATCAATGATTTACCAATCAACCACTCTAATTCTTTACCACTAGCATCACCAAACTGAGTTTCAGTTAGCTTGTACAAGCGGTCGATACCGTTTGCCGCGAACTCATGTGCATTCTCAGCAGTAACGATATGATGGAAAAGTAAACGTAAGATCGCTAGGAACTCAGCATCTTCAAGTGCAGCAACCCAGCTAGCCGAAAATGCATCAAGGCCATTTTCAAAGTCAATGTGTTCCATGAACATCTTGAAAATACGACCGTCTAGAGCAGCAGTAAAATCCGTTTTCTTTGGAAAGTGATGACTTATACCTGTACGAGAAACGCCTGTTTGTTGACTCAACGTCGTGTATGACATTTTGTCGTAACCCAATCTCAATAACTGGTCTACAACGGCATCCATGATCTTCTGGATCGTGATTTCTGTATCTTCTTTACTACGCTTTGGCATATTCAGGTTCTTCTCTTTGTAAATCCATCTAACTCAACCGAATGAAGTCAGAATGAAAATCGTTATCAGCATTATGTGAGCAAGGTATTTTTTCGCAAGTATTTCCATTAAATACCCACAAATACTTTGTACGAACAATTTTACAGTGTTGCCTCTTTGGGCACTTTGTTTAATTATTCTTCGAAAATCACCTTACAATCCTAAGTCGATAAGTTTAAATAACTACTTAGAATATGAAATACCCAACGAAAAATTCATTGTATAAATAACTGTCAAGCGATAGATACTCTTATAAAATCAATCCTGGCGCAACTAAGTGAATGATATTCTGACAAATAAATAACGTACCTCTTCAGGAAAACGTGATATTAATCACATACATATTTATCGTCGCGAATATACATATTCATTAAATATCCTATCAAACAGCATAGCATACTAGTAAAAATTAGTTCAAAGATTTTGATTTTTGTAGATACAGTTCAAATTGCTCGCTAGAATAACCGCAGACTTTGTAAGAGGATTATTTATGAGCCAAGATATTGGTAACAATGATGTATGTGAGGCTTGCGGCTGCGCAGGTGAAATCGGGTTTATCATTAAAGAAGGCGACGATGTTGCCGAAGTAACGGTTTACGGTAACTCTAAAGCACTCATTGAAACTGAGTTTGCTAAGTACGTTGAGCTTGCTAAACAAGTGTCTAGCAACGTTGAGTTTGAAGCATCAGAACTGACAGAAGAAAGCACAGAATTAAATGCTCGCTTTAAGTTTGAAGTCAGCGCTGAGAAGATTATTTTCGAACTTAAGACTCGCTCTCTAGCTCGTTAATATAAGCACCAACACTCATACCAATGAAAGACGAGTTTATTTCTCGTCTTTTTTTATAATCTCAATCCAGCCTAGAGCACCATTGGTCTCAAAATCATTTTCGGCAGCACATCGAATCAACACTCCTGAAACTTCAACGACCGCACCTAGGCTATAGGCCTTATCATCATAATAACAAACTCGTTGCTGTGAACCACTCTGAGTGACGACGACTGCAGCCTTAGCGGGCGTTGATATTATTTTATTAGCATTCGCTGATACTGAACAAAATACAGAAGTTACAATCACAAAGCCTTTTAGAATTTGACGCTTTATTTCAATCACAGATTCGCCTTTCATTGTGTTCTATTCTTTTTTACCGACCAACAAATGAGTAAAACACTATGCGAGAATAATTTTTTCATTATAGTGTTAACGTCTATCGTAATAAGAAGCTTGTTATGCTCCGAATAATTGTACTTATTATTGGTTCTTTAACCATAACAAATGTGACTGCAGAACCACTCGATCAGTATCAAATATTGAACCATCTGGATAATTACGGAAACTTATATTTACGAAATAAGCCCTATACATCGCTACCGACAGGATTGGTCGTCGATGGCAATTTAAATATAGAAAACACCGCAATCACTCGCCTTCCGAAAGGGTTAGAAGTTAACGGAAGCCTTAAAGGCGGTAACAGCCTACTAGCCAGAGTTCCATCGGGCGTAAAAATAAAAGGCTACGCCGACTTGATAGGAAGTAAGATTACCCGTTGGCCAAAAGGTGTGAGAGTGGGTGGATTCATCAACCTCACAGATACCCCCCTAATACGGCTTCCCAACGGCTTTAGAGTGAAAGGAGACCTAAGCGTGATCCGTACTCCTTTAACCGAGCTGCCAAACGGGATAGTGGTTGATGGCGATTTATATATTGGCGGATCTGCAATTACTGCATTCCCCGATACCATGACGGTCAAAGGCAATATCTATCTAGGTGGTAACACGATTACCACGTGGCCAACCAATTTAGATCTTGGTGGCGCGGTTGCTCGCTAATCTTCATTTCGATTAATTGATTATTTGGTTGATTGTTTTTTTAGCTTTGGCTTTGGCTTTGGCTTTTAGAGAAAAACACAGGCACGCCGATACAAAAAAGGAGCCTAAGGCTCCTTTTTCAATTCAATCAACGAACTTGTTTGCTAACGCTCGTTAACCAATATTCTTCACTGGGTTCGCATAGCTATCGATCAAGTACTGGCGAGCACCTTGTGGCAAACTCGATAGTTTATCTTCAAACTCTTGCTTCACCGCAGCGGTAATCGACTCGTCTTCTTTTTCTGCAGCCAATAAGTTCACAGGAAATAGTTTGTAGTTGTCGTGGATCTGGCGGTCAATCTCTTGAGCAAGTGCTTCAGGTGTATCGAAATCTTGGTCAATAACCTGACCAAAACCAACATGAACACGCCCTTTATTACCGATGATGCCTTGAATGATACTTTCGATATCTTCAAACTCACCCTTTTCGTAACTGCCGTTTACGTCTTTTTCAAAAAGCTCTATTGCTTTCGCTGTGTCACATGGATCGTTTTCGTATGAAATAGCCACAGGAACGATCTTCAATGATTTCACGTACTCAGGAAATACGATTTTTTGCTTACGCCCTTCAACATGGAACATCTTCAGAATTGCTGGCTCTGTGAAGTCATTGCCGTCTTTTGCACGACCTTCTTTCTGAGCGATCCAAATAGAGTTACCTGTTTCTAGAGAGTGCTTAATATACGAAGACAATTGTCCAAGCGCTTTCATCATTTCACGTGGCCCTTTTAGAGAACGCTTTACGATGAAGCTTTTGTTCAGACGCATCAATTCAGTCGCACATGGCTTCTTTAGTAGGTTATCACCAATGGCAATACGGCAAGTTTGATGATTTTTCAGATGCAAAGCGTAATTAACTAACGCTGGATCCATAGCAATGTCACGATGGTTTGATACAAACAGGTACGCTTGGTTCGCATCCAGTGACTCTAAACCCGTGTATGTCACCCCTTTGGTGGTTTTAGCGAGCGTATCGCGTAAGTACTTTTTCACTTCGATCTGAATGGATTCAACGCTAGTCAGCTTGCTCCATTTCATTTTCAAGTACACTCGCAAGATCGGGCTCATTAACGCTTTGAACCAAGACGCATGGTTTGAAAAACGATAGTGCAAGATCGCACTGATAAATTCTTCATCATTAATAAGACGGTTTAGTGCCGCTGGAATTTCATCATCGCCGTAAGGACGAATATCAACATATGGATCGGTTGGAGAGGTCATTTTTTCATTCATATAATAAAAAGCTGGCTCATTCTACGCGTTGTTTTGACTTATCGCAGCTACAGAGCCCATACTTTTGACAAGGTCAGACCAGAAACATCGAAAATGCCCTGTTATTATTGGCATTCTTTAAGATTAACGGTAATCTTGACGCCCCAAGACTAAGGTACTATCTATGAACTTCGCTATTGAATATACATCGGCTTACTTTTCACACCTGGTGATTACACCACGCAAAAAAGTACTTAAGCATAGCCTTGTATCGGTTCAAAGTGGTTTGGTTTTGATTAAGCTGGGCAAACAAGAGTATGCCGTCGAGCCAGGTCAGAGCGTCTGGGTTCCATATGACTGCCTAACATCACTGACCTACTTTCCAAACACACAGGTCAATCGTGTCGACTTTTCTGTGCGCTTGACGGATTCATTCCCAAGACAAGCGGGATACGTCACGCAAACGAACCTCTCTTCTGCGTTGCTAGAAAAGCTAGAACTTACTAAGTCTCGTAGTGTAAAAACGAATAATACTGAGCAAGCGTTTAAAGATATGCTTTCTGTATTGAAGCAAGAGGTGTTGGCGTTTAAGCCACTGCTTTGTGAAAGTGCTCTGTCTCAGCGATTCAATCAATGGAATGTTGATGACTCGAACTTACCGCAAGAGCACACATTGGTGATGGTAATGCGCGAGGCGAAGAAACGCATGCAATCAGGTCAGAAACGTACTCTTGTGATTGATGACCTGTTCTCAGGTAAAGAAGAAGAGTTCGAGCAACTGTGCATGCTCGTGTTTGGTGAAGATTTATAACCTGGCGATCGGTGACATTAAAAGCAACAGACTAGATACTAAAAAGCCGCAAAAACTCAGTTTTTGCGGCTTTTTTAATTCTTAGCACTTAGACAGAAAAGAATGAACTACCTGTCTAGAATGGCAGCTCAACCTGCATCATTAAGTCTGCATCACTAGAGTCATGCCAACGGTAATCAAAACGCATACGCGGCTGCCCTTCAACTTTATCACCAAAACCGATGCTCAGCTGAAGACCATGGTTCATCAACCACTCTTCTGTCGACATATTATACTGTTCATCTTCCAGCTCTTCTGGAAACCACATACCGAGACCAACATAGTTAGACTCAAGGCTCTGAGTTAACAAAGGCGCATCTTTGCTTTGAATAACCCAATCAGACCAGTAATCAGGCTTAGTTTGAGGTTCTGGTTCGCTTAACCCACTAAGCTCCAACATACTTTGGCCGAAAGCTTCAAGGCTCGTAGAAAAGTCTAAACAGCTATTTTCGTCATCAGAAGTCAGCATTACCGAATCTAGGCTAAAAAAATCACACTCAGCATATGCAGGTAAACTGCATGCTGCAATGATCATCGTCGCTGGTATCGCGCGCTTTAGCATAGTCATCAGACCTCTTGAGTGAGTGAATCTACATTATTGTATACAGTCCACTATCTTGCAATATCTTTGTAACTGACTTTGTACTCAGTTTTGCAACATCGCTTCCACTTATCAGCGCATTGCGGATATCAGTACTACGAATTTTCACTTTTTCAGGGCAAGCCATTACAGACCACTGCTCAGTAATCTCATCTGATTTATAAAAAGATGAGAACTTAAAGAAGTTGTCAGGACCTATAACGAACGTGAGTTCCGCATCACGATGTAACTTCTGAAGTGCGCTGAGCACCGCATAAGTCGTTACGCTTTCACCTGGAGTAAATAGGCTCTTTTCGACCAAAGAAAGCTCCACTTGCTCCAATGAAAGATCGCTAATAAATGCGTTAACTAACTGACATCTCGTATCAAAGTCTAGCATCTCTTTTCCCCAAGCATGGGCAATACTTGGAACGAGCAGGATTTTGTCAAAGTGAGCCAATGAATCAATCACACTTTTATGCCCTAAACTCGGTGGATTAAACGCACTACCGAAAATGGCTATTTTTTCCATTACTTATTACTGCCTTCTCTTTCTAAGCTTGTGCAAAGAGGTTTTTAAATCGGATGATTTAGGTATGATAACACTAGATTTTTAATTTGCTTGCAGGAAAGGAATACGAATGGAACAGTTAATTCGTGACGAAATGCGCGTACTACCTTCAATTGACCCTCACTTCGAAGTGACTCGTCGTGTGGAGTTTATCAAAACGAAACTTCAACAGTCAGGATGCAAATCACTGATCCTTGGTATCAGTGGTGGTGTCGACTCAACAACCTGTGGCCGCTTGGCACAGATGACCGTTGATAGCCTAAATGAAAGCGCTGGTAGCGACGAGTACCAATTCATCGCGGTTCGTCTACCTTACGGTGAACAAAAAGATGAAGACGAAGCACAGCTTGCTCTCTCTTTCATTCAGCCTTCTCAATCTGTTTCTGTCAACATTAAAGCGGGTGTTGACGGGCTTCACGCAGCCTCTCACGTTGCTCTTGAAGGCACAGGTCTACTACCAACAGATTCAGCAAAAATCGACTTTGTGAAAGGCAACGTGAAAGCTCGTGCTCGCATGATCGCACAATACGAAATTGCTGGTTACGTTGGCGGTCTGGTGATTGGTACTGACCACTCAGCGGAAAACATCACTGGTTTCTACACTAAGCACGGTGACGGCGCATGTGATTTAGCACCACTATTTGGTTTGAACAAACGCCAAGTTCGTGAGCTTGCAGCAACGTTGGGCGCTCCAGAGCAACTTGTTAAGAAAGTACCCACTGCTGATCTAGAAGAGCTTGATCCACAGAAAGCCGATGAAGCAGCATTGAACCTTTCTTACGATCAAATCGATGATTTCCTTGAAGGTAAAACAGTACCTCAAGACGTATCCGATCGCTTAGTTGGCATCTACAAAGCAACACAGCACAAGCGTCAACCAATCCCAACGATCTACGATTAATCTTTGAATTAGCTCAGAATCAAAAAGGCCGGAAGCTCATTTACGAACTTCCGGCCTTTTCTATTTAGTGTTCTTTAATGCGTTTTTCGTAATGATCTAACGAGTCGTTAATCTACAACTTCGATATCGGTTTGAGGCACGCTACAACACGCCAAGATCTGCCCCATATTACGTTCATGATCTTGCAATGCAGGGACATCCGGTTGATGAACTTGTCCGGACTCAAGCGTCACTTTACAAGCACCGCAGAAACCCGCACGACAACTTGAAGCAATAGACACCCCCGCCGACTCCGCTTGCTCTAGCAAGGTTGATTGATTATTACCTTCGAACAGGTAGCCGTTCACACTTAACTGTAGCTGCTTCACCGCTTCCTCGGTCGATTGAGCCACACCAAACGCTTCTTGATGGTAATGCTGAGGGTTGAGCCCCATTTGAATCAGCAGTTTCTTTGCATTATCCATAAAGCCGTCAGGGCCACACACGAACGCTTGGCGCTTGTGTAACTCTTCAATTTTAGCGATATGCGACACGCTCAAACGGCCAGATAAACCATCCCACTCTTTGGTTGGTTGGCTTAATGAATAAATAACACGAAGACCCGCGTGCTCACTGGCGATCTTATCAATCTCAGCTTGGTAAGGGATGTCTTCTTCGCTGCTGCATTGATGATAGAAAACCACATCATCAATTTGGCCATGATCGGCCAAATAACGAAGCATCGACAACATTGGCGTAATGCCGCTGCCTGCAGACAAAAGCAGTAACGGGTGAGTTGGATTCGCTTCTAAGTAGAACGCACCATCTGGATTTTGAGCAACCAAAGTATCACCCACTTGAAAGTGATCATTTAACCAGTTAGAGATTTGGCCATCGTCCACTCGCTTCACTGAAATCGCTAAACGACCCGCTCGTGAAGGGCTAGAAGATAACGTGTAACGACGAGAAACCTTCTCGCCATTAATCACCATCTCAATCGGCAGATGTTGCCCAGGCTGATAACTTGGTAGTGAGTGGTTCTCTTTGGCAGGCTCTAACCAAAAGGTCGTAAAGTCACGAGCGATCTCTTCACGCTCAACACATGTTAAATGTAACGACTCAACCCAAGTGTCTTCATAGTGTTCTTTCTCTTTGGTTTCGAGTACTTCAACCACATCACCCGCTTTAACCAAACCTTCATTTTTAGCCACAAGATTCTGACCAAAGAAAACGCCACCACGCTCGTTAGCTCTGAATGTAGAGAAGGTATTAAGAGGCTCTTTTGTTGCTCTAAATTCGCCACGCTCAACATCAACTGTCGTTAGGATACAACGCTCACAAGGCTTCACCGCTTCGAACTCAACCTCACCGATACGGATACGCTTCCAACCATCTTCAGCAAAGGCTTCGGTATTCGAAACAACAAAGTTGGTGCGGAACTGATCCATCGAGTGAACTTCAGGGCTGCGGCGATTAAGCTCATCTAGAGAGGCTTGGCTGATCACTAACATTGGATAGCCGTCAGCGAAACTGACATTATGGCCAAGCTTTTCACGAACACGATTCGATTGCTCGCCAGAAAACAGTAGCTCAACGCGCACGCCCAACACATCACTGAACCAATCATCGGCTTCATCACATGTCGTGTATGCCGTGAAGCTGTCTTTCCACACCGTTGCTGGCGCTTCTTGCATCTTGAAATTTGCATACTTTAGACGCAAAGGCTCTTTGCCTTCATAAGTGAAGATCAAACCGTCAGGCTGCAAGCTTGAAGATACCTTGACCATTTTAGGGTACTTACGCGCCGTCACCATTGAGCCGTCAGCCAACGCCAACATAAAACGTCTGTCGAAGGTAAGGCCCTGTTTTTCGACCCAAGCAGAAGAGAGTGCAATCCCACCTACTGATTTAACCGGAAACACATTGATTTGAGATAAAGAGAGAGCTTGATCTAAAGGTGACTGCGACATAACGATTCCAATGTTTTGTTGTTTGTCTCAATGCTAACAAATGGTTATAAATAGATAAACTGGCAGGCATTAAACACTTGATACTAAGCTAATATCTTGAAATGTTTAAATCACTGCCTTGTATACATTAAGACAGCAATGCATTAACACTCTCTATACGTTCTATAATATGAACACGGTTATCGCATTGAACTTTCATTGAATAAAAAGGATTTATCATGAACAAACTCGTCATTATCATTTTATGTGTATTGCTTCCGCCCGTTGGTGTGTTCTTCGCTCGCGGTGCAGGTAAAGATTTGCTGATTAACATCGTCCTGACCTTCTTCTTCTGGGTTCCAGGAATGATCCATGGTCTGTGGGTAGCCACCCGCTAACCCTTATTAACAAATAGATACCGAATAAAATATCCATAAAAACAAGCTCCTAACCCTGAAGAGTTAAAAATAGGATGAAATGAAAGTGCTTTTCCACTATCATCCTGTCGCCTAAACGTAAGCGATTGCTTTCACAGATTTCGCTGAGTTTAGGCTCCAACTACATAACACTTCAAATGGTGGGAGCCTTCAATGACACAACTTACGATTACTCGTCCTGACGACTGGCACGTTCATCTACGCGATGGCGAAGTATTAAAAGATACAGTCCGCGATATCAGCCGCTACAATGGTCGAGCGTTAATCATGCCAAACACCATCCCACCGGTAACCGATACCGAAATGGCTCTAGCTTACCGTGAACGCATCATGGCAGAGCAGCCAAGTGAACAGTTCCAGCCTCTAATGGCACTTTACCTAACAGACAACACAACACCTGACGAAATTCGCAAAGCGAAAGAATCTGGCGCTGTTGTAGCGGCGAAGCTATACCCTGCTGGCGCGACGACAAACTCGGATTCAGGCGTAACTTCAGCTCAAAAGATTTACCACGTGTTAGAAGCGATGCAAGAAGTGGGTATGTTGCTGCTTGTACACGGTGAAGTAACGGCTCACGATGTTGATATCTTCGACCGTGAAAAAGAGTTCCTAGACACAGTTCTAGCGCCGATTGTTAATGACTTCCCTAACCTGAAAATCGTTCTAGAGCACATCACGACGGCAGATGCAGCGACTTTCGTTAAGAACGCTAACGAGAACGTAGCGGCAACCATCACAGCTCACCACTTGCTTTACAACCGCAACCACATGCTGGTTGGCGGCATTAAGCCACATTTCTACTGCCTACCTATCCTTAAGCGTAACACACACCAGTTAGCACTTATCGAAGCGGCAACAAGCGGTAGCAAGAAGTTCTTCTTGGGTACCGATTCTGCGCCACACGCTAAAGGTGCTAAAGAGTCAGCATGTGGTTGTGCAGGTTCTTACACAGCGCACGCTGCAGTTGAACTGTACGCTGAAGTGTTCGATTTAGAAGGCAAGATAGAGAACCTAGAAGCGTTCGCGAGCCACAATGGTCCGGATTTCTACGGCATGCCACGTAATGCAGACACCATCACTCTTGTTAAAGAAGAATGGAATGTTGCTGAAACCATGCCTTTCGGTTCAGACATTGTTGTGCCAATCCGTGGCGGCGAGACGATTGCTTGGTCTGTAAAATAAGCGCTTGGGCTGTTAAATAAACGCCCTCCATTTAACGAAAAGGGTCACCATAATAATTATGGTGACCTTTTTTTTCGATGAAAGACTGTCTTATTATAATAAATAATGAACGATTACTTACCGCGCATTTTTCCAATCGCAGTCCAAACAGCAACGACAATCAAGCCAGCTAAAATCCCAATCACACCGTTTAATAACGTCGGTACCACCGCTGTCGCAATCGTATGTCCACTAAAATCCATAATAATCGGTTCAATTAAATGATGAATCGCAGGGACGTTGTGCACCACAATACCGCCACCAACCAAGAACATCGCAGCCGTACCGACCACAGCAAGCATCTTCATCAGCTTTGGTGCAAAGGCGACTAACCCATCACCCAAACGGGTTTTAATGGTACTGCCATTCGACGTGCGCTGGAGATAGAAACCTAAATCATCCAACTTAACGATCCCTGCCACTAAGCCATAAACACCAATCGTCATCACAACGGCTATCAAACTCACGACAAGAATCTGAGTAAGGATACTTGTACCCGTTACGGTACCTAGCGCAATCACAATGATTTCCGCAGATAATATGAAGTCGGTACGAATCGCGCCTGAGACCTTTCTCTTCTCATGTTCCTCTATGGATTCGCCAGTACTCGTATCCTCTTCCTTCTCGTCATGTTGATGAGTATGAGGAAAGAGCTTCTCTAAGATTTTCTCCGCCCCTTCAAAACAAAGAAACAGGCCACCAATCACGAGTAGTGGCATGATCAACCAAGGGATGAACGCACTGATCAATAATGCCGCCGGAACCAAAATCAGCTTATTTTTAAGTGAGCCTTTTGCGACCGCCCATACCACTGGAATTTCTCTTTCAGCAGAAACACCGGATACCTGCTGAGCGTTAAGGGCTAAATCGTCACCCAATACGCCTGCGGTTTTTTTAGCTGCCACCTTAGACATCAGTGCGACATCATCCAACACGGTTGCAATGTCATCTAGCAGTGTTAATAAACTTGCTCCAGCCATTTTATTGTCTCTTTATAAAAGATTGAACCATCGATGAAATGTAACATCATCAATTCACTCATCAAAGTTATGAGTCTGTAAAAAATAAAGTCACAAGTTGTGTTTTCTATTGCTGTCTCTGTTAGACAGGAATAATCTGTCTTAATCTTTCACGAACATAAAAGAAAAAGTATAGATGAAAAGTGAATCTACCTACCCAATTGGTAAGCCAGGACAAAAATGGCAACAAGCAGAACGTGAAGCATGGTTAGCTCAAAGAACGGTTAAGCGTGAATACCAACAAGAAGTTGTGCCAAAGATTAAAGCACTTGCAGACCGTTTTGACATCGAACAATACGGCGCACTGAGCTACGACGAAGCTCGCTTCCCACTTTTCGCAATTAAGAGCAAAAACAGGGACGAGTCAAAGCCGACCATTCTCGTTACAGGTGGCGTTCACGGTTACGAAACCAGTGGTGTGCATGGCGCTATCAAATTTGCAGCGACCCAAGCAGAGAAATACGCAGCGCACTTCAACATTGTAGTAGCACCTTGTGTAAGCCCTTGGGGTTACGAAGTGATCAACCGCTGGAACCCAAATGCTGTTGATCCAAACCGTTCTTTCTATGACGATACGCCAGCAGAAGAATCAGCAAACCTACGAGCTTTAGTGGCCTCTTTGCCAGAAGTATTGGTTCACGTTGACCTGCATGAGACGACAGACTCTGATGAAACTGAATTCCGCCCAGCACTTGCTGCTCGTGATGGCATTGAGTACATCGAAGGTATGATCCCAGATGGTTTCTACACGGTTGGCGATACAGAAAATCCGCAACCAGAATTCCAAGCGGCAGTAATTGCTTCAGTAGAAAAAGTAACGCACATTGCGCCTGCGGATGACGAAGGCAAGATCATTGGTTCAGACGTCACTCAACACGGTGTGATCAACTACCCAATGAAGAAGCTTGGCCTATGTGGCGGCGTGACCGACTGTAAGTACGGAACAACCACAGAGGTTTACCCAGACAGCGACAAAGTGACTGACGAAGAGTGTAATGACGCTCAAGTTGCTGCTGTAGTCGGTGCTTTGGATTACGTAATTCAACATGAATTGAACGCGTAAGCTATTAGCTAAAGCTGCTCCCTAAAACTAAAAAGAGCCACAAGTGACAATCCGCTTGTGGCTCTTTTTTTGTCTTTTCTCTTACCTTTGATTTCTTCTTGGGCATAAAAAAGCTCCCTTGCACACAGCACAAGAGAGCTTTGAAATAACGCTGAATAAGGAGTAATTAGCGAACTATATACTCCCCATACTCGATTACTTTATTTAGCGGTTTCACTAACGTTTTCTTGTCCTTTATCTACTTCAGTCAGTAGACCTTTCAACAAGCTAAAACAGCCAATCAGAAGAATGATCGTAAACGGCAGTGCAGCAATGATCGTGATCGATTGCAGAGCTTGGATAGATTGAGTACCACCAATCCACAGCATTACCATTGCGATAGCACCTGAGATAACCGCCCAAACCACTTTCTGTTTAACAGGAACTTCAAGCTTACCACCCGCTGTCATGCCATCGATAACGATAGAGCCTGAGTCTAGCGTTGTAACGAAGAACACAATGATCAGTGCGACTGCGAGAACTGACAGAATGCTACCGAACGAGTAAGCATCTAGCATGTAGAACAAGCTTAGAGATACGTCTGTAATGCCTTGGTCGAGGCCAAGTTGTCCCACATGGTTAATTACTTGCTCGATAGCCACGCCACCGAAGATCGACATCCAAGCCGACGTTACCAATGTTGGGATAATCAGTACGCAAAGTAGGAACTCACGAACCGTACGGCCCTTAGAAATGCGCGCTACGAACATACCGAAGAATGGTGCATACGCAACCCACCATGCCCAGTAGAACACAGTCCAACCATGCAGCCATGTTGTGTCTTCACGACCCGCACTTTGGCTCAAAGCTACGATGTTTTTCACATAGCCCGTTGCCGCAGTCGCCACAGAATCAAGCACTGTCGTAAAGTTCAATACAGCGATAAGACCAAGGAATACGAACGCTATAACCATGTTCAGGTTACTTAGGAACTTAACACCACCGTCCATGCCACGCATAACAGAGATGATCGCCAAACCCATAATCAAAACGATAATAGATTGCTGAAGGTAGATGTTGTTTTCCAAGCCAAACACGTGGCTAATACCACTTGCTGCTTGCGTACCACCTAGGCCCAATGAAGTCGCAAGGCCAAACAGAGTAACCAGTACCGTTAGTACGTCGATCACATCACCTGTTTTACCCCAAACTCGTTCACCCAGTATTGGGTAAAACACAGAACGCATTGATAGCGGTAAGCCTTTGTTGTAAACAAAGTACGCTAGACAAAGCGCCGTCATGCCATAGATAGCCCATGCATGAAAGCCCCAGTGGAATACGGTTGCACCAAGTGCCAGTTCACGGCCTGCTTCTGTAAAAGGTTCCGCATCTAATGGTGTTCCGAACCAGTTCGTGAAGAACGCGGTTGGCTCAGCAACACCCCAGAAAATAAGCCCGATACCCATACCGGCTGCGAATAACATCGCAATCCAAGATGACATCGAATAGTCCGCCGTCGCATCTTCGCCACCTAGACGAATCTTGCCCAACGGTGAAAATGCTAGAACAACAGCAAACGCTAGCATGATGTTAGCTCCCCACATAAACAGGAAGTCAAACTTTGATAAAACAGCACCCTTAATAGAATCAATAGCAGCTTTAGCGTCTGCTGGAGGAAGAGCAAGAAGAGTGATGATGAAGAGAAGAGATAAGCCTACTGAGGCTATGAAGACGGTGTTGTGGACATCCATGCCCCATTTACTGACGTTATCTTGACCAACTTGATAGTCAGTAGAATCGATACTGTATTTTTTTGATTTAAAACTCATAAATTATGATGTTCACATATCCGAATCAACGAATATAAGGACGCTCTCCATATCCAATTACTACTTGATTGGCTCGCCGCACCACCTAAATAGAGGCGATAAAAATCACAATGGTTGGTGATAAATGGACTTACTGGCTCAATCCCAAGGCGCGCATTATAGCACAGGTCGAAGCATTTTGACTGAGTTTTAGCTCAATAGTTACCCAGACTACCATTGATAGTGATAGTTAACCCAATAAAAGCAGAATAAAACAAACAGAAAAAAACATTAAAATACAACATGTTAAATTAAAATGACGCACCGTAAAATCTCATGCAAACTTTCTACAGATAATATTAACAATAGCCTGATTTATTTATAGCTCTAATAAAAAAGCCCCGCTATAGGGGCGGGGAAATTACCAAAGGTAAAAGAGAAATCAGTATTTAAATGTCAGTGCTATGTCTTGCTACGCTTCTCGCCACAGAACTGCACATTTCAAAGGCAGTACATTAAATCGCGAAGCAAAAGCCTAGGTTGTAATCTTCGCCATTCTTTTCAGTGAACTCTTTATCTTCACTCGAGGCGCTTGGTCGGCCGCTTTCATCACCCTTCACTAAGCTAACCCAGTGGCGAATACCAGAAGAGAGGTTCGCTTCAGTTTGGCCAAACGTGGTGCATGTCTCTAATTGAATGTCTTCGATGTTCACCAACTCTAAATTACCAGTTCCTTTGCGAGCACCTATCGTCACTTCAACATGGGTACCGCTCTCGTCTCGAAATAGAATTGACGATGGTTTAGATTTATCACCCGCATAAGCGACAAAGTGCTTCGCTCTTTTCAAGCCGGTGTGCTCGCCGTTTTTGAAGTAAACCTGAACATGTCGATAATCAATCTCGTAGCTCACTGCATCTTCGTGTGAACCCGCCTCTAAAGGGAATAGAGTATCAAGCAACTGTTTCGCCATTTTTTGTTTTTCGAGTTGCTTGTCTGCTTTCACCATTTCTACGGCAAAGACAGCTTCAGCAATAAATGTTGAATGGTTTCTGTGAAGTTCTGTTTTGTCTAGTGTCAGCATATTCATAATCTTTCCCTCTTACGGCTTTGAATTTCATGTAGGTCAAAAATCCTGATTGACCCTTTTCAAATGTGTTCTTTACTGTGTCGCTTCCATGTATTTCATACTACTTGTATTTTTTAAACAATTTCACAACAAAAATTTCACAGTGTGAATTTTACTAAATTGATTTTTTACACAAACCGGAATTTCCGCCCCCAGCCCTTTATCTAATTGGGCTGAGAGCTCATTAGACACACTTTTACGTGTTGTTTGATTTTGTGTAATAACCGACCCCAACCAATTTATTGTCGATCACTCGATAGTAGGTGTGCTTGGTTTCGACTTTGCTCGACAGGGGATTTAGCCATCGATAGGTGTAAACACCACGGCCATTTTCTTTGGCGAGATTTAACATCTCAGTGAGAATTGGCTTATCGTCAGGGCTTAGAATTTCGTTGTGTGAACGTCCAACAAGCTCAGGGGATACACCATGTGCAAGCAGCTTTCCAGAGCTCATGTCCATCACAAACACATATAAGTCTCCTTCAACAAAGCTACCCTCAGCGTCATTGAACTCAGTCAGGCTCTCTTGTTCTGACTCCACTATCGCTGTCATGGCTCTCGCCAATAGATTCTTTGCCTCAGCAGCACTTGAACGTTCTGGGTAATAACCCACCGCCACGATCACATCGCCCACTCGCTCAAAGAAGGTGGTTTTAGGCTCCCCCATGCGATCAGTTGGGTTGGTCCAGTGATACTTCACTTCACCGAAGCCGTTGTGTACCGCTTTCGTGATCATTTCTCGGAAAAATGGATTACCGTAAACGTCCTGAGTGTCTAAAACACTGTCGCCCACCAACACCATTGAAGAACCGCCACTGGCAAGGAATTGACCATCAATCCCCAAAGCGAATACATACAACTCACCATCTATGTATTCAGCATCGCTCATAAAGTCTTGAACGCTTTCATCGCCTTCTTTTTGTACATGGACAACCGCTTTAGCAAGCAGGGTTTTGGCTCTTCTTTCCGCGTCACTGACCACATGTGGCTCTGAAATATCGAGCACATTGACTGGCTCGTTTTCTTTCGCTGTTTCTGAATGTTCAGCACGCAATCCAATGCCACTGATCACTGCAAATACGGCACAACCAATAAGGATAATTCTTGATATATTCATAGTGACTTCTCCTAATAGCCCACTAAGGACGGTAGCCAAAGCGTAATTTGTGGGAAGAAAGCGATAACGAACACGCCGACTACCGATGCAAGAACAAAGGGATGGATCTTCGCGGTGATCTGCTCGACCGTGGCTCCGCCTATCCCCGAGGCGACAAAGATATTTTCACCGAGCGGCGGTGTAGCAAAACCTATCGATAACGTACACACCACCACAATACCTACGTGGGTTGGATCCGCGCCTAGCATGTACATGATTGGCAGCAGCACTGGCACGATAATCATGATCGCGGCTAACGTTTCCATGAACATACCGACGAAAAGCAATAGCACAATAGTCAGTGCCCACACCATGTACATGTTGTCAGTGAAACCTAGCAATGACTCAGCCACTACGACCGGAATTTTTTGTTCGATTAACAAGCGACCAAATACCGTTGCAGCGAATAGAATCAGCAACACACGCCCGGTAATCCATGTGGTTGTCGATAATGATTTGATGGTGCTTTTGAACGATAACTCTCGGTGAATAAACACACCCACAAACAGCGAATAGAAGATAGCCACAACCGCTGACTCTGTTGGTGTGAACATACCACTATAGATACCTCCGAGAATCAAAAATGGAGCCAGTATCGACCATATGCCACGGCGCAAAGCGTGTCTTACTTCGCCAAAGGACCAATTCTCAGACAGCCCTTTATAGCCTTCTCGCTTGGCAATGAAGTAGTTGGTGACGACGAGTGTAGATGCCATGATGAAGCCAGGAACAACGCCTGCAACAAACAATTTAGGAATAGATAAAGAAGCAAATTGCCCGTGTTGAGCGATGGCTTCAGGCGGTGCCATTAATCCCATTGCTGAGATGCCGAAAATAACTAACGGGATGGATGGCGGAATGATAATCCCCAAGCCCCCTGATGCGGCCGTTACTGCCGATGCGTAACTCTTATCATAATCTCGCTTAACCATTGCAGGCACCATTAGCATGCCTACCGCAGCTGTGGTTGCAGGGCCTGAACCTGAAATAGCACCAAAAAACAAACACGCCATGACCGTTGCAGCGCCAAGGCCACCCGTCACGGGTCCGGCTAAGCTCTCTGCAATATCCACCAGACGTTTGGAGATACCCGCCGCCTCCATTAATGCGCCAGCAAGAACAAAGGCTGGTAGTGCCATTAACGGGAAGTTACCCACCGAGGTAAACGCGATTTGTACTAAAGCGATGGGATTTTTATCGAGCAACATATAGGCCGCCATTGAAGCGCCGGCCAGTGATACTGTGATTGGTGCACCCAGAATTAACAGGGTTAAGAAGCCACCAAATAAAATTAGAGTTAAATAGGATTCCATTATTACATCTCTCTATTACGGCTATTCTCTGTGACGACTACTGTGATGACTTTTGTGCCGTCATTTTGCGCAGTTCTTTGACTTCAGGATCTTCGTTCTTAGCGCCCTTAAATAAGCGCTCGTAGTTGTTCCAGATAATGCGCAGCATCATTAGAGAAAATGCGATTGGCAAAATCATATAGAAGTATTTCATTGGGATGCCTGTCGTCTGAGACTTCCAGAACAAATTCATTTTGTTGAACACGAAATCGTAGCTGAGATAAACAAAGTAGCCGTTAAACAACAACCATAAGAAGTCAGCGATGGTTTCACAGACGGTCTGAACAATCGGGGGGAAGAACTTGAAGTGAAAACTGACTCGGTTATGCGCCGACATCTTGGCCGCAACAACAGCTCCTAGATAGGCAAACCAAACAAACATGTAAGTAGCGACTTCATCACCCCAAGGTATGGAGTAATCGAAAAGCTGACGAGTAAGGATTTGTGTGAACAGCAATAGGACAAAGCTTGCTAGCAACAAACAACATGTATATTCCTCAATGTTGTTAAGGTGCTTTTTTATTGTTTTAGCGACTGACATATAACCTCCAATGTTGATTTCCACATGACAACCAGTCGCTCGCGGTACTAAAAAGATCAGGTACTGGACAGATCAACGAGTAAAGCCATGTAAATGCCCTATCTAACCGTTCTATCGCTAGGTGATTAAGTAGCGAAGAACAGCAGATAGGGCGAATCTAATCGTTACTTTCTACCTAGTAACTCAAGAACGTCGTCTAGCTTGTCTTTGCCTCCAATGCTTGAATAGAACTTAGGCCAAACTGACTTAGTGACTTTGCTGATCCACTCTTGCTCGTTGTCTGCTGGGTCAGTGAAGACCATGCCTTTTGCTTGCAGTTCTTCACGGATCTTGTTTTCAGTATTTTCTAAGTATGCAAAGCTGTGCTCTGTCGCTTCCTGACCCGCTTCAAGAATGATCTTTTGCATTTCAGGCGTTTGTTGTTGGAAGACAGTTTCACTGACGATTAGCGGCTCAAGAGAGAAGATGTAGCGAAGGTTTGTGACGTACTTTTGTACTTCATTGAACTTCATCGCATGCACAGTGATGTATGGGTTGTCTTGACCATCAACCACGCCTTGCTGTAGGCCAGTAAATGTTTCTGACCATGCCATTGGTGTTGGGTTTACGCCCCATGCTTGGTAAGAAGCAATCATGATTTCGTTACGAGGAACACGAATCACTAGTCCTTTTAGATCCTCTGGTGAAGCCACTGACTTTTTAGAGTTAGTCAGAACTCTAAAACCAGAATAAGCCCAACCAACGATACGAACGCCTGCATCACGAATGGTGTTATCGACAAGGTCTTGACCCACTTGGCCTTGAGTTAATAGCACCGCTTCTTCTGCACTTTGAATAACATAAGGCATGGTCAATAGACCAACCGTTGGAGAGAAAGGCGTCACGTTGTTGATCGCCAATACTGAGAAGTCGAGAAGGCCGATTGCCGCGTCGTTGACGGTGTCTTGCTCGTTGCCCAATTGACCATTCGGGAACAGGTCGATTTTGACTTTACCGTCTGTTTTTTGCTCCATCAATTCAGAAAATGATGTCGCTAATTCCCACTGCGTACCACCAGCAGCATCGCCGATAGCCATTTTAAAATTTGCTGCTGCCGCGGTATGAGATAGCATCGCTGTTGCTACAATTGTGACGCCAGCAATAATTTTATTTTTAATCAATTTCATAGTCTTAACCTTTCATATCATACAGACGTCCTGCCTGTACTTTGCTCACAAGGTGACCTGGTACAACTTTCCTGGTCGTAGTTCTATTTCCCTATTTTGGAAACAATGTTCGAGTAGCTAAAGCACTTCATCCTTTAACGAATACCACTGATAAAGGAACTGTTGCCCTACTCTACGAAATGGTGCAAACATCTCAGATTCCACCACTTCCCTCACGTTGGGGAACGGAAGTTTTGATTCAAATATTGGCAAGTCAAGCTTATGACCTTCACCTGCGATCCACTGGGCAAGGCGCTTGCCTGCTTGAGCGGAGTACATCACACCATTGCCGCCATACCCTAGTGCGTAGAATATGGATTGCTTTGGATTCGGCTGATAGATTCTTGGCATCATGTCGTGGCTAACATCCACCCAACCCCACCATGAATAATCGATTTTGATCTGATCGAGAGAAGGGAATTTTCGGGTTAAATCCGCTCTCAACATATCTTCGTATTTCTTTTCAGGTGCATTCTTGCCACTGATGGCACTGCGTGTACCAATTTGCACTCGGTTATCCGGTAACAAACGGTAGTAATGACGCAGAATTCTGGTATCAGTAATCACCTGATTGGTTTTAAAGTTACACGCGGCGATTTCGTCTTGAGTTAACGGACGCGTCACCATCGAGTTAGAAAGTACGGGTAATAGGCGATTCTTAAGCTCTGAATGCAAACCTTGGCTTGTGTATCCGCCGGTACAAACACCGACAGAACGAGCCTTAACCACACCACCTGGCGTTTTCAGGTAATGCACACCGTTACGTGTTTCCCAACCCATCACAGGGCTTGCTGGGTGAACTTTTACACCGAGTGCTCTCGCCTTTCTTAGATAACCAAACGCCAATTTCCCAGCATGGATACCAATACCTTCTGGCTCATGCATTGCGCCTGCCGCTTCTTGATCACCAACGTAATCACGTTTTACGGTTTCCGCATCTAAGATCTGCGCATCGTAATCGAACGTGTCACGCAGCAACTTGGCTTCTTTCTCGAGTGTTGCCATCACTTTTGGACGGTGAGCAACGTATAAGTGGCCACCCGGCTGCGGGTCACAATCAATGTCTTTGATTAGAGATTTAAATGTGTTCATGCCATCGACGCATTCGCGGTGCATTTTTAGCGCGGTTTCGAGTCCCCAGCGTTCAATCCACTGAGAACGCTTCAAACGTCCTGACGCACACTGAGCCTGACCACCATTTCGGGTACTGCAGCCCCAACTCATACGGTTAGCTTCAATCACAGTCGCTTTAATGCCGTACATTTCAGCAAGGTGTATCGCGGTACTTAGGCCTGTGTAGCCTGAACCGATTATCGCCACATCGACATCCATATCCGATGTAATTGGGCCATCATCTTCAGGTGGTGCACCTGCGGTATCTACCCAATAAGTCGGGGCGTATTCCTTACCGTGACCGGGGCTCTTGTCTTTAAGTGGATCGTATTTTGGATCGTATTTATCTTGTGCTTGGGTGCTTTCTTTTGCTTGGGTGCTTGTCACCTTTGGCGGCACATCGGCTGCCGGTTGTTCCATTACTAAACTCATAATTCGACTCTCCTAGTCATAACACGTGAACGGGGTGCGATTTCGTGTCTAGCTCTTGGGAGTATTGCTGGGAGTCAAAAGAGGTCGTGTTTTACGGAAGGCATTTTTTACGCTGATTTTTCCCTCTTTCAGGGTAAACACATCAACCATACGAGCTTCGATGACAGTGCCATCAGGGTTAGTTGCAGAGAACGTTGATTCACTCACTGCGCGGTCACCACACACAAAGTGGACAGGGTCGCTCCAGGCTGCATCTGGAAAGTTCTGCCAAACCAATTCAAAGCTATTGCGAACGGCTTCGTACCCTTCGATAGTGTTTCCAAGTTCGCCTTCTCCTGCCACGGTGTGGAAGACACAGTCTTCGGTCATAAACGACATTAGCGCTTCAATATCATGGTTATTCCATGCATCACTAAAAGACTGTAAAAAGGCGGTGTCGACTTGGTTTTCCAGCACGAATGTCGCTGCATTGGTTTGCATATTCATATTCCAGAATCCTTTATGTTTTCGTTATTGGTTTAAATTTCAGTAGCTTTGCGCCACTTTTTTATTAGAGTGTTTAAACTAGATCTGTGAAATTTAACAACTTGATAACAAGCTTCGCCACTCTAACTTCGAGTTACTTTATAAACAATCTTTAAGCTCACAGATTTCATCTTTTTATAAATTAATTAGTGTTCTAATTTTATTTACACAGTCACTCACTAGATTTATACGAGGTCTAAATAAAATAATTATAAATATTAGACTTTAGTCGAAGTCAAAATCTTGATGGTACTTTCTGCCATACTGTTCAAGCTGGCGATCATGAGTATTAACTTGTAATTCGATATTACCCTCACCTTTATTAATTGCTTGATTGTTATCTACATGGGCTTCATTTTTCAAATCAGCCAGTTTCTCTTCAATATATTCTGTCGGTTCATTTAAAACATTCATGGAGGTTAATTCCTTTATCAGGTTTACTTTCGCTGATGGAAGAATATGAACGGACACTAGACCGTTTGAATATTCTTTCTCATCGTACAAAGGCTGAATGGCATCATTGCCACCTTCCTTAAATGGGTGAATGGAATACCACTTGTCCTTGCGTGGCTCTTGCTGATCACAATCAGCCACATTGAATATCTGAGTCTTATTGAAGTCACAGGGTGAGTTAAAAACACTAACCTTATGATAATCAATGGCTTTAATAATATTGATACAGTCTTTGCTTTGGCTATGACACACAGACCACAACGCATTTACCAGGTTATCTGTCCACTCAAGTAAACGGGTTGGAAACCCCTGTTTCTTGGCTAAACACATCAATAACCAATCGTTTATCTCGTGTGCATTCAACGAATGCCCGCCATAAATTCTCACGGTCGAGAGAAGCTCTTGTTCGACACGGCGAATATTCTTTCGATTTGAGCGACCTAAGCTTGGCATCAGGTTATTATTTTCATAATCACACACGTTATAAATTAAACCACGATGTCCACTACACTCAGCAATTAGCGAATCGATTATTTCATACAGTTCTTCTATTGAACTTATATAACGTTTATTTTTAACAACATGCATACTACGATTCACTTAATTTAAATCCGGAAAAATCCAAATATCAACAACCCTATCAATCGATGATAAAAACCAACCAATAATAACGATTGATCAATAGTCAACGAGTGTCGTTATTGTATTTTTCTAAAATGATAATAGGTATATATATTCATAAACAAGTATCAGTAATAGAACCATTCGCTAAGGCGCTATGAGTTAATGGTCGATTAATAATAGCGAGTAACAAAGTTTATATAGCTAGAACCACCTATGTACCGACGGAACATTTAATTAGTGTTCTAATGTTTAAGTAGAAATTATTGAACTAAGCGTTTACGTTCTTCACTTAAGCACTTTGCCAATACCCGTTAATATTGCCCGACCACGCTCTTTATAATGCGGTGGCCGGACAAACTTCCTATGACTTATACGTAATCTTTGTATTTATCTAGGAAACGAACCGGTGTTGATAGTGCATCTCGGCGGAACGGGTCGCCCAATTCCTGAGTACACATGATTTCAATGATGGTTGTTTTGCCTTCGTTCATCTGCATGTCGATGGCTTTTTGCAAGGTTGGACCTACATCTTCTAGCTTATCAACCGTGATACCTTCAGCACCCATTGCTCGTGCAATCTCTGCAAAGCTTTGGTTTTCAAGTTCACCGGCAACAAAGCGTCGGTTGTAGAAGTCGACTTGGTTCTTCTTCTCTGCACCCCATTGACGGTTGTGGAATACCACAGCTGTCACTGGAATGTTATGGCGAACACATGTCATGGTTTCCATCAGGCTCATGCCCCACGCACCGTCGCCTGCATATGAAATAGCGGGACGATGAGGTGCCGCAGCTTTCGCACCAATGATGGTCGGGAATGCGTAACCACAGTTACCGAAACTCATTGCAGCAAAGAAGCTGCGTGGTTTTTCAAAGCGTAAGTAGCTGTTTGCCACTGAGTTGATGTTACCGATATCCGTCGAGACCATAACGTCTTCAGGCATCGCTTTTTCTAGCTCACGCAGTACTTGGCGTGGGTGTAGGTATTCACCACCAGAGAACGGAGTCTCGTGTGAGTTTTCCTCAATCATATCTAAGCTGAACGAGTCACGTTCGTGTGTCCACTCATCAAGCTCTTTTTCCCAAAGTGCTTTTTCTGTAGCGACGGTATCTTGGCGAGCGCCTTTGTTGTCATCACACAACAGTGCACGACCTTCCAACCTTTCAGATAGAGCAACCGCTGCTGCTTTTGCATCACCACAGATACCAACCGAAATCTTCTTAACCAGACCAAGCATCTTGTTGTCTGCATCAATCTGAATGATTTTCGCGTTCTTCGGCCAGTAGTCCATGCCATGTTGAGGCAAGGTACCAAATGGACCAAGACGTGTACCCAAAGCGATAACCACATCCGCTTGAGCCATCAATTTCATTGCTGCTTTCGAACCTTGGTAGCCTAAAGGACCACACCATAATGGGTGACTCGCAGGGAAAGAGTCATTGTGTAGGTAGCTGTTCACTACAGGTGCACCTAGTCTTTCTGCTAATGCCGCACACTCTTGAACTGCATCAGCCATTACCACACCGCCACCGGAAATGATGACTGGGAATTTCGCTTCAGCTATCAAGTCTGCTGCTTCATTCAGAGATTTCTCACCACCAGGACCACGGTCTAAACGCGCTGGTTTAGGGATTTCAGTTTGAGTTTCACCGTAGAAGTAGTCACGAGGAATATTTAGCTGAGTTGGACCCATTTCGCTCATCGCACGGTCGAAGCATCGGCCTGTGTATTCCGCCATACGATCTGGGTGCGTTACGTGTCCTTGATACTTAGTGAACTCTTGGAACATTGGAAGCTGGTTACATTCTTGGAAACCACCTAAGCCCATTGTTTTAGTGCCTGTCTCTGGCGTCACAATTACGACCGGGCTATGTGCCCAGAACGCAGCTGCAATTGCTGTTACACAGTTACTGATACCCGGGCCATTTTGCCCGATGACTACACCGTGGCGACCCGATACACGGGAGTAACCATCTGCCATGTGGGCAGCGCCTTGCTCGTGTACTACTGGGACCAATCGAATGCCAGCAGGAGCAAAGATATCCATTGCGTCCATAAATGCCGACCCCATGATGCCGAACATATCGGTAACATCATTAGCAACCATAGTTTCAACGAACGCTTCTGATGGTGTCATTGTTACTGTGCCGGAAACAACCGTACGTTTTTCTTGCTCGCTCATTCTTCCATTCTCCTTGAGTTAACCAAAATTTCATTTTTCGGAATGAATTGTCTCTTTTTCGAATTCATTTTCACCTTAGTAGTAGAATTTTTGCGCGTCAACTTTTTATATTAAATTGGAACAATTCATTCTAATTAATAAAACTGGATCACATTATTGGTAGTTTTTCGTACAAAAAGTGCTGTTAACTTAACTGGAGCTGTTAATAATCGATGACATATCGCGATAGCAGCGACAAGTGATGAGCTATATAGAGGGAAATATGATGAAAGAGGCGGAATTGGTACCAACGCAGCCGGTAAGCGTGAGAGAACGCTTTGGCATCGACAGTAACCTAACGGTGATGGCATTTGAACATCCGGGTGAATATGTGCCGAGAGTCGATCCTAATTACTGTTTTGACCCCGAAGTGACGCTGGCTATATTGGCAGGGTTCACCTCCAATCGTCGCACATTGATACAAGGCACGCACGGAACGGGCAAGTCTTCTCACATAGAGCAAATTGCCGCGAGATTGAATTGGCCGTGTTTGAGGATCAACCTAGACGGACACCTGAGTCGATTGGATTTCATAGGTAAAGACAGCATCGTCATTAAAGACGGAATGCAGGTAACAGAGTTTAAAGAAGGCATTCTTCCTCAGAGCATTCAACAACCCATCGCACTGGTGTTAGATGAGTACGACGCTGGTCGCCCTGACGTGATGTTTGTGATTCAGCAGTTATTGGAGCAAGACGGGAAATACACCTCTTTAGAACAAAACCGAGTGATCACACCTAACCCTTCTTTTCGCCTGTTTGCTACCTGCAACACGCTTGGCTTGGGTAACTTTTCAGGTTTGTATTCGGGTACTCAAGTGCTTAACCACAGTCAATTAGATAGATGGAACATCATCGCTACGCTCAACTATTTAGACCCACAACATGAAACCAAGATCGTGTTATCCAAGCTTCCAAATCTGAATAATGAAAGTGGCCGACAACTGGTTGAGAAAATGATCGCCACCGCAGGATTAACGCGTAACGGGTTTCGGGCTGGCGACCTTTCAACGGTGATGTCTCCGCGAACGGTGCTCACTTGGGCTGAAAATATCCAAATATTCGACGATGTTGCGACGGCATTTAGGCTTTCATTCTTAAATCGCTGTGAAGACGAAGAAAAAGAACTGGTTAGCGAATACTATTTCCGTTGCTTTGGTGAAGATTTAGAAACGCCTACTCAAAACTATTCCCACTCGGAGTCGTAAACCATGGCCAATGTTTCTTCCCAGCAGAAAAAGATCCTCGATCTTGGCGTGTCTGTCGCCAGAGCAATCAGTGGCGAACTCAATCTGAACTATCGGGGAGAACGTCTCTATAAAGGCAATAAGCCCTGTTATTACCAGTCCGCACATACTAACGATCTCACCTTTGTGTCTCGCCACGAGCTAAAAAGCAGCAAGCTATCGATGCAAGGTAAGATCGATTCATCGGCACTGCGACTATTGCTTTCAGACGCTGACCTCCATTATTCATTGCGCCCTCAAAACGAAATAGAACGTCTGCTTTACGACTTCTGCGAACAGGTCCGAATTGAATCTCAAGTCCCGCCTTATCTAAAAGGCGTGACCACCAGTATCCAATTCAACTTTGCGTATTGGAGCGACCAATATCATCAAAATGGCTTTACCGAATCACGAATAGGCATGTTGCTGTTTACACTGATGCAAGTCATCCACACCCGCTTAACTGGCGTTCCGGTGTCTGAGCCTATCGCTGAGACCATTGAATCGACTCGCGCAGGCATCGTGCCTACTTTCGGGTACAACCTTAAGCGCTTAAAGCAACATAGAACCGACCAACAACAGTTTGCTCACTGCGCCAATGAGCTTGCTGCCCTTGCACAAGAGCTCATCAACCAAGAGCAAGAGAGCGATAGCTCGGCTACGCCAACGGTTGAAGAAGACATAAAAATCCTTGCGCAGCTTGCCCTTATCGTTGATGGAGACATTCAAGATCAAGACGTCGATACTGACATCACGGGCAGTAGCAAGGTATTCGAGTTGTCGGGTGCGAATTATCAGGTCTTTAATTCAGAATTTGATCAAATTGTCGCCGCAGATAAACTCGTCAGGCGCGCCCTATTACTCGAACTGAGGCAGAAACTCACCGATGACATCATGGCGAGACAAGTAAACACTCGCCGTTTAGCCGCTATGCTTACTAGCTTTGTTGCCACACCACAGAGGAACCGACGTCAGGACCATTTAGAAGAAGGCATTGTTAACGCCCCCACCATCACCAAGCTCATCACGTCGCCATTGGATCGCACTGTCTTTTATCAACCTGATATCGGTGTATCTCATCAATGTGCTATCACGTTTTTGATGGACTGCTCAGGCTCAATGCAAAAGCACAGTCACAAGCTAAGTCTGCTGATGGACACCATTCTCAAATCCGTAGGATTGGCTGATATCCCATTTGAGATCATTGGCTTCACTACCAACAACTGGAACGGTGGCAAGGTTTATCGGCAGTGGCTTAAACAAGGCCAACCAAAACACCCAGGCCGCTTGAACGAAGTTCGGCACATCGTGTTTAAGGGTTTTGATACGCATTGGAGACGATCTCGCCTTGGCATTGCGAGTCTTCGTAAAGCAGACGTCTTTAAAGAGGGGATTGATGGCGAAGCGGTGCAGTTCGCTAGCCAGCGGTTGCAACAGCACACTGCTCAAAGAAAGGTTTTGATCGTGTTCTCAGACGGCTGCCCAATGGATACCGCCACCAGCACTGCCAACGATCAGTTCTATTTGGATAACCACCTCAAACAAGTCATTGAACGTGAGTCGACCAAAAACGGAATTGAGATTCATGGCGTGGGGATGGGAGTGGATTTGAGCCCGTACTACCGCAACAACATTACCTTGGACGTACAAGAGAGCTGCTTGTTCGGGCTATGTAGGAACATCTTTGAGATGCTAAAGCGCTGACGTGTCAGTGAGGAGGGTGACGTCAAGCATTAAACGAGAATCAAGCCCTCCTCCTTCAAAGATAATTTTGATAAAGAAAACGTTCTAAGCCAAAAACAACGACCATGCAGAGACCGCCATCAAGTACCCACCAATCAACATCAACACAATAAACACTAACTTTCTGAGTTGATCATTAGACAACGGCGGTGGGAAACGTCGAGCAAACATCGTGACAAGCGCCACCAAGGGAACAGCAATAGCAGATAACCACAGTATGCTCTGTTCCATGTCGCCTGCAGCGTAGACATTGACAGTACGCGACATCGACGTACAAGCGAACACCATCAGCAGTGTGCTTCGCACCAGATCGAGCGTAAAAGGCTGCCGATAAAGATGATAAACAATCGGTGGACCTGCCATCCCAAACAACCCACCCGCTAAGCCAGAACTAAAACCAGACAACAAAAACGATACAGTTGCCGAACGATCCTTTCTGGTTTTAGGTTTGAACATAAAACTCAAACCTGCGAATAGCACCATGGCACCCAATAGTCCTCGGAGAATATGCGTGGCCGATTCGCTTAACTCGTCCAGCAAGTACACCCCCATCGAAACGCCGGGAATAATACCGATGACCAACACCACCAGAATCTTGAGTTCCCCAAGCAGTGGCTTACCCATCAATGCGACCAAGCAATTGAACAAGGTCACAATACTGACCACAGCGGCTATAACGGGTAAGGAAACCAGATTAAGGCTAACCGTTAAACCAATCACGATGATACCGAGGCCAAATCCGGTGACAGTTTGAAAATAGGTACCCACCGCGATGGTGGCAAGAATAGCGAGTAAAACAGGTAACTCCATCAGCAGTCCTAGTTAGGTTGTTTTTGGGGGTTGATTTGAATGTGAGTATCAGCTTCAGGAGCTAGATTTTAGTATCTAAAATCAAATGTCGATTCATCTCTTTTTTCAGAATCAGCCGCCACGTCAGTCTTTGAATTTGCTGTTTTTCCTTGCTGTGCTTGTACCGCGGTCACCGCGATCACATTAAAGATGTCTTGTGCGTTACACCCTCTTGATAAGTCATTCGCAGGTTGATTCAACCCTTGTAATAGTGGACCAATCGCAACTGCCCCACCTAACCTTTCCGCAAGCTTATAACCAATATTACCGGCTTCTAAATTGGGAAATATCAACACGTTCGATTGACCTTTCACCTCTGAATCTGGCAGCTTTTTCGCGGCAATCTCAGTCACAATCGCGGCATCGAGTTGAACATCCTGATCGACGGCGATTCCGGGACAACGTTGTTTCACTAACTGAGCCGCGTTACGAACCTTATCGACCGATTCATGCTTGGCACTACCGTTGGTCGAAAACGATAGCATTGCGACTTTAGGTTCTTCCATCAGTAGCGTTTGAGCACTGCTTGATGCGGCCACTGCAATCGATGCTAGCTCGGTTTCATTAGGGTTAATCACCAACCCACAGTCACTGAAAATCATGCCGCCTTTAAGATTATGGAAAGGCTCACACAACATCATCAGAAAAAAACTGGACACCAATTCACTGTCTGGCGCGGGGCCGATAATCTGAAGCGCAGCTCGTACCACATCAGACGTGGTATAAACCGCACCATTAACTGTGCCATCCACCAGCCCCTCTCTGACCATCAAATTGGCAAAAACGAGTGGGTCTAGAACCAGCTCTAGCGCATCATCGTAAGTCATACCTTTCGCTTTTCTTAATGTATACAACCGCTCAGCGAGGACTTCTTTGAGTGATGACGCTTGTGGGGAAACAATGTGAATGCCTACAAGATCAATGTGATGTAATTCTGCAGCAGCGATGATCGCTGGTTCATCCCCTACTAGGGTGATGTGAGCGAGCTGTTTGTCTATCGCCATTCTTGCGGCTGCTAGTACTCGCGGGTCCTCAGCTTCACTCAAAACCACTCGCTTACGATCTAAGTGAGCCTTATCAATAATCCGTTCAATCGCCTTCATCTTAAATTCCATTTATTGAGATTAATTGTTCCATAATTTATATTTATATTATTGGAATAATAAAAAAGGTCAAATTTTATTCAGATAATTGAAGAATAATGATTTGGTATGTACACTCTTAGGCATAGACATATCGCAAGGATGGATCATTATATGCAAACAGAAACACCACCAGTTCAAGGGGATACACCGACTCTCCGACTTTTTGCACTATTAGAGGTGATAGCGCAAAAAGACGAGTTTATTTCTCTTCAAGGATTAGTCGAAGAAACTGGACTGCCAAAACCTACGCTGCACCGAATGCTTCAGCAGTTAGAAGCGGCAGGCATCATTCAAAGAGACGGCGATGAGAAGCACTACAGCTCAGGTATTCGACTCAGAAAGCTTGCCGAAAACCTATTGTTGAATAGCACCATGCACAGTGCCCGACGCACTATTCTTGAAAACCTGAGAGCAGAAGTTGGCGAAAGCTGTAACCTAACGGCGCTATCAAGTGGCGAGATCATCTATCTTGATCGTGCAGAAACTGAAGCACCCCTTCGTTTTCATCTACACCCAGGTTCTCGCGTCCCAGTACATTGCTCAGCAAGCGGAAAACTGTTTTTGGCGCACATGTCTAAGTCACAGCGCAGACGATTAATTGAAAATGTGCCACTGACTCAGTACACAGTGAACACTATTACAGACTATTCGATGTTAGAGAAAGACATCGAAGAAGCGAAAATCCAAGGCTTTGCGATTGATGACGAAGAGTTTTTGCCGGGCTTAGTCTGTATCGCGGTACTGATCCCGTCATCTACGGGTCAATCAAACCTCGGCCTAGCGATACAAGCGCCTGTAATTCGAGTCAAACCTGATGAAGCGATCAAGTACCTACCCGCTCTTCAAAAAGCAGCAAAAGCGCTCGCTAAGATAGAGTCTGATAATTGGAGTCAACAATAGGTCATTTTCTTAGACCGCTTCGAGTGGCTATCGCTTCGAAAGCAACAACTTAAGCACGGACGAACTAACGAGCTAACGAGCTAACGAGCTAACGAGCTAACGAGCTAACGACCACTATCTTCGACCAATCAACGGTTGGTCGAAGTCATTTGAACACTCGCCAACCCGCATATAAGCAACACGTCTAAAGTAATCACAACAAAGGAATCACGATGCTAAACATTAAGAACCAGCACTTACTCTCTTTTATGGTGACAGAAGCGAACAACGCAGTTGCAGTCACAAACCCAGCAACGGGTGAGCTTATTGGGCATGCGCCAATTTCATCCGAGGCGGAGTTAGAGAGCGCTATCGAACGTGCTCATGTTGCGCAGAAAGAGTGGGCAAAAATTCCTGCTAAATCCCGTGCTGCATTGCTAAGTGGTTGGCATCAACTGCTCCTTGAAAACAAAGAAGATCTTGCTCGCCTAATGACCATTGAACAAGGTAAGCCGCTAGCAGAAGCAACAGGCGAAGTGGTTTATGGTGCAAGCTTTATTGAATGGTTCGCCGAAGAAGCGAAGCGCACTTATGGTGATTCAATTCCTAGCACCGTCGCAGACAAACGCTTGGTAACCATCAAACAACCTATCGGAGTCGCATGTGCCATTACGCCATGGAACTTTCCAATTGCGATGATCACTCGTAAGGCAGCTCCTGCCCTTGCTGCTGGCTGTAGTTTTATTGTGAAGCCCTCAGACGAGACGCCCCTTTCTGCATTTGCTGTAGTTGAACTGGCTTACCAAGCAGGTATCCCGAAAGATCTATTACAAGTGGTGCTTGGCGACAGCCCTGAGCAAGTTGGCACCCTATTCACTTCTCATCCACTGATCAAAAAAATCTCTTTCACAGGCTCGACTCGAGTGGGCAGTATCTTGATGGCTCAAGCGGCAAAAGGCATCAAGCGCACCTCAATGGAGCTCGGTGGCAACGCACCTTTTATTGTGTTTGACGATGCAGACATCGACGCGGCCGTTCAAGGCGCAATGGCGTCGAAATTCCGTAATGCGGGACAAACATGTGTCTGTGCAAACCGTTTCTATGTTCACAGTAAAGTATACGATGAGTTCGTGGCTAAATTCGATCAAGCGGTTCAGCAGCTTAAGATTGGTAACGGCTTAGATGAAAGTGTCACCATTGGTCCTGTTGTCAGTCAGAATGCGAAGAACAACATCCAAGCATTAATAGACAGAGCGGTAGAACAAGGCGCGACACCTGTGACGCCAACTCAAGAGCTTGATGGGCTTTTCCTTCAGCCTGTCATTCTTAAAAATGTGAAACACAGCATGGACATTGTTCAGCAAGAGATCTTTGGTCCTGTCGCCCCTGTGATGCAATTCGAGACAGACGAAGAGCTTATTGAGATGGCAAACGACACCATTTATGGATTAGCGTCGTACTTCTACAGTCAGAACATTCATCGAGTATGGAACATTGCAGAGGCACTTGAGTACGGTATGGTCGGTATTAATGATGGCCTCATCTCAACCGAGGTCGCGCCGTTCGGCGGTGTTAAGCAATCAGGTATTGGCCGTGAAGGCGCAAAAGAAGGCATCGATGAATACATGGACATAAAGTATCTTTGCTTTGGCGGAAAATAAGGTTGGTAGCAACTAGGTTTCGGCAGTGATTAGGGCTCAGAAATAATTAAGTCTTAGTGATCACTAACCTACCCCACTCCCCACCTTTCTCACCACAAAAATGAATCAAAAAAAGCCGCGCTATAAAAGCGCGGCACCTTGGGCTCGGTTAAAGGGGGTTTCTTTTTTTTTAGTATTTTACATTCTCTGTTTTTGTTATTGGGTTGCTTCTCTATCCCTGCGCTTTCAGTTTTAGACGCATAGCATGCAGCACTGGCTCGGTGTAACCACTAGGTTGAGCGCAGCCTTCGAATACCAACTGACACGCTGCTGAAAATGCGATGCTGTTTTCAAAGTCAGGTGCCATATTACGGTAGCTCGGGTCGCTAGCGTTTTGCTCGTCAACCACTGCCGCCATACGTTTCATGGTTTTCATTACTTGTGCTTCATCGCAAATGCCGTGGCGTAACCAGTTGGCAATATGTTGACTCGAAATACGCAATGTCGCTCGGTCTTCCATTAACCCTACATCGTTAATATCTGGCACTTTCGAACACCCGACGCCTTGGTCAATCCAACGCACTACGTAACCAAGAATACCTTGTGTGTTGTTATCCAATTCATTTTGGATATCTTTAGCAGTCAGCTTTTGGTTGCCTAGTAGCGGGATAGTAAGAATATCATCAACATTGGCTCTCACTCGCTCTCGAAGCTCTTTCTGACGGCTTGGTACACTTACCTTGTGATAGTGCAGCGCGTGCAAAGTCGCGGCGGTTGGCGAAGGAACCCAAGCAGTATTAGCGCCCGCTTGTGGGTGTCCGATTTTCGCATCCATCATCTTCGCCATGTTGTCCGGCTCTGGCCACATACCTTTACCGATTTGGGCCTTACCTTGCAGGCCACAAGCTAAGCCAAGATCAACGTTCTGGTCTTCGTATGCGCCAATCCAAGTCATGGTTTTCAGCTGTGTTTTAGGAGCAAATGGGCCCGCTTCCATACTGGTGTGAATTTCATCACCCGTTCGGTCTAAGAAACCTGTGTTGATGAACACAACACGATCTTTAGCCGCGCGGATACATTCTTTAAGATTGACTGAAGTACGACGCTCTTCGTCCATGATGCCGACTTTGATCGTGAATCGGTCTAAGCCTAATGCATCTTCAATGCGACCAAACAGTTCATTGGTAAAGGCGACTTCTTCAGGGCCATGCATCTTAGGTTTAACAATATTGATGCTGTTCGCGGTCGAGTTTTGGTACGCGCTGTTGCCTTTTAAATCATGCATCGCGATTAGTGAAGTGATCATGCCATCCATAATACCTTCAGGTACTTCATTACCGTCAGCATCAATAATGGCAGGGTTGGTCATTAGATGGCCCACATTGCGGATAAACAACATGCTGCGGCCTTTCAGCGAGATCTCGCCTCCCGTCACGCTGGTGTATTGACGATCTGGGTTGAGGTTACGAACGATGGTCTTGCCATTTTTCTCTAGTGACTCTTGTAAGTCACCTTTCATCAAGCCTAACCAGTTACGGTAAGCCAGTGCTTTGTCTTCACCATCAACCGCTGCTACCGAATCTTCGCAATCCATAATGGTAGTGAGAGCCGATTCCACCAGCACATCTTTAATACCAGCCACATCAACGCTGCCAATTGGCGCGCTCGGGTCGATTTGAATTTCAATATGTAGATTGTTGTGCTTAAGCAGAATACTTGAAGGCGCACTTGCATCACCTTGGTAACCAATGAACTGGTTGCGATCGATTAGAGTGACTTCTTCGCCATTGTCTAAGGTCGCTGTCAGTGTATTGCCAATACTGACATTGCTGATGCTGTATTTGGTGACGTCTTTATGAGATACACCGTTTAACGGTGCAGCGTCATCAAGGAAACCTCGAGCGTAGCTCACGACTTTAGCGCCACGTGCAGGGTTAAAGCTGCCACCTTTTTCTGCACCATCACTTTCACTGATGACATCGGTTCCGTAGAGCGCATCGTATAAACTTCCCCAACGCGCATTAGCCGCGTTAAGTGCAAAACGTGCATTCATAATAGGTACAACAAGCTGCGGACCCGCTTGTGTTGCAATTTCAGGCTCAACGCTGGTAGTCGTTACTTGAAAGTCATCACCCTCAGGAACTAAGTAGCCAATCTGCTGTAAGAACTGTTTGTACTCGGCCGCATCTAGCGTTTGTCCGGCACGCTCTTGGTGCCAAACGTCAATTTGATGTTGAAGATCTTCACGCTTGATAAGCAGTGCGCGGTTCTTGGGAGCCAAGTCTTCAAGGATAGTTGCAAATGATTGCCAAAAGTCTTCAGCGACAATGCCTGTTCCAGGAATGACCTGCTCATTAATTAATTGGTAGAGGGTGCTATCAATGTTCAAGCTTCCCTGTTGAATACGACTGCTCATAAAATCTCTCTCAAACTAACTGATGACTACTCATTAAATCTACGTAACTGGCTTAAATTCACGTTACTAGCTCAAATTTACTTTACTAACTTAAACTTACGCAACGGACATAAATTTAGCTAATTTATGCCAGTTATACTGGATATTCATATAAAAAATACCCTACAAACTGTGTTATTCCGTCACACCACTCTCTATTTCATTGGCGACACTTTTAATCAATCGGCGCATCCACTGATGGTCTGGATTAGTTTGTAACAATGGACTCCACGCCATCTTCACCTCAAAGGGTTCAATCGCAAATGGCGCAGGTTTGATTAACAACCGAGGGTTGTTGCGCTGCAATTGTGCTGCTTTGGTTGGAATGGTCAGGATCAGGTTCTTCTGTTGAGCGAAGAGAATCGCCGACAGGTAGTGTCGTGTGAACACCGTGATATTACGCGTTTTGCCAATGCGCATTAATGCTTCATCTATCCAACCAAGCTTTTGCGCTTCGCTTGGGTTAATCCCAACGCCGGTGCCCATACCCGTCTTACTTACCCAGATATGTTGCGCCTTTAGATAAGACAAAATATCGAAGTTGTCCGCTATCGGGTTATCACAACTAAATAGGCAAGAGAACCCGTCGTGCCAAAGGCTCATCTGATGGAACGACTGTGGAATATCGTCAAAACGGTTGATGATAATATCAACAGTGCCTTGCTCCACATCCTGATAACTCACGTCACTTGGCGTCATAATATCTAAGCGTATTTTCGGTGCTATCTCGCTCAACTTTTTTAATAGCGGCTGAATAATGGTCGACTCAGCATAGTCACTCGCCATGATACGAAACACACGTTCACTGTCTTCTGCATTAAATTCCGTGGTCGGCTGCAATGTCTTTTCTACATTCGCCAAGATGTTTCTAATCAATGGCTGCAGTTTATGTGCTCGCTCGGTCGGTATCATCCCTTCACTGGTTCTCACCAACAGCGGGTCTTCAAATAGATCACGTAATCGACGCAGGCCATTACTCATGGCTGGCTGAGTGATTCCTAACTGATTTGCTGCTCGTGTTACGTTTCTTTCACGTAGCAACATGTCTAAATACACAAGTAAATTAAGGTCTATACGAGCAATATTCATAAGAAAAATACCGAATATAATAACTATAAATTAACAAAATTATCACATGCATGGTTATTCTTTGTCCATGGTTAGATTTAATCCAAATCGAATGACCTCGCCAAATTGGCCAACATGTCCACGTGAAACTAAGGAATAGTTATGTCGCAAATTACACAAGATATCGAAAAGATTGAAGTTGCAAAAAGCGCTGCTGGTGCTCCATGGGATGCAATCAACCCTGAATCTGCAGCTCGTATGCGAGCTCAAAACAAATTCAAAACAGGTCTGGATATTGCGCAATACACGGCAGATATTATGCGTGCAGACATGGCGGCTTACGACGAAGACAGCTCTCAATACACTCAATCACTGGGTTGCTGGCATGGTTTCATCGGCCAACAAAAGCTGATTTCTATTAAGAAGCACTTTGATGGCAAGACAGACCGTCGTTACCTATACCTTTCAGGTTGGATGGTAGCAGCACTTCGCTCTGACTTCGGTCCACTTCCAGACCAATCTATGCATGAAAAAACGTCGGTTGCTGGCCTAGTAGAAGAGCTATACACCTTCCTACGCCAAGCGGATGCTCGTGAACTAGGTGGCTTGTTCCGTCAGCTAGACGCAGCACGTGAAGCGGGTGATGTGAATCTACAAGACCAAATCCAAGACAAAATCGACAACCACGTAACACACGTAGTACCAATCATTGCGGATATCGATGCAGGTTTCGGTAACGCAGAAGCGACTTACCTAATGGCTAAGCAAATGATTGAAGCGGGTGCATGTTGTCTACAAATCGAAAACCAAGTAGCCGATGAGAAGCAATGTGGTCACCAAGACGGCAAAGTAACGGTTCCTCATGCTGACTTCCACGCAAAACTTCGCGCACTTCGTTACGCTTTCCTTGAACTAGGCATCGACAACGGCATCATTGTTGCTCGTACCGATTCACAAGGTGCTGGCCTAACAAAAGAAATCGCGGTAGTGAAAGAACCTGGCGACCAAGGTGATATCTACAACTCATACCTAGATGTTGAAGAGATTGATGTTGCAGATATGGCTGAAGGTGATGTTTGCTTCAATCGTGACGGCAAGCTAGTTCGTCCTAAGCGTCTGCCTTCAGGCTTATACCAATTCCGCGAAGGTACGGGTGAAGACCGCTGTGTATTCGACTGTATTGAAGCAATCAACGCGGGTGCTGACCTTCTTTGGATTGAGACTGAGAAACCACACATCGGTCAAATCAAAGAGATGATGGACGGCGTACGTGAAGTTCACCCTAATGCGAAACTGGTTTACAACAACTCTCCATCATTCAACTGGACATTAAACTTCCGCCAACAAGCATACGATGCAATGGCAGCAGAAGGTAAAGATGTATCAGCTTACGACCGTGCAAGCCTAATGAGTGCGGAATACGATGAAACTGAACTGTCTGCAAGCGCTGACGAGAAGATTCGTACATTCCAAGCGGACGCATCTCGCGAAGCGGGTATCTTCCACCACTTGATTACTCTGCCGACTTACCACACAGCAGCACTGTCTACCGACAACCTTGCAAAAGAATACTTCGGTGACCAAGGCATGTTGGGCTACGTTGCTAATGTTCAACGTAAAGAGATTCGCCAAGGTATCGCATGTGTTAAACACCAAAACATGTCTGGTTCAGACATGGGTGATGACCACAAAGAATACTTTGCTGGTGAAAATGCACTAAAAGCAGCGGGTGAAGCGAATACGTCTAATCAATTTGATTAATCGCTAACGCTAAAGCCTCCCCCGCCCTTCTCTCTTACTTAGGTAAGATCCGGGGGAAGGCTTTGAGATAAAGCTACTACTGCCAGCTTTATCTCAAAGCCTCAGATTTGTGTTCCACACCACGGTTAACCGAACAACTTCTGTTTAAGCTAACTGTATACATATTTGTTCAGATTCCTATTTGTTGAGATTCTTATTTTTTGAGAGTGCCTATGACTTCAATACCGACACACCTACAAGATGCAAAAACACTGTTATCAGAAAATGGTTTCGCAACGGGTGATACTTGGTATCACGGCACATCTTCAGCTTTACTCGCGTCTATTCAAGGTCAAGGGCTAAAGCGCTCTGGAGACAAAGCGCTCAATGAAGCCGCTTCAAAAACCATGGCAACGATTGGCAATAATTACACAGAATCCGTTGAGCCCGTCTTCTTAACACAGAGTAAAGAACTGGCCTACTACTGGGCTCAGCAAACCGTTCGTGAGCGAGGTGTTCGCTTCGAAGGTGAAGAACAGCCTATCGTGTTAGCGGTAAACCTATCGGAAAAGCAACGTGCCAAAGTAAGGCCGGACGTGGGCGCAATGAGCCTATTGATGATGAGTGTGGGTGAGCAATTCATGTCTCACCTCACTGAAATTTATCAAACCAACAACATTGCAGGCCCCGACATCGAGCTTCGCACTGCGGATCGTATGGACTATCTGAATAAACTTGGGATGGCCTACATTGATGAAGACATCAGCCGAGCTTGTGTTCAAGAGTTATCGGAACCCGCATTGGCAAACTAATAACGTTTAAAAACGCCTCTAAGTAGAATAAAAATGGCTCCTAATTAGGAGCCATTTTTTATGTGCGAAGTTATTTACATGCTAGTTAATCAATAGACCAGTAAATTTATGGACCAGTTGATCTATGGACACAGACGACCTTGCTGTGCAGGTTGCGTCATTTCAATGTCACCTTGTAGTGAGCGATACACAACGGTATTCCACACTTCACCATTATCCATTTCAAACTCAATAGCGTAATTCAAACCCGCGACAACCTGAGTTCGCACACTCAGAATCTGCTTTAGCTCAGCTGAAGTGTTCATTTGGCCAAGAACTGCATTTAAAGCTTGCTTAGCTTGTGGTGTGATAGCGCTTTGCGACCAACCACCTGTCAGGTTTTTAGTGCTACAGATCGGATTCGTATTCTCTTGTGATTGAACTGGAACCTCAGATTTCTGACTGCATCCTGCTAACACAGCGACACTAAACAAGGTTGCTACTCCAAGTAATGATGTTAATCGTACTTTCTTCATAAATTCTCTCTACCTCTGTCATTCACGAGGCGTTACCCGCAATGATGTTTCATATGCAGACAAGCTTAAACCTCGAATGTCATCACTTCATCAGAAATTATGTTGTAACTAATCTGTAAATACAGAGCACTGTCAGAAAACCAAAGCCGGACAATAAGCAGACAAGTAAGTATTTGAGAATACACTAATTTAGGGGTTCATGAATTGATTGAAAAATGGCGAAACCATGTTGTTTAGGATTAGTACAAGTAGTAAACTCCCACTTTAAATGCAGCTTGTTTTTGAGAAACTAAACGCACAAAAAGCTAGGACAACTTTATAAAGTAACTACTCTCAAACATCAGCCATAGATACATCTCTCATAAACGGGTACAAGTCACATAAAAATAATTAGATAAACTTAGGCGGTTCACTACATGGAATTAATGTCGTCTTTAGGTTCACTGTTGGCTAGCAGCCTGCCTATCGAAAAAAAACAACACGCACTGGTTGAACTCGTACTCCACACTTATCAACCACAAGAGCGCACAGCCGTTTTCAAAACCGTGACAGAATATCGTCGAAACCAATTAGAATTGCTTTTCCCTGAACATCAAGCAAAAAGCGACTCAGTAATGTTTGAAGTGATAGACTACCGCGATCTGATTCAGCGCTATCCAAATACCTTATCCACAGAGGTTGCTCTCTTAGAGGAAGCGGTTGGGCAATGTTATATACATTGGTTGGACTTTTGGTGTGAATGTGAAATTTCCGCAATCAAAGCAAAATTACCATTAAGCACCCATGCCCTTTATCCTATGGATCTACCCATTAAAGATAGTGCTTACTATGGTGTGATCATTGACCAAATAGAAAATAGTCAACTCATAGTACAAACGCCAACTCGCCCTCAAGGACTACCAATCAGCGATGCTATTGCTTTAAGCAACCTTGAGGTTTTTATTAAAGGTGAGAAGTGGTATGAGATGCTACCTTTACTCCACTTATCACAAACAGGTAAGCACTTTATTCTACTCAAACACCCAACAGATGAAGCCTTTCCAACCCTAGTCTCTTCAGCCCTAATTCAAGATTGGTCAAAATATGAAACTTGGCTAAGCTACGCCCCCCCTTTCTGTAACGACAAATGGAAGTACAGTTTATCCAGACGTGGCTATGAGGGACTGGCAGAGCTACATATTTTTACTCCGCCGGCCCTATCAAAGTGTGACTCTATTCCAGAGTTCGATAATAAGTTCCAATTACAATTAGCCGAAATGCAAGCTGTATGTGAAATTCTACGCCTAACCGTGAGTGGAAATATTCAACAAAAAGTCTACTTCCTTTATCTTGCACAAAAAGAGATGCTCAACTTGTTACATCAAGCGGGCTATAAGATTGGTTTCACCATTATAGATCAACCTTTGATACTCGATTTTTACAAGGCTATCGAACCACAAGCATACTTGCCGCTAGGGTCTTGTGACTTGAACGAAACGAACTTACTGACTTACCGCGGGTTATGGAATATTGAACTGATGTTGAAGGCATTCAATCATGTCAACTTTCGAGACTATAGACGGTGCCTCCGTGAAAATAAAAATACAGCGTGGCAAATAATATGAAGACGTTTGATCTTGGGCTAGAGGCGATATTCTATGCTAAAGCCATCACTCTGCTTGCAACGGTCGCTGTTGTTGTAATGTGGCTGTTCTACTATTGTTATCGCCTTAAACAAAAGAACGAAGCGATAGTGGGGACACACCATGTACCTTACATCGCATATTCCATCTGTATCATTACGTGGATCAGCAGTAATGCCTACTTCCACACCGGCTTGTTGCCAGGACTTGGCACCACAGCAGCCATATTTGCAGCAAAGTTGGCCAACCTCAGCTCTTTCCTTGCTTTTGCCTTTGCGTATTACTTCTCGTGTCAGCTCGCAGCCGAAAACCGCAGTGGTAAAATCCATAGGTGGCAAAAAACCATTCTCGCGAGCATAACGGGCTACTCTTTCTATATCAATTTGACCCCAGGATTAACGGTAGAAGATGTCACCATTACGGCTCCAAGCCAATTCGTGATCGAGTTTGGCCCGCATACACCCTACTTTTTCATTGGGGTTATCAGCTTGATTGCCCTTACACTGACTAATCTAGTGACCATGCGTGCCAATAGCAGCAAACTAACATTAGCCAAAACCAACTACATGATTACAGGCATCTTGGTATTCATGCTATCTACAGCAACGATTCACATTGGCGTTGCCTATTTCCTACGTGATTTCTCGCTCACTTGGCTCCCCCCAGCGTTGTCGCTCAGTGAGATGTTGTTTGTAGGCTATGCTCTGCTGACCTCTCGCTTCTACAGTTTTAAATACCTTACATACATAAGCCTTAATGTGCTGCTGGTGTGTGCAATTTTAGTGATACCTTTTTGTACGGTATTTATTCCCCTAACTGACGGTAACCAATGGCTATTAGCGATACCCATCTGCGCGATTATCGGCATTACATGGAGTCCAATCTACAAACGTGTAAGTCCTTACTCCTCATTGCTTGTCTATAGAAACAAAAAGACACCGGTACAACAGATACTCGCATTAGAAGAAGGCTTTAAGTTGTCGATTGACGATGCCATGCGTCGTTTAGGTCGCCAACTGCAAATCCCAGAAGATAAGCTTCGACTAGTTAACAGTAATTACAACGAAACCTTCTACGAAGATTACCTATCTAGCAAAGAGTCCGTTCTAGTGTTCGATGAGCTTTCTGAAGAGCTAGATGATACTGCGCTCGCTAAACGGTCGCTAAAAGCACTTTATGACAAGATGAGTTCGAACAACACCGCGTTGGTAATGCCACTATTCGGACACAAAAAATCAGTCACACACTTGCTAGTATCATCGCACAAAAGCAACAATCGTATGTTCTCTAATGAAGAAATCTCTGCACTGCAAACCTTGTTAACGCGTGTACAAAGCACCATCGAAGCCGATAGACGAATTCGCCAAAGTCGTGCTCTTGCTAACTCGATCGCTCATGAGATGCGTAACCCACTCGCTCAAGTGCAACTGCATTTTGAGGTGTTAAAGCAGCACATTGATAATCAAGCACCAACTCAACAAATCTTGACTGACATTGAGAATGGCCAAGCAGCGATTCAACGCGGGCGGCAACTGATTGATATCATCTTACGAGAAGTCAGTGACAGCTCGCCTGAGCATGGACCAATCACCATGACATCTATCCACAAGGCCGTGGACCAAGCCGTCAGCCACTATGGCTTTGAGAACGAGAAGATCATTGAGCGAATTCGTTTACCACAACACGCTGATTTTGTGGCAAAACTAAATGAAACTCTATTCAACTTCGTCATTTTCAATCTGATACGCAATGCAATCTATTACTTTGATTCTTACCCAGACAGCCAAATTGAGATCAGCACCAAAACAGGATCTTACGAGAACGTTCTCACATTTCGTGATACCGGCCCCGGCATTGACGAAGCCATTGTTCATAAGGTCTTTGATGACTTTTTCTCTTTCCAAAAAAGCGGTGGTAGCGGCTTAGGACTGGGTTATTGCCAACGAGTGATGCGCTCATTTGGTGGCAGAGTGGAATGCCATTCCAAACTTGGTGAATTTACTGAGTTTCACCTGTACTTCCCTATTGTACCCAATGCTCCAAAAGCGGAGACGCTGCGTACGCCTTATTTCAACGGTTGGAAACACAACCAATCGACGGAAGATAAAGCCGAAGCTGATGTAAAACCAGAGAGCCAAACTCCAAGCGGTGATATAGAACCTGAACCGGCAAGTACGCTAACAGAAAGTAAGCAAACAGAACGCACGCAAGCAGAAAATCAACCAGCATCAAGCCATCTTGCACCGACGGTACTTATTGTTGATGACAAAGAAGTGCAACGCACGCTTGTTCAGATGTACCTGAGCCGACTTGGCGTAAATAGCTTGCAAGCTAAAAACGGGGAAAATGCTGTCGAGCTGTTCAGATCACACAAAGTTGATTTGATCTTAATGGATGTACAAATGCCGATAATGAATGGCTTTGACGCAAGCCAGATCATCAAGGCGCGCTCACCTCAAACACCAATTATTGCTTTGTCTGGTGAATCAGGACAACGAGAGCTAGACATGATCAGAAAACTGATGGACGGTCGCCTAGAGAAGCCAACCTCTTTGAACGCACTGCAACACCTACTGGACAACTGGCTAGAGAAAGGCTGGGCGCCAAACGCTTCTAAAGAAACAGAAAATGAATAGCTGACTACGGTTAAGTGAATCAATGAAAAAAAACGATTAGAACTCACTGATGGTTGGCCTCAATCATCGCTGTTTCGATCAAATCCAGTAACCACTTGTATTTGGCAGAATGTTGGTTTTTCTTATGAAGATAGGCAAATACCTCCATTTTCTCTGCATCTTCTTCTAATCCTTCAATCACAATCGAGCGCAATACTCCCTTGTGCTGTTCGATCACCGGAGGCATGCAGGGTGCGATCATGTTGGAATGCTTAATCGTTTCTATTAACCCAACAACTGACGTCGTTCGAAGCGCCATATTAATCGATTTACCTTGGCTTAAAACTTCTTCTTCCAATCGCGAGTGTTTGTTTTGATCGAAGTAAGCAAGGTCAACATGCGCAAATGGAAAGGACAACAAATCATCAATCTGTGCTACATCCTCTTTAAAAGGATGGTCGACTCTTACTGCCAATACAAATTTTAGGGTCACGAGAGGCACAGCAATGATCTCGGCGGGCAGGTTTTCAGCTTCAAAGTGAATAACAAAATCAATCTCGTCACTCTTAAGTCTTTCCAGTGAATCTTGGGAGCTAGTATGACTAATCAACCTCGAAAGTGGACTTTCATCTGAGAGTTGATGAAACAGAGAGGGTGTTAACCAAGGCAAAAGGTGCGGGTTCGCCTCTATCTTAAAATCTTCGCTTAGTTCGGCAGGAGTAAACTGTTTACCCTCTTCTATCGCCGTGACCAACCCGTCCAATAGTGGAAATACACGTCGATACAGTTCATCAGAATAAGGCGTCGGGAGAAACTGCTTATTGGACAAAACAAATAGCTCTTCACCTAATGATTCCTTAAGCTTTTTGACGCTTTGGCTTACCGCTGGTGTCGAGACAAACAGCTTTTCAGCTGCTTTGCGCAAGCTTTTTTCCTGATACACCACCACAAACACTTTCAATAAGTTCAAATCGACGTTATTCAGTTTCATATCCAAACCATAAACCAATACTTAACGAATGGTTAAGTTTATATGAATTAACTTAACGATGTCCACTTTGTATAGTTACCTCACCTTCACGCAGTACACGGATGTAGTGAGATAAATTTATGAGGCATCTATGTTATTACAACGTTCAATCCTTTCTCTAACTCCTTTGTTTCTGGCAAGTGTCGCGTTCGCGGAAGAAGCCGAAATTCAAGATATGTCAGACCCGTTAGCCGTCTATACACAAGGTGGCTTCGGTTACACAGACAAAGGCTTAAACCTGAAAATCGGGCAAACCTATGACACTGGTAGCGATACGACCATGGGTATGAATGTCTTCGAAGTCAAAGGCATCGCTGGTGAAGCCATTGGTTGGAATGACCGAGGCGCAGGTGACAGTATCGATTCGATTCGTTTCAGAAACTTCGGCGTAGACTTAACCAATGGTCGAGGCACACAAGTCGATATGTCTTGGGATTTCGATAGTAATCAAGGTAGTGCGTCATACAGCTTTATACAGGCTCTTCCACAAATGGGCATGTTTAATTTCTATCCGCTTGCGGGTGTCGGTGTTGCTGCAGGTGAGGAGTTGGTTGAAGGCTCTGGAGGCAACCTCGACGCGGATCAACTTCGTGATCGCTACAACATGCACGGCACTTTCTACGTGGCGGGTATGTACGCAAAAATGCAACTTACCGACAAGATTTGGTTGAACTATAACCCTATGTATTTAGGCACGATGTCTGGTTCATCAACGTTCAAAGATTATGGATTCGAGGGCAGTGATTCTGTACTCGCACATGAGTTTGCTGCGAGCTACCAGATTAACCCAAGGGCGAACGTTCGTTATTTTGCAAATTGGACAGAAAACACCAGTATCGAAGACGGTGATCACCGCATCGAATTTAACTATCAGTTTTAAGCAGTCACTTTCTGCTTGGATGAGCTCTTTCAGTTTGAACCAATGATTTCTGTTCCACGAGCCATTCCCGTTTTGACGAATAATTTTGAGTTTTGAGGACACATTATGAATATGATATCTAAAGCCTTTGTTGGTAGTTTCACTTGCCCATTACGCTCAGCTGCCATGCTAGTTTCTGTAACAGCCTTGTTTTCAGCCACAGCGATAGCAGGCAACGGTGATGCGACAGAAACGATCCAAACGCGTGCAGGTGACTTTACTTTCGAAACCGACTTTCTTCATGGCATTCCAACACAAGAAAGCTCTGCAAAACTGTTTGAACTGATGGACTATCAACGCGCGTCACAAGCTTACATTTGGTCCGTGCCTTTGGTGTCAAACTACGCATGGAAACAAGCCTATGCCGACATGGGGGCAGAGGATGGTCAAATTACTTATGTTGAGTCTCATGAATCTAAGCTAGGAGGTTTAACTTACAATACCTCTACGCCTTACGCGATTACTTGGTTTAACGTAGAGAAAGAGCCCGTTGTTATAGAAATACCCACAAATGAACTGCGTGGCGCGGTACACACCATGTGGCAAATCGGTATTTCTCAGATGACTGAGCCGGGCGTCTACGTGGTAAAAGCGAAAGGTTCTGAAACGCCGAGTAACCTGCCAAAAGGCGCAAAAGTATTTGAGTCTGATACCAATAATGTTTTCTTGGGTGTTCGCTTAATGGCTAAGTCAGATCAGCAACGTATGAAAGACTTAGAAGCATTAAAAATTACTGACCTTAACGGCAAGCCGCTCAGTAGCAAAGGCGTGAACTTCCCTGAACGTGGTGACGATGCTAAGCACCCACGTGGTATGGCATTTTGGGAGACCTTGAATGAAGCGATCCAAGCCGAACCTGTAGCAGAGCGCGACCGCATGATGCACGACATGTTACGCCCACTAGGTATTGAAAAAGGCAAAGCATTTACTCCATCAGCTCAGCAGCGTGACATCTTAGAACAAGCTGTAATCATGGGTGAAGCTATGGTTAAAAACATCGATTTCAACAAGACTGAACGTCTACCACACGCGGCTTATGGCAAAGAAGGGAATTCGTGGGAAATCGCAACGGCTTCAACACCAAACCAAGACCGTCACTATGGTATGGACCTCGATGGACGTGCAGCTTGGTTTTATGAAGCCGTCACTAACGACATTGCAATGCATGGATTTGAGAACGGCGGTTGGGGACAGATCTACCTAGACAACTACCGTGACGACAATGGCAAAGGGCTAAATGGCAGTAACCACTATACTTTGACGCTAGATGGAGATGTAAATTTCGCCGATTTATTCTGGACCATCACTGTCTACAACGTCGAGAACCGCGCCATCATCGACAACGAAATTGAGCGTGCCGACGTGGGTTCTAACATTGAAGGGACAGTTAAAGATTCGCAAGGCAATTACACCTTCCACTTCTCGCCAACTAAGCCTGCTGGTGTAAATGAAGCGAATTGGGTGCAAACCCGAGAAGATGAAAACTGGTTTGTTTACTTCCGCGCTTACTCACCAAGTAAAGCATTTGTAGCGCAACAGCCAGAAACCTTATTGCCTAACTTTAAGCGCGTGGACTAGCCGTTAAGTCTATGTACTAACGATAAAGTTCACTGCGGCCTACGATAAAAGAGGAGCCTCAGCGCTCCTCTTTTTATTCCATCTAGCCTTCAAAGGCGCTGCGAAATAAACTCAACTAGTTGTTTTTCTGATTCTTGAAACAATTCCATGATTTAAAAGAGTAAAAGGGTTATACATAATGATGTGTTATCTAAATTACTGAAATTATCATGACGCCCAAAGAGATCCTTAAAATTCCCAATGTCCGCTACTTCTTGATGTTTCGAAGCAGCTACTTTGCGCGTTTTTACTACCCTATATTCACCCTACTTTATTTAGATTACGGGCTAACCCTATCTCAATTCGCGATGCTCAATGTAGTGTGGGCTGCCACCATTGTGCTTGCTGAAGTACCGTCTGGCGCGTTCGCCGATACCTTAGGGCGCAAAAAGCTTGTGGTGCTCTCTTCAATTGTGATGTTCATTGAGATCGCCATGATTGCTCTTGTTCCGACTGGAGATGCCAATCTAGTCTTCATTGTGTTTCTGGTTAACCGGATATTAAGCGGCTTAGCGATGGCACTGGCCAGCGGTGCTGACGAGGCATTGGCTTACGACACCTTAAAAGAACAAGGCAATGAAGAGTTGTGGCCGCGAGTGCTGCAAATTCAGCTTCGTGTCGCCTCAACGGTCGGTATCTTTGTCACACTAATTGGCGCGGCGATGTACGACGTGAACTTTATGGCGAACATCTTTCATTTCCTTGGACTATCTGAACCAGAAAGCACTAAAGATCTGATGCGTATTCCTGTGTTCGCCACCCTATTTGTAGCGATGATCGCCATCTATGCCGCGATTAATATGCGCGAAGAGAAAAAGGTAATGCCAAGCGACCAAACCAAATTGGCAACCACCATCGCCAGCCTTAAATTAACAGCTGACACAGGTAAGTGGGTACTTGCTACGCCTTACGTGCTGTTCATGTTGTTGTATTACAGCCTGTTCGAACACACCTCAAGAATGTTCCTAACCATGAACAGCCAATATTATCTCGCCATCGATATTCCTATTATCTACTTCGGTTTTATTGGCGCGGGGATCAGTTTGCTTAAAATCATATTGGCGGGGCAAAGCCGTAGGCTAGCAGAAAGCATGGAGCCTAAAACCTTCATTGTGGTTATGGGTTTAGCAAGCATGGCGACTTATTATTGGATCAGTTTAGGTTGGACGATTTACGGGGTTATTCCAGCACTAGTACTGATTTTTATTATCATGACGATGAACATTTTCATTAGCTACCACCTGAATAAAAAAACCGAATCACACAACCGAGCCACTGTCCTCAGCTTTAAAGGCCTGATGTTTAATCTCGGATATGGGCTGATCGGCATTTTGTACGCTTACTACTATAAACTGGTGTCTCAGGGCTACACCGAACAAGAAATAGAACAGAACCTCGCTTTCTTAGCTTCACTGTCTTCGTTTTTCTATTACTTCACCTTATTGTTCGTTTTGATTAGCGCGTTGCTCTATTTCAAAAACAAAAAACAGCCGATCTTTTGAGGCGGCTAGCTATATTGTGTTGAAGTTCAATGAGCAGTCCCTTCAAAGGTTAGCTCGCACAAAGTTCTGATTTCCCCAAATAGACTATCGCCTGAAAATAGACGCTCAATAAACAAACAAGCCCCTTCTTCTATTGGTTAAATTTGTTAATATAATCATAATTTTATATAACACACGGAAGCGTCATGTCATTTAGTTGGATAGCCTTTACTCTTCTCGCAGCCTTCAGCCAATCTTGGCGCAATGCCTTTCAAAGCAAGTTAAGTGGCACCATGAGTGTTGCTGGTGTGACGCTGGCGCGTTTTATCTGGGCAGGCCCAATCGCCTTAATTTATCTGTGCGCCCTCTATCAATGGAAGCCAGTATCCACACCTGATTTTTCGGGTGAGTTTGTTTTCTACATTATTGCAGCAGCCATTATGCAGATCCTCGCGACGGGCTTAATGGTGATGTTATTTAAGCTCGAAAACTATGCGATAGGAGCAGGCTTAGCCAAGTGTGAAGCCCCCGTATCTGCTGTGTTATCCGTATTGTTTTTTGGAACTGCTTTAACATTAACAGGTTGGATTGGCGTGCTTATTGGCACGTTAGGCGTACTAATCATGAGTAGTTCTTCTGGTTGGCGAAGCTTGTCTCCGAAAGTGTTCTTACTAGGTATGGCGTGTAGTACCGCTTTTGCTTTAACGTCTCTTTGGGTACGTGAAGCAAGCTTGAGCATAGGGCTGCCCTTCCCTCATAGCGCTGCTTGGGTGCTGTTTTTGGTGATAACTCTTCAGACATGCATTATCTGTACGTATCTCTTTTTCAGAGAGCGCGACACGCTGCGCCAGATATTCAAGAAATCTAAACTGGTCATCATGACAAGCTTAGCGAGTGTTATCGGTTCTCTGGGTTGGTTTAGCGCGATGTCGCTTCAAGCCGTGCCGTACGTAAAGACACTCGGGCAAGTCGAAGTGATCTTCATGGTGTTGATATCCTATTTCTGGTTAGGGCAAAGCATCGCGCGCAAAGACATTCTTGCGCTCGTTTTGCTTTCTATCGCAGCGGTATTGGTAATGTGGCAGTGAGCTAATAATGTGACTGTAAATTGAATCGTTCGACAGCCTATATATCCAGCAACTCTATGCCTTTCAGCTCTACCGCGCCTCGTTATGGAGCACTCGTTACTTGGTTGAATGGCGACTGTCTGGCATTATGCGCCCAAGAAATCTGTGGTTATTACACAGCAAAGAATGAACGAAGGTAATCAGTGGTAGAAAACAGCCAACAATTAAGTGACCGTTACGACGAACATGGTTACTTTGTTATCAGAAATTATTTCGATGAAGCTCAAATTGCATCGCTTAGAAAAGTCGTGCTGAAATTCCATGAATCATGGAAAGCAGACAACGAAGAATTCTATAAAGAAGAAGCATTTAACTCGTCTTTAATTACGGGAAGCGAATATTTGCTCGCCGACGATAGAAGCGTGCTTTTCGACTTCATCAGCTCGAAGCAAGTGATGAACGTGGTTGATGCGGTGATTCCGAACAAACCAGCATTCATGAATACACAGCTGTTCTTCAACCCGGTAAATCCGCAACAAAAAGACTTCTGGCATCGTGACTGTCAATACGACTACGACGTTGATGACCAAATGAAAGTCATCATGGAAACCCAGGTATTGCATCTGCGAGTGCCCCTTTTTGATGAGCCCGGTATGGAGCTTATCCCCGGCACGCACAAACGTTGGGATAACGAAGAAGAGTACAATGTTCGCCAAGAAGAAAACGGCAAAGTGAGCAGCGATGACATCTCTGGTGGTAAGCAGATACCATTAGCCGCCGGTGACTTATTGGTTTTTTCAGCGGATATGATCCACCGAGGCCGATATGGCTTGGATCGTTTGGCTTTGGATATTTTGATCTTTGATTCGGCGGCAGACTATGTCGACTACGTTGATGATGACTGTTTACCAACACCAGCCATGTTGAGCAATATTACCGATCCAAGATTGTTTATGAACACGCTGCATTTGAAATCGATGTTGTGCTCGTAAACGATGAAAGCAGTTACATCAAAAGTCACATGACTTGAAAATAATAACAAATATGTTCACATTTATTTCATAGCGCTCGCAATAAGATAGCTTCATATTCAATATTCGAGATAAGCAATATGAAAAAATTAATTACTAGCATGTCACTACTTACAGCACTTGTTTCGGGTGCTGCTTTAGCCGAAGTGAATGGTGAAGATTTTAACGAATTCCCTAAGCAAGATGCGGCTCACTGTTTTGGTTGGGCGGCAGGCTTAGATAAAGACCAAGATTACGCTAAGTTTATTGTCGAGCTATCGAAAGATCGCACAGTGAGTGTCAAAGAAGATCCTTATATAATGGAAGAGTTCGGCACTGCAATGGGTTATTCAGAAGCGATGTTAGAATTTGCTGGGAAAGAAGCTGCGGATGCTAAATATAAACTAGTCTGCGATCCAATCAAACAAAGCTATGGCTTTTGATCGCGGGGTTTCAACGCTACGTCAAAAACTTGATGCAAAGGCTCCACATGGAGCCTTTAAAGTGTACTGACTCAGTCAGGCATTCCGAATAGTAAAACTTATTTATGAGCCTTCGCGATTTTCATTCCATGTATCCAGAACAAATTTTAATTGAACCAGGCAACAACTCGTTCTTTCAAGCTCGCATTCTTTCTCCAAATCCAATACAAGCCTTCCTCTAGCTCTTCAACGCTCATACGACTTGGCTGATAAACCGGATGGCTACCATCGTACTTGGACCAATCTTTAGTAAGAAGTCGTCCTTCTCGCTCTAGCTGACTAAAAGACTCCGAACCGGGAAACGGAATCATGTAGTGCGGGATCACCTTATCAACCTTGATATCTTCGACGAACTTCTGCGTTTGTTTGAAGATAGAAGTGTCATGTTCATCAAAACCGAACAAAAAATCTCCCCATACTTCAATACCATGAGATCTTATCTCAGCGATGTACTCTTTCATTTTAGATGGTTTCACAAAGCCTTTTTTCTGAGCCTTTAAAGCCTCTTCAGATGGCGTTTCTATGCCTAATAATACAGCTTTGAACCCTGACTTCACCGCAGCACTAAGCAATTCGGTGTCACGAGCAATCAAGACTGTCGTTTCCCCATAGAAGCTCATGTTAAGCGGCTCAATGGCCTTAAATAGTGCCAAAGCATATTCACGGTCATGAGTGAGATTGTCGGAGTGTAACTCAACCCACTCAATACCTAATGTCTTGAGATCCGCTAACTCGCTGACGATATTTTCGATTGGCCTTTTCTGGAACTTATCAAAGAACCTTGGCACTAAACAGAAGTTACATTTAAATGGGCAACCTCTTGTCACAACTACTGACCATGTATAATTGTACGCTTCAGGATTGATGATATTTGTTGGGTATGGATTGAGCATACTGAGATCGACAGGCTCGGAGCTTTCATAAATAGGCTGTAGCGAACCAAACTCAGCGTCACGGAGTAACTGAACCCAGTAGTTCTCAACTTCTCCCATCGCCAAACAATCCGCATATACTGCCGCTTCTAAAGAGTTAAACTGAGTATGTAACCCCCCGAGTATGACTGTTTTGCCTTTTTTCTTATATTTAGAAGCTAGCTCATAAGCCCGATAAGCATCTGGAGTCGACATAAATATCACCACCAAATCAGCATCATTATAAAGGTCGGCTTTTGCACCTATGGTCTCATCAACCATATCTAACTTGTACCACTTTGGTGTCGCAGCAGCGGCGGCAAAGATGTTTTGTGGAGGTCCCCCCGTAGAGGCTTTGTATTTTGAGTAATCGCTGCCAGCAGACGCTTTAATTAAATAGATTTTCATAACGTATCCTAATTATTAAATTTTGCTTTGCTACAAAGAGCTAAAAAACTCAAAGACTCTATTGTCCATATAGAAATATACCCCTCCCATCACAAACCAACTGATGATGATTAAGGTAAACAAAACTGGATGTTCTTTTAGCTCAATACGTTCAACAAAGAAGGCTTCTTTTGCGCGAAGATTTTCCCATCCCCAAAACCAGCAAAATAACCCCCAAATCAGAAGTAGATGAAACTTAAGAGCAAACAAGGCCATGGTCAGAGCCAGCAATGTTTTCCACTTAGACATTACTTCAGGCACGTTCATCTTTCTTAACTCCCAGTTATTAAACTAGGAATCATTGTAAATAGGTGTTGGTCAACTTTTGGTTAACTAATTTCAATTTAAACAATCGATTGCCAACAACATCGATGTTAAGCAATATTAGCGACCCAAGATTGTTTATGAACACGCTACACTTAAAATCAATGCAGTACTCATAATCCATAAAGGTGCCCTAACTATGACTGACACTAAGCAAAATACCCGAATTAGCCAGTTCCGTTTCGGTCAGCCAAAAGAATCTCTCAAGTTAGAACATGTCGCTTTAGGGGCGCTAGACAAAGATAAAGTTCGCGTACAAATTGAAGCGACTAACATCAACCCTAGTGATCTGTTGTCGATTTATGGTGTGGGCCAATACAAACATAGCCACCAGCCGCCGAGAGTACCGGGATTTGAAGCGGTAGGAAGAGTTGTAGAGTCCAGTCATACTGAGTTTGCGGTAAATCAGCGAGTGCTCGTAGCAACCAGTGGAACATGGCAGACCTATGTCGATGTATCACCTGATGACCTGTTCCAAATTCCTCAGCATCTAGAAAATGGCTACGCCTGTCAGTTGTACATTAATGCGCTAACTGCATGGGTGTTGACGACAGAAGTGGCTAAGCTGACCCAAGAAGATGTGTTGATCATCAACGCGGGCAGTTCAGCCATCGGTAAGATCTTCTCCCAGTTATCAGCATCACTCGGCTTCAAAATCATTGTCGTTACATCACAGCCGACACAATACCCAATCACTTCCAGTTGGGTGTTAGATGCAAACGACGATTTAGCTTCTCAAATTAAGGCTTTAGGCTTGCCGATGCCAACCGTTGCCTTTGATGCAATTGGCGGCTCACCCGGAACCGATCTTATTCACACCCTTGGCAACAACGGGCGCTTTATCAACTATGGGACGCTGTCTCTGGATTTTTACGAACCACGCTTCTTTGAGTACGCGAAAAGCCAACACATCGATTTCAGCACCTTCTTCTTACGTTATTGGGAGGAAGCGGAAGGTAAAGATGTTCGCCGTGATACGTTCACGACCATGCTAGATCACTTCATCACAAACGACATACAGCTCGACGTCGACCGCTACCTGCCATTCGATGAAGTGCAAACCGCGATTGATCTTATTGAATCGAAAACCACACGATTAGATGGCAAGATCATATTGCTTCCTTAGTACATCGTTGATCGCGATAACTTGCGCTCGTGTTAGGTAACCCTCCTAACACTGCGTTAAACGGGGGAGTTTAAAAAGACGTAATCACTTCAAATAAATAACGTTTGTATGTTTCGGTTTGCTCAACCCAGTTTCAAGTTTTTTCGACAGCGTTTCCGCACACATAGGTTTGGCTAAGAGATAACCTTGTCCGTAGTCACAGTCCGATTGCGCTAAGAAGCTTGACTGGACAGTTGTTTCAATTCCTTCAGCAACGACCTTAATACCTAGCTGGTGAGCCATTGAAACAACTGCCGCACATAAAGCTCGGTCATTCATATCGTACTCAAGATCATTGACAAAGCTTCGGTCAATTTTCAAACCATCAATATTGAACTCTCGTAAGAACCCTAGTGAAGAGTATCCGGTGCCAAAATCATCTAACCAAACTTTGATCCCCATACTCCTAAGGTCGTCCAACGTTTTCTTTGCGCTTACCTTATCAAACATTAGGGCCGTTTCGGTTACTTCTATATGTAACCTTGTAACTTCAACTTGATGTTTTTGTGTTTGATATTGGAATGTTCGGAGTGCCTTATCGCCATAGAGCTGCTTTGGAGACAGGTTTATCGCAACATAAAATTCGGGAGGAAGGTGATGTCTTAAATCCCACTCCTGAATATCTCTGCAGGCTTGCATTACTATCCAATCACCAAGTGTATGAATAATATCCGTAGCTTCAGCAATAGGAATGAACTCAATAGGAGAAATATTGCCTTTTGTAGGATGCTGCCAACGTATCAGGGCTTCAACTCCAACGACATGCCCTGCTTTCAGGTCAAACTTTGGTTGATATAAGAGCCTAAACTGAGAGAAGTCATCGATAGCGGCTCTAAGCTCCTTTTCTATGACTCCCCTTGCTAGTATCTTCTGCTCGATTTTTTGGTTGAAGAAACAGTACCTACCTTTGCCGTTTTCTTTGGCGCTGTACATTGCCATATCTGCACTTTTAACCAAGTCTTCAGAGGCGTCTCCCGAATCAGGAAATAATGCAACACCAACACTCGCACCAACCACTACCGATTCACCTACGGAATTGAGGTAAATAGGCTGTTTTAGTGAGTACACAATATCAGAGGCAAACTTAGATACTGTCTCCTTTGTCTTAACTCCTGATAAGCGGAGTAAGAACTCATCCCCTCCAACTCTTGCGATCATGCATTGAGACTCTTCCTTTGTGGTCATTTGCCCCATTTTTTTTAATGAGTTAGTTAACGTCTTAGCCACTTCACTTAACAGCTCATCTCCAGCTTGGTGCCCAAGGTTGTCATTGACTCGTTTAAACTCGTCCAAATCGATAAAAAAAACCGCAAACACCTCTTTTGACTGTTTGCATCGATGAATACACCGTTCAAGACATTTAATAAACTGAGAGCGATTCGGTAACTTAGTCAGTGGATCGTTATAAGCTAAAAACTCAACTTCCTCATTCCGCTGCTTGAGGCTTGAATCCATACTATCAAACGCCTGAGCAAGTTCTCCGAGTTCATCACTGCGCTGAATGTTGTTTGGTACTTGGAAAATCCCTTTACTGATGCGTTTCGAATGTTGTAGGAGTTGATTAATCGGACGAATCATCGTCTTAGCTAATAACATGGAAAAGAGTAAGCTGACCAGACACATGAACATCGTCAAGGTTATGCTCAACACCGCGCTATAGCTTCGACTTGACTCAGTAATATCCTTGATAATGGTGTTATTTTTCTCGATGTCGTCTTTCACAGCCTTTAAGGAGTAGCTCATCACTATGCCACCTAACCGAGTCTTATTCATCGTGATTGGCCGCGCAACAATCAGTGCTGATGAATTGATTTCTGTGTAAGCTTCTTGCTTATTCAAGACATTTTCTTGCACCCTTGGCATATCCAAGTTGGAGCCATAACCGAGTACTACATCTTCTCCTGTATGAACTATCAGACCATTAGCATCAAAAACCTTTATGAATATGACATCTTTATTTTCAAAGGCAGGCTCTAAAATAGAGTTAATATTATCGATATCATAAAAATACATCGGATCAAAAAGTGCATCTGAGAGGTACTCAACCGTTTGTTCTGCTTGACTCTGAGCTTGGGAAGTAAAGTTCTCTGCAATATTCGTTGCCGTTTCTTCTAGAATTTCATCACTATAGTATGAAGATATCAGCCACTGAGACAAGGAAAGGCAGCCCATAGTCAAAACGACCATAAGCATGTTTCCGAGAACCAATTTACCTTTTAACTTCATAAGCAATAACTTCTCTAGTTAACGGGAGATGTATTCATCAACCAGTCGTTTTTGCGCTTCCGCCCAAGAAATGCTTTCTACAATCTCTGGTGTGATAGCATCAAACTTTTTCGTCTTCTTATAGGCTTTCAAAGCCAGTTTACCTTCCTCACTTTCATGAGCCGCAAGCAATACTAAGAGCATGTTTTGCTTAAGTTCGGAGGAGAGATCAGGGCGTATTAGTACTAGTGAGCGGGGAATCGCTTGAGAAGTATGGATTACCTGTAACTGTTGTTTTACCTGCTCGGGAATTTCTTTCTCCCAATCGAGATTACTAAATGCAGCTGACGCAACAATATTACGATGAACCCAGCTCATCATGTTAGATTCTCCTCCAGACTTTGAATATTCATCGGAGAAAAAATAACCCACCTTGTCTTTCGGTGGATATTCTCTAGGGGAGCTTAGCTCATAGAGCTTATATCCTTGCCCAAGCAGTATCGCCGCAGGGACAAGAAATGCACTAGTAGAACCGACATCCTCAAAGACAACCGTTTTGCCTCGCAGATCACCTAGGGAGTCTACCCCGTTATCGCGTTTGGAAAAGAAGATTGAATGATATTCCGCCACACCGCTTTTCCATCGTCTTGCTAAAAGTTCAGCACCCGAATATTGCATTAATTCCTGTGCTGCAAACACCGTTTCAGAAACCAGATCTACCTGACCGCTTTTTATCCAACGAGCCATTTGACGAGAGTCGCGGGCGACAACAACTTGGCCTGTTTTGATACCATAGTTAGATAGGTTTTCAGCTAAGTAATCAGCAAAAGGCTGTGCACGTTTGAATGCTTTTTTGGGGTTAGAGCTAATAACCCCTATGATTATTGTTTCTTCACGCAAGGTGCTTTTCGTGTCTGCACTAACGGATACAGTGAAAAGCGAACAAACGATTACTGCTAGCAGTATAACGAACTGTTTACAAATGGACTGACAACTAAACATGCACGCACCAAAATGTGATATTTATCCCAATATTAAAACTATAATATTCGAAAATAATAGAATCTGCCATCTTGTATTAGCGATTAGTGGTGTAAGTACACAATCGCGAATAAATTAATCTCATTACGTTAACAACAAGTTGTTATTGCGTCTTCTTACGTGAAAATTTAGAGCAAATAGTCTTTACTCTAAGATCATAAACGTGGTCACGAACCATCTAACAACAAATTCGAAAACATCTTTGATGGCTTAAACATTCCCACCAACATCTGTATTCTCCCTCGCACTGATCTATTTCCCTCTTATCGAAGTACAAGTTAATTAATAATTCGATATAAATCGCTCTATTGTTTGAGATTATTGTCTACAGTTTTATAGAGCTTGTCGCTTCGGTAATAGCCACAAGTAACGACACCTTTTGATGGTTAGTTTTGGTTATAAGGAAAGGAAATGGAAAGCCCTATTGTCACACTCACACAGGCCAGCAAAAGCTTTGTTGATGGTAAAGACACTCATAGCGTGTTGGACAATTTCGATTTCGCTTTGGCGACAGGGGCAAGCGTGGCTTTGACAGGGGCGAGTGGCAGTGGGAAAAGTACTCTGCTGAATATCATTGCGGGGTTTGAACCTCTATCCGGTGGCGAACTATCTGGTGGAGAATTGTGGCTCGATGGCGAGAACACATCAGATTGGAAAGATCCACAGTGGAGCCGATTCCGCCATCAAAAACTAGGCGTTATCTTTCAACAGTTCAACTTATTAACGCCACTCAACGTAAAACAAAACATCGCGTTTCCTCTCCATTTAAATCAACAGAAATGGAGCGACTGGTGCGATTATTTAGTTGATGCATTGGGCATCAGTGAGCTACTCGAAAGACACGTATCCGCACTCTCTGGCGGTCAGCAACAACGAGTCGCAATAGCGCGTGCGCTAGCCCATAAACCTAAGCTATTGCTTGCCGACGAACCCACAGGCAACCTCGACCACAAGGCAGGCATTGAGGTGATGAAGTTGCTGAGTGAAATCACCACACAAGGCAACACTGCCGTACTTTTGGTTACGCACAGCCCAGAATGTGCCAGCTTTATGCAGACAAAATTGGTGTTAGATGATGGTTGTTTAAGGAACGCGGAGCTAACCCAAAGAGTAGCAACGTTGTGAGTAATCCAATGAAACAAACTGGCTTCGCACAGAACCAGCCCACCCATACCAAACTGACTCTGAATCTATTCGCGGCACACTACCGCCAGTCGCCACTGCAAGCCGCAGCGATTCTGATCGGCATTGTGCTGGCGGTCACCTTGTTTGTCGCGGTGCAAGCCATCAACCTCAATGCCAAGCGCAGTTATGCAGAATCGACCGAGCAACTTAGCGCCCAAGCGCAGAACCTTATCATTCCACCAGCAGGGCAAAACTATTTGCCGGAATCGCTCTACTTCACCTTAAGACAAAGTGGATTAAGCGCAGCGCTGCCCGTGATTGAAGGGCGAATCAGAGACGAACAAGGCCGACGCTGGTCAGTTCAAGGCAGTGAGTTGATCGCCGCCCTCACTTCAAGATCTCGTCACGCTCGTGTCGACGAACAAAGCAACACTCAAACCAAAGAGCCAAACATTTCCCTGTTCGACAAGGCCTTACCTTTGCCGCAACTCTTAGCGGGTGAACCCATTGTGATGATGAGCCAATCTCAGCACCAGAGTTTGGACGAAGTGGACACGCTCACTTTGGATGAAGTACTCACCAAGGTTGTGGTACTGCCAGATGAATGGCAGCTCGGTAGCCGAATGTTGATGGACATTGGGTTCGCTCAGCAACTGCTGAACAAGCAAGGGGAACTGAGCTATATCGCTATTTTTGACACTAAGAGCGACACTAACAGCAATACTCAGGATAAGTGGCAAAGCCTTATCGACAAACAGGGGCAATGGATTTCCAACAACCAAAGTACGGATCTCGGTTCAATTACCGATAGTTTTCACCTCAATCTTACCGCCATGAGTTTGTTGGCGTTTTTGGTTGGTTTGTTCATCGCTTACAACGGCGTAAAATACAGCTTGCTCAAGCGTAATCGGCTGTTGGTACAAATTCAACAAGCTGGAGTTGCGCCAAGCATCGTGTTTTCTGCTCTGCTAATCGAGCTCACGGTTTTAGTCACACTAGGCGCATCACTTGGTTTCATTCTCGGCATTCAACTCAGCCATTGGCTGCATCCCACCGTCGCGATAACGCTTGAGCAACTTTATGGTGCGACACTGCTTCCCGGCACATGGCAGTGGCAATGGTTAGTGCAGGCACTGCTACTCACGCTGGCCGCAACGCTTGTCGCGTGTTGGCAGCACTTTAAACAGCGAGTGCGACAACCCCTCTCTTCCCATGGCGGTTTCTATCAAGCGCCGGAAGCGTCTAACGAAAATCAGCTGTTTGTTATAGGGTCAGTATTAACCATTGTCGCGTTAGCAGGGTTATGGCTGAGCGAACATCATCGCTTCACCATGGCATGGCTCGGTGTGTTAGTGGTGTCGATTCCTTTGTATTTGCCCAAAACACTCAGCGTGCTAGCGAACTGGAGCGAAAAACGTACCCAATCGGGGTTAATACAATATCTGTTCGCTGAGCTGCGTGAACTTATCTCCCCTCTCTCCCTCGCCATGATGGCGTTGCTTCTCGCTGTCACCGCAAATGTGGGAATGAATACCTTAGTCGGCAGCTTTGAATCCACGTTGAAGCAATGGCTTGAACAGCGATTACATGCCGATATTTACGTTAGCCCTGCCCAAGGTGAAATCGCGAATGTGGAACGTGCGTTAGAGCAGTTTGAAAATGTTGAAACCGTTTATAAGCAATACTATGTCAACGATAACTTACAGGGCTTGCCGACTTTGCTCGGTACCAAAGACAGAGACACACTTGAGCAAACCATGGTATTTCAATCCCACCTTGATGATTTCTGGACGCGCTTTTACCAAGGTGAATTCGTGGCGATCAGCGAACCCACTGCGGTGAAGCTCGGGTTGTCCCTTGGAAGCCAACTCAAGCTCGACTCGATCCAAAACAAAACACTCATCGTCGGGGCGATTTTCCACGATTATGGCTCACCGAATGGTGAAGTGTTGCTTGCACCTAATTTATGGCTCGAAAGCGGGTTTACTGACTTACCCACCAGCTTGGGAATCAAAGCCTCTGGCGACCCACAAGTGGTGTACGAACAGCTACGCCAACAACTCAATTTGCACCCTAGCCAGCTTTACGATCAAGCACAGATAAAATCGATCGCTTTAGATATCTTCTCACAAACTTTTGCCATCACTCGGGCGCTTAATGGCGTCACTTTAATGGTGGCGGTGATAGGGTTGTTCTGCGCCTGTTTCATGTTGCTCGATGCACGCAAAGCCGCGATTGCAAGGTTGTATGCGCTCGGTGTTAGTCAGAAAAAATTGATGGCGATGGTGGTCGGACAAATCGTTGTTCTGGTCGCCTTCACTCTGGTTATCGCCTTACCACTCGGCGCTATGGTCGGTTATGTGTTGACGGACATCGTTACCCTGCGCGCCTTTGGTTGGAGCTTAAATTACGTATGGAATTGGAGTGACGCACTCAGCATCGCAGCCATCACCATTCTAGTGGCTGTGTTTGCGACCTTGATTCCACTGTGGCGTTTGGTCAGTAAACCCGTGGTATCCAGTTTACAGAGCGAGGTGTTGTGATGAATCGAACAATGAGAGTTTTCGTTCTCACACTTGGCATCTTGCTCCTTTTAGGGTATGAGGAGTCAACTCAACCATCAGCTCAAAATATGGGTTCGATACTTGGCGCAGAAACACAAACCGAGAATGAAACGGCAATCGATCAAGCGCAATTTTCTCCGGTAGTAAAAGGTATCGAGATCACCTTCCCTGCCGACCATCAAGCACACCCTAATTTTCGTCATGAATGGTGGTACTTAACCGCAAACTTAATTGATGAAGACGGCAATGCGTTAGGCGTGCAGTGGACACAATTCCGCTTCGCGGCTGCACCACTGGAAAGTGGCAATAGCACTAAGAAAACTACGTGGCAAAGTCAGCAAATCTACATGGCACACAGCGCAGTCACCACTAAAGATAAGCACTACGCCGATGAAAAGTGGTCACGTGACCAAGCTGAACTGGCGGGTGTCAGCACTTCCCCATTTCGTGTCTATCTTGATGACTGGCAATGGAACTCTTCAAGCGATGATCTATTCCCCGCAACCTTGGACGCTAATTCAGATCAGTTTGGCTACTCGCTTAAGTTAACCAGCAACGCGCCTTATCAAAAGCAAGGCGTACAAGGCTACAGCACTAAAAGTAGCGATGGCAAAGTGGCTTCCTACTACTACAGTCAACCATTCATTAATGTATCGGGCGAGGTAACTATTGATGGAGTAACCCATCTGGTTTCTGGCAAAGGTTGGATAGACAGAGAATGGAGCTCTCAGTTTTTACTCGACTCGCAACAAGGTTGGGATTGGTTTGCGCTAAGGCTGAGTGATGAAACCAGCTTGGTGGTATTTCAACTTCGAAACTCAACAACAGGCAAAGCCAGTTATTCCCATGCAAGGCTGATGAAACAAAATGGCTCTGGCATCGCGATTAAGCAGCAAGACATCCGCTTAACCGCTATCAAGCAAACAGAAATCGACGGACGCGATTATCCAACAGAATGGCAAGTTTCGATTCCAACTCAACAAATCGAACTGACCGTCTCGGCACTCAATCCAGAAGCAAAAATGCCACTGTCTGTACCCTATTGGGAAGGGCCAATCGTTATTGAAGGAACACACTCTGGTACGGGCTATATGGAGTTAACTGGGTACTAAGCCAAAGGCATGATACAAACCAATTTAATATGCAATCAGTTTATTTAAGAAAAATAAATGGTACAAAAAATAGCCGAACGCATTTATTCTCCTGCATTCGGCTATGACTTATTTAATCAGATGAGAGCTTAAACCCGGTAGCAAGCCTATTTAGTCAAATCGGCTTTGATCTGATCAACTTGATTCGCCAAAGAAGTATCTTGGAAATATTCACTGTGTGTTTTTCCTAAGTACAATTTCTTATTTGCTACTCGTTGATCCAACTTGTCTTTAACAATAGTGCCTTGTGCCAACTTATTGTTTAACTCAAGCGCAATTGCGGAGCTGTCTGAGACTATACTTCCTTTTGTATCGTAGTAACGAACTTGGCTGATATTCGCATCAAATGGGTCACAGTAAGCCGCTCCCAAATCACCATTTTCAATAATGCTGCTGTATTGTGCTTCGCTAATAGGCGTCTCTTTGTTTAGTACGAACTGGCTCCCTCGTACACACCAATTAATTCTTGTTCCAACACCAGGGAAGTATGCCGAAATCAAGTTAACTGCATAGTATGTATCTGGGGCTGACTGGTTTAATTTTGCATATCTATCAATCACCTTACCGCCAACAACTTGGAACTCAACTTCGCCATTGTCATAAGACTCAAAGAAATAGCTATTTCTAAACATCTTGCTGAAATTGACGTTATCAACAAAGCGCCCATTGTCGGATGTGAAGCTTTTCAGTTGCTGCTTGTGTTGAATGCTACCTGTTGTAATGTTGGTCACTAAACCAACCACTGTGTTTTTCGCAGCGTCGCTTTGCCAAGCCGTATAGTTACTTATATCTTGTTGAGGTGTGTTTGTCGTAGCATCGGCATCTACACTGTACTTGTAGCTAAGCTCGGTAATGTCTTGGCCTACTTTATTGACCTTGGCATATGACTTGTAACGACGCGCTTCACAATCTTGAAAATTTGCATCGTAGTAGAAATAACTGATCCAATCTTTAGCTTCGATAGCTTCGGTGGTGTGGGCAGAGTAATCGACAATTCCGTTTGCGCCATAAACACCATAAAAACCTTTGAGATCTTTTTGCTGCTTAGATGAAAGCTCTTCATTAAATTCATCGTCCCAACCAATACTATAAATATTAAATAGGTTTAGAGACTTGATACACTCTTTGATATCAGTACTACCTATAGCATTAGCTGTATACATGACGGGACTACTATAAGAGTTTTTTGCAACGTCATCTTTTGGATCTGCAACACTTCCTGATGCCGGGGTTATGGACATTTGAGGAACTACGGTTTTAGTCTTTTTAGGTGGTGGCGCAGCGCTATCGCTACCACCACCGCATGCAGAAAGTGTTACAGCTAATACTGATATCGTTGGGATAATAAATTTCAAATTTTTCCTCGGCATTTTGAGCAAGTGATTATATAAATGATCACTCAAATACGATCAAAAAACTAAATGCTTATATAACCAAATTCAAACCATTGACGAAACAGACGTGTACGTCCGCTATCAACACCGAATTTAATCTTTTAATAACAAAAACTTAAATATAAAAAGGGAAACATCAATTATTAATACATCGGATGAAAGAAACCAATCACAACAAACGGTTCTTATACTGTTCTGGCGTCTGGTTCGCGTAACGTTTGAACATTGTGATAAATGGGCTGGCTTGGTTATAGCCCAATGTAAGAGCCACCTCTTTGACCGATTGGCCGTTTCTTAACAAGTCCATCGAGTACAGATAGCGCACTCGCAGTCGCCACTCGGTAAAGCTCATTCCAAGCTCCGTCTGGCAGTGGCGAGAAAGGGTTCTTTCCGTAGTGTGGACACGTTCAGCCCAATCTTTCAGCGTCACTTCATCGGTTGGGTTCTCTTCAACAGAAGCTAATATAGGCGCTAGATACTTATTGTCAGTTGAAGGCAAGAAGTGGTGTTCAACCTCACGCTGCGCAAGTTGGTCAAGCAGTACCTGAACGAGCCTTTGATCTTGCTCTGTTTCCGCAACATTGATTCCACGCTCGCGAAAGTCATCGATAATAGAAGACACAATCGGCGTGATCTTTATAAGGCTGGTTTTATCTGGCAGATGTTGCGTGAGTTCTGGGGCAATATTTAGCGAGCAGTAGTCCAAAGGCTTACGGTTATAACTGCAATGCATCACCCCGGCTGGTACCCAAATCGCTAAATGTGGCGGCGCTAGAAATCGGGTGCTTTCCGCTTCCATCTCTAATATACCGCCACTGATCAATTGAACCTGTCCCCATGAGTGGCTATGAACTCGGGTTTCAGTGTTCGAAAGAAACGCTTCAAAATTCATAAATACGTTGGATGGTGCCTTATCAATTGATAAGGATGGGTGAAGGTTTCTGGAGTGTTTTTTCAAACTTGTCTTCCTATCGCGCCTGATGTCTTTCTAAAGATACTTGTAAGTATAACGACCTGTCAAACTAGCCACATCAACTCATTTGCGACGGAACTCACATGCATTATCTCTTACCATTTTTTACAGTCTGTATCTGGGGCGCCAATGCAATCGTCAACAAGCTTGCTGCAAGCACTATAGAACCTAGTGCGATGAGTTTTTACCGTTGGTTTTTTGCGATGTTAATTCTCACGCCTTTCTGTATTCGCCCAGTAATGAAACAGTGGGCTGTCATTAAACCAAACCTATCAAAATTAGCGTTCCTCGGCTTTTTGGGCATGGTGTTGAACCAATCTCTAGGTTATTACGCGGGCTTAACCACAACCGCTTCTAACATGGCACTGATCACTTCTTTGGTTCCATTGATCAGTGTGTTTTTAAGCGTCCCTCTGTTGCACAAGTCGATTTCTAGTTTGAGTATTGTTGGCGGTGTGTTGTCACTGTCAGGCTTAGCTCTGATGTTAGGTAAAGGCGACCCGTTATTCTTCATGCATCAAGAATTGACTCAAGGCGATGGCTATATGTTAATTGCGGCCTTTGTTTATGCTTCTTACTGTGTGTTATTGAAACGCTGGAAAATGCCAATCAGTAGCTGGGTGGTGATTTACATTCAGGGTCTATTTGCTGTCGCGATGCTTACGCCACTTTGGCTTACCAGCGAACAGCTTTTACCACCGCAACAAGCGATACCATTGATAGCTTACGCCGCGGTGGCCGCTTCAATTTTAGCGCCTTGGATGTGGGTGAAAGCGATTGATACCATTGGCGCGGATTCAAGCGCGATGTTTATGAATTTGATGCCAGTTATCGCGATCGTATTGGCTTCCACCTGGCTGGGTGAAAAGATTAACCAGTTCCACATTATTGGTGGTGCAATGGTGATTTCAGGCGTCATCCTCACGCAAATCAAAAGAAAACCAAGGCTTGAGGCTCCCCAACCTCAGCAAAACTAACCCCACTTAACCTGCGACAATGCCCCATTCCATTTTCCACTCAGTACCTGCCTCGTTAGCAGGTACTGTTGTTTATTGTCGATTTCTCGATTCATGCTCTCTGATTTTATTTTTCGTTCATGAAGCTTTTAAGTACGCTTAATAATGGTGTTACTATTGCAATATCTCAGCAACTTCCATTTAATGCACTAAGTACGGTTTAAGTGTTCAAAGCGTTAGAATAACTCTCCAGAAAGCAGGTAACTGTTGATCTAATCGCTCTCCTATGGTCACACGACTCATGTAACCCAGATCATTATGAGCCATTGAGAAAAGTTATAGCAACAAAAGAACCGTCTAGTTACTTTGGTTTATACAAAAGTGAATACTTTAAAATTGATGCCAATTTAGTTTTAACACCTTAATTTCCCGATAAATACAGATTATTACTGCAAAATGCATTAAAAGAGTTTTCTGGCAATAATACGAAAGGAAATATCCACGCGAAGGTTCTATACTTTTCGAACAGAAAGTGAGCTTATAAGAAAACAATCAAAACTATCGTTTTGGGATTAATTAAGATACCATCACTTTAACTAAACCAGATAAGCGACGGTTAGTTGGCTAACTCAAAAAGGTACCGATATGAGTACCACACGGCTTAGAAACACCTAGCATTCCGCTAGGTGTTTTTTTTTGCAATCGACCCTTCGGCCAACTTGCTCGATAGAGTACTCCTCTGTTGGAGCGTCACGTACACCTCCTTTAAACATCAATAGTCATCAGCTCGCCATCTGTTTGAAAAAATAGTCTTGTTAGTGAGATTATCCGCTTTAATTTATGTCATCTTAAGTATATTGTTATTAGCAAGTAACGAGCATGTTATTCAGAACGATAATAATGAAGGAAGATAGATGAGCAGTCACAATAGCCGACAAGATGGTAAACGAGACGTTACTCTGCGTTTTTTAGCTGAACCCGGGGATGTGAACTTTGGTGGTAAAGTTCATGGTGGTGCAGTAATGAAATGGGTCGATTTAGCGGCTTATGCTTGTTCTGCTGGATGGAGTGGTAAGTACTGTATTACCGCTTACGCTGGTGGTATTCGATTCGTTGCTCCTATCCATGTCGGAAACCTTGTTGAAGTAAGTGCGAAGGTCATTTATACGGGTTCATCTTCTATGCACATCGCTATCGACGTTCAAGCTAGTGACCCTAAAGAACTCAACAACCGCCTAACGACTCACTGTATCGTTATTATGGTCGCTGTTGATGAGAATGGTAACCCGACTAAGGTGCCAGAATGGGTGCCAGAAACGCCAGAAGACATTGAATTAAGAGATTCGGCTATTCGCCTAATGAACATGCGAAAGCAGATAGGTGAAGAGATGGAAGCGCACGTGAAGTATCTTAAATAGGCGCCACTAGCAGATCTAACCTACAAAACCTTATTACGATGCCAGGCAGTACTTGCTTGGCATTTTCAACTCCTTCTCTATACCCAAGTAAATCCGTTACACACCTAATGCTGACTATAAAGCGTGATACCCAGTCAAAAGTTAAAATGATCCGATACTTGTTCACGGATTTATTTTGACTGTAATAAAGTCGTCATTTTGCTCTGTTTAAATACCGCCAATCATAATGGATGTATTTAAATTTCTTGGAGCCACTTTTGAGCACGACATTTCCCACCCTTTGCGAATCTACACTGACGAACTTGAAAGCAGTTGAGTATCAATGGGTTAGAAGTTTGTACGTCGAAGGCTACGACACGAATGAAATTAACCACTATATCCAAGCTTGTTTTGGCGGTGATCAGACGTTTGCGGATCTGTTTCGTCGCGTAGCTCTTTATCAAGACAGCATCTATGTTTTACTTCAGCATTTAGGTTGCGCACCTTCTAGCAAAGAGTTTTAGTCTCACATCACCTCTTCCTTTTCTTCTTCCATCTTGGAAATATTTACCACCAAATCAATAACTACCGAGAACACCCACCACAAAACATTAACACGAGCCTGCCTTTATAGGCACTTTCTGTGTAATCGACCGATCCGTTGCATCCAAATTATTGAAGTATCACGCATGGAAATATTACTCATATATCAATAGAGCTGCGGCCCCCTATACTGAGTGTCTGATTTGTGAGACTCGTTGATGTCTTCAATTAGAGAGATGAAACCGGAAAAATTCAGGAAAGAGGTACTTCAGTATTTAATGACTGAAAGAAACCAAAAAGACTGAGATAGAGACTGAGATAGAGATAGAGATAGAGATAAAAGTAGCGGGCATAAAAAAACCCAAGTAAGTACCTGGGTTAGAGTTACAAAAACCACTAATCATTAATAGCGTAAGGAACCTGATTAGTAGCCAGCTATGCGTAACCTGAGGGTTATTTTTATTACTGATCGGCGGCCAAACCAAATGATGTAATAAAAATGCCAATATAGAGCGACCTAACGGTCGCTCTTTTGTCTTTCTTATAAGGACAGCTTATCCTTTTACACCACCCGACGTCAAACCGCCAACTAACCAACGCTGAGCCAGTAAGAACACGATAGTAATCGGAAGTGCGGAAAGTACCGCTGCTGCCGCAAAGTCGCCCCATAAGTAGTTCTGAGGATATAGGTACTGCTGCATACCTACCGCTAGCGTGTAAGAGTTCACGTCCGATAATAGGATGGAAGCAACTGGTACCTCACCAACAACACCAATGAAAGATAAAATGAATACAACCGCTAGGATGGGTACTGACAGTGGTAATAGAACCAATCTGAACGCTTGCCAAGGTGTTGCGCCATCTAATGCTGCAGCTTCTTCCAAAGAGTTATCAATCGTCTCAAAGTAGCCCTTAATCGTCCAAACGTGTAATGCAATACCGCCCAAGTACGAGAAGATCAGACCGCCATGCGTATTCAAGCCTAAGAATGGGATGTATTGCCCTAATTTGTCGAACAGTGCGTAGATAGCCACTAGAGCCAATACCGCAGGGAACATTTGAAAAATCATCATCGCTTTCAGGATAGTTTCTTTACCTTTAAAGCGCATACGAGCAAATGCGTAAGCCGATGTTGTCGACAGTGTAACAATAAGAATTGACGTAATACCCGCTACTTTTATTGAGTTCCACAGCCAAGTCAGTACTGGGAATGGAGGCGGAGTAACTGAGCCATCAGCATTCGTCACTGACATACCCAGAGCCAATTTCCAGTGTTCCAAAGATGGGTTGTCTGGAATCAAGCTACCGGTTGCAAAGTTACCTTCGCGGAATGAGATAGCAATAATCATCAGTAGTGGGAAAATAATTAGCGCTAAGAAGCACCACAGCGCAATATGCGTTGCCCATACTCGGTATTTAAGGCTCTTACCTTGTACCATAGCCATTGTCGTGCTCCTTAATCTTGAGTCAATTTAGTGAAACGAAGGTTTAGTAACGCTAGGGCACCAACCAATAGGAAGATAAGCGTTGCGATTGCACTTGCTAGACCAAAGTCTTGACCACCACCGCCTTCGAATGCAATTCGGTACGTGTAGCTTACAAGCAAGTCTGTGTAACCCGCTGGCTCAGAAGTACCAATCATGTTCGGGCCACCGTTCGTCAATAGTTGAATCATGACAAAGTTATTGAAGTTAAAGGCAAACGCTGCAATCAATAGCGGTGTTAACGGTTTTATCATCAATGGAAAAGTGATTCGCTTGAAGTTATCAAGGAAGTTAGCACCATCGATTGCTGACGCTTCGTACAAATCTTCAGGAATCGCTTTTAGTAGACCCATACATAGAATCATCATGTAAGGGAAGCCTAGCCAAGTGTTAACAATCAACACCATGGTTTTCGCTAAGATCGGGTCGGAGAACCAGTTTGGGCTTAAACCAAAGATACTCTCAAGCACCATGTTAATCTCACCAAAGCTCTGGTTGAATAGGCCCTTAAAGATAAGAATCGAGATAAATGCTGGTACGGCGTAAGGCAAAATTAGTAGAACACGATACACAGCACGGCCTTTCAGCTCTTCCCACTGCACAACGTTTGCCAGAACCAAACCAATTGCAAGTGTGAAGGCTACCGTACAAATGGAGAATACAACCGTCCAAATAAAGATACTGATAAACGGTTCTTTGATGCCGTCATCTTTCCAAACACGTTCAAAGTTGGCTGTACCAATGTCTACAACAAATCCTGGAGAAATGGTGTTACCGATAAACTCACCTTTCTCGTCAACCGGTTGGTAGAAACCCACTTCCATGTTTGGTTTCAATATTTCACCAGATTCATTGTTGTATAACGTTTCCCCGTCATCTTGAAGAGTGTAAAGCGGTGCAACGGCAGCAAATTTACGTAAGCCGCTCATGCGGATGTCATCACCATTTGGCAGATGGAAATCGACACCACTGATCACAGAGCGATTTTGGATGATCGCTTTGATCTTCTCTTTTTCACCTTGTACAGAGTCAATTGCAGATAGGTCCATCTCTGTTGATGTCATGCCTTCCAGAGAAAATACATCAGTTGCTAACAGCTGGTCGCCATCTTTCACAACGATCTGGTGACCGTTATCTGTTTTGTACAAAGTAAATGGGTAGCTTTCACCGCTTTGGAATGAACGGTCTAAAAGAACGGTTTGAGTACGCTCTAGAGAGAGCTGGTTTTTTGCGCTGTAGTTAGTAAACGCAAGCCCTACGGTATATGCCAGTGGGAAAAGAATGAATAAGATCATTCCGGCAATACCGGGGTAAATATAACGGTGGGCGTAAGTTTTCTTACTACCAAAAATGTAAAGAGCCAAAGCCGTTAAAATCACAGTAAGCAGCGCAAATGCGAGCTCACCGCGAGAATACATTAAAATTGTAGCGTAGCCATTAATTAAGCCAACACTACCAAGCAACCCCCATTTGATGAAGACGCTTTTACTGCCTGGAAGGCTTGATGGTGCCGGGATCGCATCTGAACCTTGAACTGACTGCATAGAGGAACCTGCTAACGAGATATAAAAATAGAAAAGTAAGGAGAGGTTGCCCCCTCCTTAAAAGGTAGTGCTTGGTTGTTACTTAGTCATTCGAGCTTCAGCACCTTTTAGTGCTTGCTCTACTGATTGACGGCTATCAACTACGTTGCCAATAGCTTCTTCCATGCTGTACCAGAATGTTGTGAACTGAGGGATGTTAGGCATGATTTCGCCGTTCATCGCGTTATCCATTGTTGCTGCAATACGAGTGTCGCTGTCTAGTTGACGTTGGAAAGAGTTAAGAGCAACAGCGCCTAGTGGCTTGTCGTCGTTCAAGCTCTTCATACCTTCATCAGTTAGTAGGTAGTTTTCCATAAACTCAACGGCTAGATCACGGTTTGGAGAAGCGGTGCTGATACCACCAGCCCATACACCAACGAATGGCTTAGACGCTTTACCGTTGAACTTAGGCAATGTTGCTACGCCGTAATCTACGCCAGCTTTCTCGATGTTTGCCCAGCCCCAAGGACCGTTAATTGTCATTGCAACGTTACCCGCTACGAATTCAGACTCAGCAACTGAGTAATCCATATCCGCAGAAATAACTTTGTCTTTTACCATCTTCTCAATGAAACCTAGAGACTTCTGAACACCGTCAGTCGCTACGCCTGCATCTTTAATGTCGTAACCTTCCGCTGTTTGCTTGAACGCGTAACCGCCGTCAGCTGCAAGTAGAGGCCATGTGAAGTAAGCGCCACCACGTAGAGGCCACATGATTGCTTTCTTGCCATCTTTTTGAAGCTTAGCGTTTAGTGCAGGGATCTCTTCCCAAGACTTAGGTGGATTGGGAACAAGTGCTTTGTTGTAGATAAGAGAAACTGACTCAACTGCAACTGGGTAAGCGATTGTTTTACCGTCGTAAGAAACAGCATCCCATGCGAAGTCTACGATACCTTCTTTAGTTTCCTTAGAAGGTTTGATATCAACAAGAAGACCTGCTTCTGCAAAACCACCAAAACGGTCGTGTGCGTAGAAAATCATGTCTGGGCCATCGCCAGCTGCTGCAACCTGAGAGAATTTCTCTTCTAGTTTGTCAGGGAAAGCGACGGTTACTTTAACACCAGTATCTTCTTCAAAGCGTTTACCTACTTCAGCCATTCCTTCATAAGCTTTGTCGCCACCAACCCAAATAGTTAGTTGACCTTCTTCGATAGCAGCGTTTGCACCAAAAGAACCCAGAGCAACGATTGTGCCTAGAGCTACAGCGCTTAGAGCGTTTTTCATGTCAATATCCTTTTTATATTTATACGTAGGGCGCATTCAATTAAGACGAGCCAGTTTTCGGAGGCTATGATCTGAGAAAATCAATGACAGCTCATCATCCTAGCCACTACGCCCTAGCTATTATGGCCTAATTTCGTGATCGTCATCCGGTAAGATTGGCGAGCGAAGTCACAAAGTAGATACTCATCGTGATCCACATCACCGTTATGCGGTGGATTTATTTGAACTGGATCGCCAGTTATAGATAACCCCCTTTATCTACTCCTCCCCTCCTACTCCCCCTAGTTAATTTTCTATTGGGAGGATGTACCATTACGCGAATTCACCGAAACTGCATTCATCCAAGAGTGGATAGTAAGAACCCTTTACCAGCGAATGTTATGCGTTGACGCATTCTTCATTTAGTTGGCTTCACTGCCCGCTGTTGTCTTTATTAAGCATCGAGCTAAATCTGTGATTGAATCACGGGGGAGATTTAGCTGGATGTGGGGGAAATAGGCACCAGTTTGGCTATGACGGGTGGGCTTGGTTAAAGAATCCAAGTCCCACCCACTTTTTTCTTACTCACTCAATACTTACCAATTCCTACAGTTACTGCTGACCCAAAAATTCCTTATAATGATAAGCAGTAAAACTTAAAATTTGATCGATCGAGGACAAGCTAGATGGCGAGTGTCACGTTAAAAAACGTTTATAAATCATATGGTGATGTACAGATTTCTAAGGACGTAACCTTAGACATCAACGAAGGTGAGTTCGTAGTATTCGTTGGACCATCAGGTTGTGGTAAATCGACGCTATTACGCTGTATCGCGGGTCTAGAAGATATTACGTCTGGTGATTTGTACATTGGTGATCAACGCATGAACGATGTTGAGCCATCAAAACGTGGTGTGGGTATGGTATTCCAATCTTACGCGCTCTACCCGCACCTAAATCTCTACGACAACATGTCTTTTGGTCTTAAACTGGCAAACGCCGATAAAGCTGAAATTGACAAGCGTGTAGAACATGCTGCAGAAATCCTTCAGCTTGGTCACCTTCTTGAACGTCAACCTAAAGCATTGTCTGGTGGTCAACGTCAACGTGTTGCTATCGGTCGTACTCTGGTTTCTCAACCAAACGTATTCCTACTTGATGAACCTCTATCTAACCTGGATGCAGCACTGCGTGTTCAAATGCGTTCACAAATCACGAAGCTACAGCGTCAACTGGGCTGTACCATGATTTATGTAACACACGACCAAGTTGAAGCGATGACAATGGCGGATAAAATCGTTGTGCTTGATGGTGGTTTTGTTTCTCAAGTGGGTAAACCTCTTGATCTTTACCACTATCCTCAAAACCGTTTCGTTGCTGGCTTTATTGGCTCACCAAAAATGAACTTTATGTCGGTTCACATCGAACAAGCTGAAGCAGAACGCGTATTGGTACAACTTTCAAACGGTATGACTTTCTGGATCCCAGTTGATGGCACGACTGTCAACGCTGGTGACCGTATGTCTCTAGGAGTTCGTCCTGAGCACTTGTTGTCTGCTGAAACAGGTGATGCGACGATTGAAGCTGATGTGTTGATGGTCGAGAAGCTCGGTAACGAAACACAAGTTTACCTAAACCTCGACAGTGCCGATGCTGACGTTATCTATCGCCAGCCAGACACGTTGACGATTGAGTCTGGTGACAAGCTAGCGATTGGTATTCCTGCACACCGTTGTCACTTGTTCCATAGCGATGGTAGAGCATGTCGTCGCTTGTACAAAGAGTACGGCACCGACTAATCAATTCGTCGTTTTAGGATATAACTTGCCCGTATCGAATCCCTCTTACCTTGTAAGGGGGATTTCTCATTTTCTGACAACGAGTTTTACTTTCATTAAATAGATCGCGCTTTGTCTGTTGTCTGTTGTCTGTTGTCTGTTGTCTGTTGTCTGTTGTCTGTTCAGTATAAAAACAAAAAAGGCCTAGCGAATGCTAGACCTTTATCTGTTTGAGCTAAAAGCCATCCTATCTAAACGATAAAGATATAGGCTTGCTCAACTTTAATACCAATCGTAGTAAATAACTTAGTGAATTGGCGTATCACTTGTTTTATTGAACTGGCCAAAATGCTGTTCTAACACTTCAGGTGTCAGTTTGCCTTCCGCTTCTAGTCGCTTAAATTCAGCAACGATCGCTTTTTGCTCTTCAAGTGATGGAAGTTTCACTTCAGGCTCATCGCCCATCTCTTGAGTCATCTGCTCTAGTTCTTTTTCAAAATCGCTCATGATACTTACCTAAATATTAAACCTAGCGAGATTTTACTCATTTACGCTCTATGATGCTAGGGCGATTAGGTGCAAAGCCCGAAACCAGATCAAGTGAACATCAGCTTAAATGCAGAACTGCGGTCTGAATGGCGACGTTCAACGTAAAAAGCTATACCAAACGTAACAATTAGCATCAGACGTAAAAGCCACACCAAACATAAACTGCCTAGCAAACGTAAAGTGCCGTATCAAACGTAAAGTGCCGTATCAAACGAACAAGCATATCAGACGTAAAAAAGCCGGGGTCACGTGAAATGAATCCGGCTCCAATGTAAGTGTTGCAAGTTTATCCGCTATTAAAGCTTAAACGAGCCAACCATCTTATCTAGACGAGAAGAAAGCTGTTGAAGTTCTTGGCTCGCTTCAGCAAGCTGCTCTGCGGTTCCAGTCGTCACTTCGTTAATCGCGTTGATTTCTTCAATATTCTGGTTGATGGTATGAACTACGGTTGATTGCTCTTCCGTTGCCGTTGCCACTTGAGTGTTACGATCAGTGATATCAACGATACGGTCTGAAATACCACCCAGTACGTCCACCGCTTCATCCGACGCCGATACGCCTTCAAGTGTAATCACTTTGCCTGCACTCATCGCCGTTACGGCATCTTTAGCATCACTTTGCAGTTGGTTGATCATCTTCTGAATCTCTTCAGTAGAATCTGCGGTACGGCTTGCTAGGTTACGAACCTCATCGGCTACAACGGCAAAGCCGCGACCTTGTTCACCCGCACGCGCAGCTTCAATAGCAGCGTTCAGAGCTAGTAGGTTGGTTTGTTCAGAGATGTCACGAATTACACCCAAAATAGAGCCAATGTCTTGAGTCGTTGAAGCTAACTGCTCTACCACTTGACCTGTACTTTCGATGTCTTGCGCTAAACGGCTGATCGCGTCTTTTGCTTTGTTTACCACAGATCGGCCTACTTCAGTATTGCCTGAAGCCTGTGTTGCCGTTTCCGCAGCCGTTGCCGCATTCGATGCAATCTCGCTGATTGTCATGCCCATCTGGTTAATGGCTGCAACTACCTGAAGAGTTTGATCTCGTTGTTCTTGGCTATTGTCGTGGGTGATGTGCGCTTTGTTAGAAACACTCTCAGCGGCGACTTGAAGTGCTTGGCTTGTAGAAAACACCTCTTTCATCGACTCGTGAATCTTTTCGATGAATCCATTAAAGCCCTTTGAAAGCTGTGCAATTTCATCGTTGCCTTTCACTTCGATACGCTGAGCAAGGTCACCGTCACCTTCGCCAAGGTCACCGAATCGCTTAGCCAAAAGTTTAATCGGTTGAGTAATACTGTTTGCTAGCACCACGCCCATCAGAATAAAGATTAACGCTACAACAGCGGTCATGATCAGCATCTGTTTAGCCGTTGCATCAAGCTCAGCAAAAACTTCGCTCGTCGGAACTTCACCAACAACGAACCAATCCATTGACGGCACATACAAACTCGCGACAAACAACTCTTGTCCTTTATGTTCCGTTGTAATCAGGTTAAATCCTGACTTGCTTAACAACTGACTAGATTGAGGACCGTAAAGTTGTTGAAGTGATGAATCACTAAGCGAACGTTCGCGATGAATTTGAACATCACCTTGGCTATTCGTTAAGAAAACAAAACCGGTATCTTCGATCTTAAAACTATTGAGTAGACTTACCATGTCACCCATCGATTTCGATAAGCCAGACATCGCTAAACCAGAAGGTTGTTGGTAGTTAGCGAACATTTTCACTTCACCTGTCGCTTCTTGGAACATACTGACCATTGTCTGCTGGCCAGATTGCGTAAAGCCAAAGAACCAACCATCTTGCTGTTGATTGAGTTGACGCAAGAAGCCATCTTGGTTCCAGTAGTAGGCCGTTTGACGGTTCGCTACTGAGGCATCATTTAGCTGGTATTGGTTACGAACATTGTTCAATTGCTTTACTAGCTTGTTCTCTAAGACGGCATCACGATCGGTCGATTCGATAGCGTCAGAAATGAATTCATTCGAAGCAATTTGTTCTGCAGCTAACAATAGCTGAGAGACTTCACGGTCAATTTCACCATTAATTCGCTCTAACATTCCCGGAAGCTCAATATCGACTAATCGATGACTCAAAACATCTCTTGCTTGCTTTTGTGCCATCGCACCGACAATCACCGTTGATGCAAGAACTGCGAAGGTAATTCCAAGTACAACTTTTTGTTTAATACTCAGAGAGTTAGTTTTCAACATATTTGGACCTTTAAAAAGAATCGCTCGTTATTTATACATCCTGAACAGGATTTTTTTTGGTGCACTTAAACCAGTAGTGCACTCTCTCCACCATATATCGGCTAACCCCCATCAAACTAGAGAGGTATTTCGCAAAAATTTGTAAGCATGGTGAAACAAAGCAACCATTCTTCTATAGAGAAAACCATCAGCAAGACTAATGCAGTGAGACGTAACCATTCATTTTAATTATCTGGACAATGAGATTCCCCGAAGCTCACTGAACGACAGGCCTCTGAAGCTTTGATATATAAAAAGCGATTGATATGGTACAAACCATGGCTTAGTGGTTTTTTCTCGTTAACCGCTTGTAAATAATTCCAATTTTGAAAAAATAAATTCCACAAACGTACTGGAACTTTTTCCTAGTAATCAGTGACCAATACTCAAAATAAAAATCAAATGGATACCCAGAGAGTCCAAAATGCACAAAACAAATTTCGAAGTCCTTCAAAACTATTTAGAGTCTCAAATCATTGGTCAAAAAGAGCTTGTTAAGCAGCTGATGATAGCCCTTTTGGCCGATGGTCATATCCTCGTTGAAGGGCCTCCCGGGCTAGCAAAAACTCGCGCAGTAAAATCATTGGCTGACTGTGTCGAGGGAGACTTCCACCGCATTCAATTCACGCCAGATTTGTTACCTGCTGATTTAACGGGTACCGATATATTTCGTCCAGAAACGGGAGAATTCACCTTCCAATCGGGCCCGATTTTCAACTCGCTTATTCTGGCGGATGAGATCAACCGTGCTCCGGCGAAAGTGCAAGCCGCAATGCTAGAAGCGATGGCTGAGAAGCAGGTGACGGCGGGACGAAAAACCTATGCCTTACCCGATTTGTTTTTGGTAATGGCAACGCAAAACCCAATTGAGCAAGAAGGCACTTACCCGCTACCAGAAGCTCAATTAGACCGTTTCTTGCTGCATTTAGAAGTGGCTTATCCAGACATGGAAAGTGAGCTGGAGATTTTGCGCCTAAACAGAGGCGAAGCTCAAGGCAACGAATCTGTTCAGCCACAAGAGATATCTCAGCAAACGATCTTTGAAGCCCGCCAAGAAGTACTCAACATTCATATGGCAGACACCATTGAGCAGTACATCATCAGACTGGTAATGGCGACGCGCCAACCTAAGCAATACAGCGACCAGCTTGATCAATGGTTAGACATGGGTGTTAGCCCGCGTGCAACCATCGCGTTAGACCGTTGTGCCCGCGCTCACGCTTGGCTTGCTGGCCGCGACTATGTTACTCCACAAGATGTTCAAGCGATGGCATTCCCTGTACTGCGTCACCGCCTGCTTCGTAGCTACCACGCACAAGCCGAAGGGGTCACTGCAAACCAAGTGATCGCACACCTTCTCTCGTTGGTTGGTAGCGCATAGGGATACGCGCATGAAGAATCAATTACCCAACCATAGTGACGGTGTCACGTTAAGCCTGGACGAACTGCTGCAATACAAAGCGCAGTCTGTTCGCTGGTTGCCTCCAGCCAAGAGCCTGTGGTCGCAACTTAACGGCCAGCACGAAAGCAATCGTAAAGGTCGCGGGATGAATTTCTCTGAGGTTCGTCAATATCAGGCGGGCGACGATATCCGCAGCATTGATTGGCGCGTCACGGCGAGAACAGGCAAGGCGCACACCAAACTGTTTTCTGAAGAAAGAGAACAGCCTGTGATTTTGTTCTTAGATCTGTCGAGCAGTATGATTTTCGGCTCAACCTTGTTGCTTAAATCGGTTCAACTCGCACACTTTGCCAGCCAACTTTGCTGGTTAACCGTCGCTCAAAAAGACCGTATTGGTGCAGTGATCGATACTGGCCAAGAGATCATTGAGATTAAACCCAGTGCTAGCAACCACGCTCCGCTGCGTATTTTACAAAAAGTCATAGAAATCAATAACGCAGCGCTGACTAACCCAAACAATCACAGCAACACAACCTTAGAGCATGGGCTGAAGTCTCTTCATCAGCTTTGCCCGAAAGGCAGCGATATCATTATGCTCAGTGATTTTGTTCGTTATAGCGAAAGTAATTACTCACTTATCAATCAAATACGTCGACATAATCGGGTTCGCTTGGTGCATTTTTACGATCCATTAGAGCAAGGTGTCACTGCTTTCAAAGGTTCAAAACAGATCACCGACGGCAATAAAACGCAATGGTTTAACTTTTCATCAAGCAAGGAAAAGGAAAAGCTCAGTCACGCATTTGATCAGAAGCAACAACAGCTTATGCAAATGAGCCTTTCTTTGGCGATCCCATACAGTTCATTGTCTTGTGCGCAATCGTTAATGAGCCAAGTATCAGGAGTTCAGTCATGAATCAACCTCTCGACTTGAGCCCTATTATTACGCCAAGCGCACCGTCATGGTGGCCTTTGGCATGGGGTTGGTGGTTAATCATTATCACGGCCATTGTTCTGATCGCCTTAGTATTTTTCATTGTAAACAAAAGACAAAAGAACCAATACGCGAAGAACGAAGCACTTGCTTGCTTTCGTGATAGTCAGCCTTCAAATACCTTGTCTCCGAGTGCAGCTCAAGACATCGTTCGTCAGGCAGCACTAAGCTATTTCCCACGCGAAAAAGTGGCAGGCTTATCTGGTGATGATTGGTTGACGTTCTTAGATGCGCAATTGGCAAAACCTTTGTTCGCCGCAAAACAATCGCAATGGCAACAAGCGCTCTACCAAGATGCAACCTTAATGACCGACGAACAGAAAAAGGCTCAACAGCAATTGGTTAACGACTGCGAAATCTGGCTTCGTAAAGCCCTTCCTCCAAAGCGAGGTCGTTATGAATGATTTTCTAAATATGGGTTTACTCGATGTGGAGTTTGTTTGGTGGTGGATGTTTATCCTAGTACCACTGCCGCTCCTTATTTACCTATTCTCACCAAAATCAGAATCAAGCAGCGCTCTAAGGCTTCCGTTTTTGCCCGAGGACAGCAATACCAAAACACCGAGCAGTCGCTTACCCAAGGCGTTATCGGTCATCATCTGGCTTTTATTGGTAACGGCCATGGCACGCCCTGTTTGGTACGGTGAACCGGTTGAGTTTCAGCCGAAACACCGTGATTTGATGTTGGTTGTCGACCTCTCCTACTCAATGAGCCAAGAAGACATGCAGTTTAATGGCGAATACATTGACCGCTTATCTGCGGTGAAACATGTATTGAGTGACTTTATTGAGCGACGAAAAGGCGACCGAGTTGGATTGGTGCTATTTGCTGATCACGCCTACTTGCAGACGCCACTGACGTTAGATAGAGACACGCTTTCACAACAGCTCAATCAAGCAGTGCTAAAGCTGATTGGTACTCAAACTGCGATCGGTGATGGTATCGGCCTTGCCACCAAAACCTTTGTCGACAGCGACGCTCCTCAGCGTGTAATGATTCTACTCAGTGACGGCAGTAATACCGCGGGCGTATTAGATCCACTTGAAGCGGCGGATATTGCAAAGAAATACAACGCCACAATTTACACCGTGGGTGTCGGTGCGGGTGAAATGATGGTCAAAGAGTTCTTCATGACTCGTAAGGTCAATACTGCTCAAGACTTGGATGAACGTACTCTAATGGAAATCGCCAAACGTACTGGCGGTCAGTACTTCCGAGCGCGAGACAGCAAAGAGCTGGCAACGATTTACGACACCATCAACCAGTTAGAGCCCGTGACGAATGCCACTAAGATCTGGCGACCACAACAAGAGTGGTTTGTCTGGCCTCTGTCTGCGGCCATGTTCTTTGCATTTATGCTGTTAGCCATTAGGAGAAACAATGTCTAACTTTACTTTTATCTACCCATATTGGTTCTTGGCTCTTGCCGTGCTGCCCGCAATTTGGTGGCTTAGCAAGAGACAATCCAAGCAAGGGTTATTAGCGTCACACATCGCCCGTTATTTGGCTCCTGAATCGAACAAACCCTCGAAAAACCGCAGCACTTATTTCGGTGTTTGGTGGTTGGTCGGTGTCATCGCATTGGCCGGTCCAAGCTTTGAAAAAAATGAACAACCAAGCTTTGAAAAAACACAGGCGCGAGTTGTGATCATGGATATGTCGATGTCTATGTATGCCACTGATATTAAGCCGAACCGTTTAACACAGGCGCGATACAAGGCTTTGGATCTACTATCACTCTGGAAAGAAGGCCTAACGGGAATGGTGGCATACGCCGGAGATGCTTACACCATCAGTCCGCTAACGTCTGACATCAACACCATCAAGAACCTCGTACCCAACCTATCACCAGATATCATGCCCTTCCAAGGCGGCAATGCAGCATCGGCAGTTAAGCTTGCGATTGAGATGATGACTCATGCTCATATCTACCAAGGCGATCTAGTACTGATTGCTGATGATATTGATGGTCAAGAGAAGAAAGATATCGACTCGCTACTCTCTGGTAGTAATTGGACGTTATCAGTCTTGGCTGTAGGTACGGAAAGCGGCGCGCCGATCTCGTTACCTACCGGTTCGATGTTACAGACCGACTCAGGACAAACCGTGGTTGCGAAAACCAACGTAGACAATATGCGCGACCTGACTCGTCGCTCTGGCGGCACATTCACTGAATTGCAATTGGATAACTCAGACGTTGAACACATCGCAAGTTACCTCGACCGAGTTGCGACAACATCAGAAGTGACTAAAACCAATAACTCACTCAACACCAGAGTGAACAACGGTTTCTGGTTATTGCCGTTTCTGTTACTTCCTGCACTTGGGCTATTTCGAAAAGGGGTCATTTGGTGTGGTCTAGCTGTATTTGTCTCGTTCAGCCAACCGAATACTGCGTTTGCAAATCCTTGGAAAACCGATGACCAAGTGGGTTATCAGTTGTATCAAGATGAGGACTTTCAACAAGCCGCAGAACAGTTCGAACAACAAGAATGGAAAGGCATCGCGCAATACAAAGCCGGTGATTTCGAAGCGGCCGAACAGACGCTACAAGGTCTTTCTGGCGAAGATGCTCGCTACAACCTCGCCAATGCACAAGCAAAGCAAGGTAAGTACGACCAAGCGATAAAAGAGTATCAACGTATTCTCGAAAGTAACCCAGAACATGCTTACGCGAAGAAGAATCTAGAGATTGTCGAACAGGCTCGGAAGCAACAGCAACAGCAACAG
>NZ_JBFRTD010000028.1:0-14523 GCF_041473955.1 Vibrio sp. 10N.222.54.E6 | reverse complement strand
AACAGCAACAGCAACAGCAAGACGATTCTAAGTCCAAAGACCAAAACGAACAAGACCAGCAAGGTCAGCAAGGTCAGCAAGGTCAGCAAGGTCAGCAAGGTCAGCAAGACGATTCTTCGCAAAGCTCGCAGGATCAACAACAAAGCTCAGCTGACAATGGGAAGTCGCAAAGTCAAAGTGGTAGCCAAGATCAAAGCAACAAACAAGATCAAAGTGAAAACCAAGATCAGAATACTGACCAAAGCCAAGCTGATGATAGCCGCTCTGATTCCAAGACGGATGAAGAAAGCGACAAGCAAGCTGTGCAACAAAACAAAGCGGATCAAGCAGATAAACACTCACAGGACAAAGGTGACTTAGCATCTCAAACTGCCCAAGCACAAGAGGCTGCTAAGGAAGACAGTGATAACAACACTCAACCAGCTGCAGCACAAGCATCAGGTCAACCTATGTCGAGCGATCCGGATATGCGAAAGCTTGAGCAAGTAGAAAGCGCCCGTGACCCGAGCCAACTGCTTAAAGCGCAAATGATTCTACAAGCACGCCAAAAAAGTACTCCTAACAACCAAAACAAAAAGTGGTAACCATGCGATCTTTAAACAAGCCATTTTTATCAATGCTACTGACACTGCTAATCGGTGTTTTCTCGTCACACTCTGTATTCGCAGCGACCGCTGTGGCGAGTGTTTCGCAAAACAGTGTTACCAAAGATGAAGTCTTCCTACTTAGAGTGGCGACCGATGAAAAAGTATCGTCCGGTGCTTTAGATCTAACCTTCCTTCAGAAGAATTTCTACGTCGGCACCCCAAGCTTTGGGTCATCAATGCGAATCATCAATGGTAGCCGCACTGTGTCTAGCGAGTGGAATATTACCCTTGCCCCACTTCGATTAGGCCGATTAGAGATTCCTAGCTTTGATATTGAAGGCGCTAAAACTAAGCCGATCACCATCAACGTTTCGGTTAATAAAGCAGCTCCAAAGCAGAGTGATATGGCCGAGTTTCAACTTAATCTGAGTAAAGACTCGCTATACCCTCAAGAGGTCGCGGAACTTGATGTAAAACTCATCATCAAAGCGGATCCAAGAAGATTACAAGATCCCCAAATCTCTCTACCAAACTCATCAAATTTGGACGTGGAACCCATCGGTGAGTCGAAACAGTTCCAAGATGTTATCAACGGACAAGAAGTCACCGTTGTTCAGCAATCTTTCCATATATCCTCACAACAAGCAGGACAATTTCAGCTTCAAGGGCCAAAGTTAACCGGTGCTGTTGTTTACTCAACCAACAACTCAAGCACAACGCGCCTTTTCCAACTCGACACGCCCGTTGAAACCTTAGATGTCACAGTGAATCCTGTACCAAAAGGCTATCAAGGTGAGTGGTTACCAACATCGAACTTCAAGTTGATTCAGAAATGGTCAGATAGCCAAGGCAACGAGCTGACAGGTAGCAATGCTTTAGGTGGCGACAAGCAGAATATTGAAATGGAAGCCGGTGATTCGTTAACTCGTACCATCACAATGACAGCCAGCAACTTGACCCAACACCAGTTACCAAAACTGAACATCACCTACCCTAAATCGGTGCGCGTGTATGAAGAGAAACCGCAATTTGGCACAACCCAGTCTGGTGATGCTGTGGTCGTTTATAAGCAAATATTGATTCCGAAAGAGGCCGGAAATATCTCGCTTCCTGATGTGTCTCAAGCTTGGTTCAACACCGATACGCAATCGGAACAAACCACTAAAGCGCTTGGCTTAAAATTGTCGGTACAAGCTAGTGAGCGAGCAACATCAAGTATGCCTCCTCCAGCGATTGAAGCACCGGCACAACAAGCCAGCCCGACGATTGTTACCGTTGAAAACCCAGGAATGTGGCCTTATCTAACAGCGCTGTTTGCAGCATTATGGTTAATCAGCTCGGCGTTTGCTTTCTACTTCTGGTCACGCCGCGCTACAGCAGTAAGATCAAAGCAAAAAGATGAACGTCAATCCGATACGGCAGAAGCGCTGATTGCAGCTCTGAAAATGAAAGACGGTGTGAAGACGAGAACCTTGTTCGAACAGTGGAAAACAGAAAACCCAGACTTGAGTGATGAGACGTTAGAAACAATCGAAGCTGAGCTCACCAAGCTAAATCAGAGCCTCTATGCTGAAGATGACTCACTAAGTCAGCCATGGGAGCCTACTGAGGCAATCAAAGCGGTTAAGAAACCAAAACGCATCTCGAACAAAGCACACAAGAGCACATTAGAAAGGCTTTAATTAACCGGTGTTCTAAGTAAGCAGAAAGCTAATTAGGCAGAAAATCTAAGTAAAAAAAAGAACGAAGCCGTGATGACCACATTGTGAACATCATGGCTTCAGTCGTTTTTGAGAACGGGAAAAACAGATACCGCACTAAGTCAGTGTAGCCGCAACCTTTCTTCGCTTTAGAGCGGAGACAATTCTATTTCGCCCTGAATCTTTCGCCTTATACAAAGCCTTATCTGCCTTGCCATACAACAAATCAAAATCGAACTGGCGCTGATCCGAAGTTATCGATGCATAACCCACAGACGCGGTTAAATATTGGCTAGTGCTACTTTTACAATGGAGAATTTTTGCATCTTCAATACTTTGTCGAATCGACTCTGCACGATGCTTTGTTGTTGTGTGATTGGTGCCGATCATCAACAACATAAACTCCTCACCGCCGATACGGCAGAAGGTTTCTTGATCACCGTAAACATGAGTGCTCAGTATCTTGCCAATGGCACGTAAAGCGACATCCCCCTCAGTATGGCCATAGACACTGTTGTACAAACCAAAATGGTCAAGATCGACAAGAATTAACCCAAAGGTGACCTCATTCTGCGTAGCAAATGCACCTTGTTCTTCACAATTCAGATCATCTAAAACTTGTGACAGCATACGGCGGTTACCAAGACGAGTCAGCGGGTCGAGTTTAGAAATCACATCGAGCTGTTCATTGGCATTTTCAAGCTCTTGAGTTCGCTTGCTAACCTCTTGTTCTAGGGTTTCATTGAGCTTTTTGATCTCCTCTTGCGCCATGGTTCTTTGCAATACTTCAGCAAGGCTAGAGGCGAAGATACGTATAACTTCACGCAGTTGTGAAGTTAAAGGGCTTCGTGTTAGCAAATTATCCGCAGCGATAAACGCAATCGGAACGCCTGTATTTGTGGTGAGCATTGTCATTGCCGTCCAGCCAACCCCGACAATATTGTAATCATGATAAATAGGGACCGATTCTTCAAAAGCGACTTGGTTAGGGTAAGTACGAGCTGCAGACACAATGTCACGCTCTACCAGCTCGGAGCGATAATAAGACTCATCGACAATATCGCCTTTTATATCGGTACCCCAAGTACCTTGCATGTAACTGCAATTTTTATCGGTAAGGAAAACGGCTAATCGATCAATGCCTAAATGCTGAATAGCAAAACTGACGGCAGACTTACATACAGCACTGACGCTATCGCAGCGAGACAACTCAACCATACTCGAATGCAGCATTCGGATGTTCAGTTCTTGGCGTTTACGAATGTATATCTGAGACAGCAGAGAGCCGAACGATTCAAGCATCTGCTTTTGGTAATTGGTAATTGGCGAGCGGTGAATGTAGTTGTCCATAGCAATCCAACCTACGGGTTTATCCCCTTCACGCAAGATAAGCATGCCATTCCACCCTTGCCCTACAACCTTACCTTCAGTGTAGAGTGGAGCATGTTCAATAACGACCAAGTTAGTGTGGTTGTCAGACAATGCCTCGATATATTCCGATTCAAGCTGATGCAGGTCATATTGAGTGTGATGTTCGCTGTTGGTTTTTCCTAGTTCATCGGTGCCGTAGGTGCCACTAAAGCAACGCTTTTTCATATCAAGCAACATAAATATGGCGCGATCAAAACCAAGTCTATCGCGTACCGCCTCTACCGATGCTTTGTAGAGTGCATCCAATGATTCAGGGTTCGAGAGCTCTAACGCCACCTGATGAACCAATTTCATATTCTCGACAAACAACTCTCGAAGCTTAATTTCATCAAGATATTGCGCTTCACGTGTATCCCTATGCTTAATCTCGATAGCTGCATTTTTTTCTGCGCGAATACACTGCCAGCGAGCCGCCGCTAATTGAAGGCCATCCAGCCCTTGGTCAAAGGTTTGATTAACTTTTTCTGCGATGCAATTTTGAATAATTAAATAAGTTCTACAGGCTGGGGCGTTGTCGAGCATCATGATGAACGACTCTCCACCAAGCGTTTTACTGTGATCCCACTTGCACGTATTGAGCGACATCGGTAACACACCGTCTGCAGTGTCGAACTGTGAAACCCATGGCCAAAATGTTGAAGGGTAATGATCAAGAGAGGTTAATTCACCGTAGGAAAACAACGGTAACGAGTCGCTTTCTGGTATTGGCTCTGAAAATATTCCGATCCCTTGGGGACCAAGCATTTTAATCAGGTAGTCAAACAGAGACTCAGCCAATAAACGGTGGTCACGCGTAGCAGATATCTGTTTTGCAAAGGCTTTAACATGCACGGCGTTGATCCATTGGCTAATAAGAATAACGCAAAAATACAGAAGCCTTGATATGCAATCAATGTAACTAAAAATGAGATGTTAAGTGGGTCGCAATTTGACCTTTTGCATTATCACAAGCATGAGAAGGACTACAAAAATGGGATTTCCTGCCCAAAATTTCGTCGACATGTGATGCTTTTTAACAGCATAAAAAAGCCCCACCTAAAGTGGGGCAAAACTTCCATCGCTTATAGTTATAGTGATAATTTTGTAAATCGAATCGATTATCTAACCTGCGTTTCAGTTAGTGGTATTGACCACGTTATCGATTAAGCAATTAACCAAAGTCACCGTTTACATAACCTTTAGTGCGATCATCTTTTGGTTCGCTGAAGATAACGCTGGTTTCGTTGTGCTCTACAAGCTCCCCCATTAGGAAGAAAGCCGTACGGTCGGAGATACGACGAGCTTGCTGCATTGAGTGCGTTACGATAACGATAGTGAAGTTTTTCTTCAGATCTTCCATCAACTCTTCTATTTTATGAGTCGCAATTGGATCAAGTGCTGAAGTAGGTTCATCCATCAAAATTACGTCAGGTTGCATTGCGATGGTGCGAGCAATACACAGGCGCTGCTGCTGACCACCAGACAAACCGAATGCGTGTGCTTTCAAACGATCTTTCACTTCATCCCAAAGCGCCGCGCCGCGAAGTGAACTTTCAACCACTTCATCAATGTGCTTTTTGTCTTTGATCCCTTGAGCACGTAGTCCGTATGCCACGTTTTCATAGATGCTCATTGGGAATGGGTTTGGCTTTTGAAAAACCATGCCGACTTTAATACGTAGATCAGCCACATCGATATTGCCGTAGATGTTATCGCCATCCATCTCAAGAAGGCCGGTGATTTTTACACCTTCAATAAGATCGTTCATTCGGTTCAAGCAACGTAATAGCGTTGATTTACCACAACCCGACGGGCCAATCAAAGCGGTCACTTGGCGCTCTGGCACGGGTAGGTTGATTGATTTAAGCGCTTGGTTTTCGCCGTAAAAAAGGTCTAGGTCTTTAATATTAAATTTGTTCATATTCGTAATCTCGTAATTCGTCAAAGTCTGTACTGTTTTTGTTTTAGGAGCTCATTTGGCTCTAGAAAACCCTGCTTAGTAAGTTGCAGTATTAAAACGTCTTGCGATCAACTTCGTGAGTGTGTTGATCAGCAGTACAAGAACAATCAGTACTGTTGCTGTGCCGTATGCTTGATTCCATTCTTCAATGGTAAATAGCTCAGTCGTTAACTTATATAAGTGAACGGTTAATGTACGGCCAGAATCCAATAGTGAATCTGGGATACGAGCAACCATACCTGCGGTCAAGAATACTGGCGCTGATTCACCAATAACACGACCAATACTCAGAATAACTGAAGTGATAATACCCGGCATTGCACTTGGTAGAATCAAACGCCAGATTGTGTAGATTTTAGAAGCACCTAAACCATACGATCCTTCGCGATAAGTTTGAGATACCGCCATCAATGCTTCTTCAGTAGTACGTATAATCACTGGAAGAATCAAGATACTCAGTGTCAACGCGCCCGATAGGATAGAGAAACCTAAACCTAAAATAGCCACGAAAAATGTCATACCAAACAAACCGAAGATGATTGACGGAATACCTGCTAATGACTCGGTACAAAATCGAATGATCTTAACTAAGCGACTGCCTACTTTTGCGTATTCAGTCAGGTAGATTGCCGTCATGATACCCAATGGCGCCGCAACCGCAATCGAAGCAATAACCATGTAGATGGTCGAGATGATCATCGGAAAAATGCCGTGCTCATCGCCCGTTCGCGTGTAGTCATCCGTGATGAAATTCCAATCAACGTGCTGTAAGCCGTTTGAGAGGATGTACCACATAATCCAGAACAAGAAGCCCACCGTTAACGCGGCAGCAGCCCATATAAAACCACTCAGAACGGCGTCTTTACGTGCGCGGGCTTTCTTTAACGCGATTTTATTCATCGTCTTACCTTGCGAATTCGTAGGGTTAGCTTGAGGTGCTACGTTATTTTCTAAAGACATTATGTTACCTCGCCTTCTCACGGTTCAAGTAAAGGAGAATTGCATTCAGAGACATGATGAAAACAAGGAGAACAACACCCGTCGCATAGAGCGCACTTGCGTGAATACCACTCGCGTAAGACATTTCAATCGCAATGTTCGCGGTTAGTGTACGCGCTGAATCTAGAATACCTTCAGGCATTGCTGGCGCATTACCCATCACCATAATGATTGCCATCGTTTCACCAAGAGCACGGCCAATACCCAAAATTACGCCCGTCATGATGCCTGAGCGAGCAGCCGGAACGAGCAACTTAAAGATGGTAAAGATCTTTGAAGCACCTAACGCTAAAGAGCCTTCTTTGTACGTTCTTGGTACAGCACGGATTGAGGTTTCAGAAACCGTAATTACCGTCGGAAGGATCATCACACCCAGAACAATAATACCCGCCAAAATCGTGTTACCTGCAGGCACTTGAAATACGTTTTGAATCAGGGGAACGATAATAACGAGTCCGAAGAAGCCGTAAACTACCGAAGGTATACCCGCTAGCAATTCGACAGCAGGACGAATGATGTCCGCCAGACGCTTTGGCGCGATTTCAGCAATAAAGATTGCCGTTAACACACCAATCGGCACACCGACCACTACTGCACCTAATGTCGATACGACAGATGCCACAATCATGGTAGCAACACCGTAAAGTGCTGGTGGTAGCCAGTTCTGTCCTAGCACGATGCCCGATAGGCCCGCTTCCTGGAACGCAGGGATACTTTCTCTAACGATGAAAAAAGCAATAACAGCAAGGGATACGATGCCGATGATTGCGCTAGTAAGAAATAAGCCGTGAAAAATACGCTCTTTCCAATCTACACGCTTCTTTTTACGTAAGCCGCGTTTCAGTTGAGTCGCTTCGCTATTCATAAGCTGTTCACTATTCGTTGCGATGGTCATAACAAGTCTCACATATCGAAATCCTTAACACGCTGTATAAGCGTACGGATTAACTCGAAGTGGGATAGAAAAGGCTCAGCCTGAAAAGGTAGGCTGAGCAATATTTAATTAATTGAGATATAGATTAGTTAACTGAGATGTAGCCTTTGTTCTCAACAAGAGATTGAGCTTCGTCAGTTAGCATCCAATCTAGGAACTTTTGAGTTTCAGAAGAAGGCTTACCTTCTTTGTAAAGTACTAGGAAAGGACGAGCTACTTTGTAAGAACCGTTCTTAACGTTGTCTACAGATGCTTCAGTACCGTCAATTGCAAGCGCGTTTACTGAGTTATCTACTGTACCTAAAGAGATATAGCCGATTGCGTAAGGGTTAGATGCAACCATTGTTTTTAGTGCACCGTTACCGTTAGCAACTTGAGCACGTTGAGAGATTGCTGATACTTTCGTGCCAGAAATCTTCATTTTAAGAGACATGATGTCTTCGAATGCACCGCGAGTACCAGATGCTGTATCACGAGTGATTGCTACGATTGGCTTGTCCGCACCACCAACGTCTTTCCAGTTTGTTACTTCACCTTTGTAGATAGCCGTTACTTGCTCAGCCGTTAGACCGTCAAGACCATTCTTAGGGTTAACCACGACTGCGATGCCGTCACGAGCAACCACTTCTTCAACTAGTGTTGTTTCTTTCTCGCTATCTTTAAGGTTACGAGAAGACATACCTAAATCTGCACTGCCGTTCTTCGCCGCTTTAACACCAGCAGACGAACCAGGGCCTTGTACTTCGATAAATACGTTTGAATTCGTTTTCATGTATGTTTCAGAGAAAACTTCCATCAGTGGCGTCACGCTGCTTGAACCAACTGCTGAAATAGTTTCTTTAGCTGAAGCTGGAGTCACTGTTAGTGCACCTAAAAGAGCGATTGCACCGATAACTGTCTTTTTCATCACAAATTTCCTTAAGTGGCGTTATTGCCGTTGTGTTTAACTTGAACGGTGCCCACTTTAGAATCTGAATGTGACAGTTGTGTTTCATTAAATTGAAGCCTATATGACAGCTGACATTTATTTTCGTCTTTTTTCGTGTCAAATAACCTTGAAGCAATAAGTTTAAATAACTCATAAACGTTAAACATTTATTTCAATCTATTTAACCCAAATCGTTCAACATTCCACCAACTCCGAATATTACCAATTACCGCACAGCCACCCGAAACGGGTAAACCATAGAGAAATAAAGAAAAACGCTCATTTTGCACAATAAATGACCGTAATTTATCAATTACCTATCGCATATATCTAAATCGAATGTATTACTGATTGAATTGTCATTCTCAGTAGTTAGAATCACGGGATAATTATAATAAAAGCAATTGCATCGGCTCATTTACTTATTTATAGAGGGACAATTCATGCGCCAACTTCTCAGTGGCTTATCAATTAAAATACAAATTCTTATTCCAGTACTCTTTTCCGTCGTATTACTTTTGACGGGTGTCATCATCGGTGGTGACAAGCTGGAAAACGCATTTAAAGATGTATCAACAGCAACAGATCAACTCATTCTACATAAAGAAGAACTCAGCGAAATCGTCGACAATAGTTACGGCATGCGCATCAAAGCAATCTATAGCTTGTTCAACCCTGATGATGTAAACACACTCGTTGAAACGCTTAATCAAAAACGCGATCAAAACTCACGCCTACTGAGCTCATTAGACACAGTGCCAGGTATGCAAGATGAAGTCGCAGCAATGAGCAAAGCGATGGACCACTACGTTAACTTTTCACGCAATACCATGCTTCCCCTGTTAAAGGCAAAACACGGTAATTCAGTGCTAACTTCTGACTTTGATACTCGTTACCAAACGGCAATTGACCAATACCGCCATGCTGGTAATGAAATGGTAAAAGCAATCGACAGTCTTTCTAAAAAGCTAAACTTGCTTGCGACTCAACAAGTCCATACCAATGGTCAGCAACACACTAGCACCCTAAATACTGCAACTATTGGGCTTCTAGTGATTCTATCTATTGCTCTTGTTATTAGCTGGACACTGGCTGGCATCATTGTTAAACCAATCAACAATATTCAGGCAACCATGCGCGAAGTAGCAAAAGGTAACCTGCTAGTAAAAGCCGAAGAACATGGAGACAATGAGATCTCACGTCTTGCGCAAGACGTAAACAAATCCGTTGAGCAATTGCGTGACACGGTAAGTTCACTGTCTCGAATCAGCATAGAAGTTGCGTCAGCGTCGACTGAACTAGCTGCTGTAATGACACAATCAAGTGCGAACTCAGACCAAGAGAAGCAAGAAGTGGAACAAGTTGCTTCTGCCGTGAATCAACTTGAGAGCACAGCAGCAAACGTCAACGAAAATGCAGTACAAGCCGACTCCGCGTCTAAGCAAGCTGACGAAATGGCGACACACAGCATGAGCTTGTTTAATGAAAGTAACCAAGCAAACGAGCAAATGGCGATTCAGCTTAGCGAAGCTGCGAACGTTGTTGGCACGCTAAAAGAGCACTCAGAGAAGATTGGTAATGTCATTGAGGTTATTCAAAGCATCTCAGAGCAAACTAACCTTCTTGCGCTTAACGCTGCCATTGAAGCCGCTCGTGCAGGTGAAAGCGGACGTGGTTTTGCGGTTGTAGCTGATGAAGTGAGAATGCTAGCAGCACGTACACAAGATTCGACCAAAGAAATCCAAACCATCATTGAAGGCTTGCAGGTTCAATCTGGAAACGCGAATGAGAGTATGAGCAGTTCGCTGTCTATGTTGGAACATAACCAGACGCTTTCGGGTGAGGTAAGCTCTGCACTTTCAGGCATTGCGAACTCAGTAACGGATATCACGGAGATCAACACTCAGGTCGCCGCTGCTGCAGAAGAGCAAAGCCAAGTGACTTCAGACATTAACCGTAATATCTCAAATATCTACAGCTTAGTAAGCCAAAATGTAACAGGCATTACCCAAGCTGCAGCAGCAAGCCACGAGCTATCAAACCTCGCTGAACAACAAAAGCAGCAGTTGGGCTTCTTTAAGGTTTAAGGGTTAAGGGCGAATAAGCTTTAAGGTTCAGCTGTAACGGCTTATGGTATAGGCTCTAGGATACAAAATTTAAGCCTTAAACTGTAAGCACTTACTTACCATGTATAGATTGCAGTAACCGACCTTCATTATTAAGCCAACTATTGAGTCATCAGTAGTTGGCTTTTTTAATTGCTGGAGATTACTGACCGCTCTCAACGGATCTGATTCTTTCAATCGCTTCGACTCTTCGACGTTGTTCTGGCTGAAAATGCGTAGTCCGAAGTTGTGCGATAGTCTCTTGTTGCTCAATTTCAGAGAGTTCGGAGTCATTCAAAATGTCATTTCGTTCAACAAAGTAAATTTCTAAAGCTCCATCAAAGTCCGCCCTTTGTTGATCAAGCGCTTCGAGCCTCTGTGTCGCTTCTTCTCCGACCAGTTCGCTTCTTTTCAAGTATTTACCTTGTTCGTCTAGACCTTCTGAACTGGATAGCTGTGGGAGTAATACCTGATTCTGATGGCTCGTTTGAACGTAATCTGGCTGTTCAGATAGATAAGACTCAAGCCTTTGCTGATATTCTAACTCGTCTAGCCCTTCTTGTTTCAGAAGTAACTTTTCTAAAGCGATTTCCCTCATTCTGTTGTCATGGGTAAACAAAATACTTATCTCACTCTCACTGAAAAACTGCGCTTGAAGATCGAGGAGAGCTTGATTCAGTGCGCGTAGGTCCTCTGCGGATATTGAGTTGGTATCAAATTGGACATCTAATGATGTCAGTGCCGACTTGTACTCAAGATAATTGGCAAACAGTGCCTCATCAACGATCGCGACCTGTGATTGCTCATGATGTTTTGCCACGTTGTCACGAATATCTTCGAGGGTTAATTCTGTATTGCCTGACACGAAATATTCCATCATGTCTTTGGCTGATGCGTTATCGATTTCAGTATCTTGTTGAGAAGCGACCTTCAATAAAAAAGCGCTTTGTTTGCCGTCACGGTGTGAATTTGGGTCTTCCTTTTGTAAATACAAAAAGACCGCCGCTGTGCTCATCAGGGCTATCGTGGTTATCGACAAAATGGCGGTCTTTTTCATCATACTTTCCTTGTTCTCTTTATGAATGGGCAGTGCAACCTAAAGGCCAGCCAACTTCAATCGATTGGCATGCTGACGATATAAGGTCACTGGATCGGTCTCAAAAAGATGGTGGATACCCAATAGTCCATTGATCTCGTCTAGGTGATTCATTTTGTAATCATCACCAATCACTTTGCCCAAATGCGCGCTACATGCTCCCACTAACCCGTCATTAGGTTCATTAAAAGCTAAACCAAGGATTGTCATCGCTCCGTCGGTAGGATCAAGAAGGTTGGTAAAAGTGGAAGAGCCTGTCCATGAATAGTAATAGACACCGTTGTTTGCTTGCCATTCACCATCACCACACTCAGACGTTGGCACGCCTTCAGGGTAAAACTGATTGAATGCAAGCGAACCTTTAGTGGTCAACGCTTCAAGAGACGCAAGGCCATCTTGGTCAAGATCCGTTCCACCAGATAACAGGTTGATCAGCGCCGTCAATCCACCAGCCAATTTAACCGCGATACCTTCTGAAACTGACCCTTCAGATACCGTCCCGCGAACAAGGTCTGCCACTTTAGATCCTTTATGAACACCACCAATACTTGTCACTGAGGCTACCAGATCAGGACGAACTGATGCCACATAGCGCGCTGTTGGTCCGCCGTGGCTGTGACCGACAAGGTTCACCTTACTCGCCCCTGTCGCGGCTAACAGCGTCTCAACTTGAGCGAGTAACTGTTCACCACGAACTTCGGAACTGTTGGTAGCAGAAACCTGAGCAACGTATACGCTCGCACCATCTTTAGTTAGAGACTCCGGTACGCCATAGAAGTAATCCACGCCTGCTAATGTATCGAAACCAAACAAGCCGTGCACCAGCATAATAGGGTATTTCGTTGCAGTGTATCCGCTGGTTTCTAATGCTGATGCGCTTGTTCCGGCATAGACGCCAAAACTGGATAGGCACGCTATCGTCCAAATTAATATCTTTTTCAATGCTCTTTCCTTAAACAGATTAGACCTCTGACGAGTAAAGAAACCGTAGATGATGATTTTATAAAACAAAAAGTGAAAACTTGATATTTGTGATATTGAACTTGAATTAAACAATTGTGATGAACATTAGAATTGCAACTTCGCTTGACATTACCAACGGGTAAGCTATTGATTAAATTATAATTTACCTCACACCCTTCTGATCACGTTTTCATTTAAGCATTCAATAGACAAATCATCCCGTGCCGGTCAATGACGACGTGTTGCCTGCGATAGTTCGTTAAAATCAAATGTTAGATATTAGCCATTTCACTTCGAAACCATTGTTTTTCAATCAAAAAGTGGTTGAAACTTTGACACTGATGCCAGTTATAAGCCGCTAACAAACTGAATGTATTGACGAGAGCTATTGATCTTGGATATAGGTCATACCAGTTATTTGCAATTTAGTTATTAAAACAGTCACAAGCAACAACGTTTTGTTTGGCTCACTAAATATAAAAGAGAATACAGTGATGAAAAATACGGCTTTTATACTCGCGTTAACCCTGCCTTTTGGCGCTTATGCTGCTGAAGATTCAATACCGACACCTGAATCCATTACATCCGCACAAGTATTTAGTACACAAGGTTCAGAAACCTATTCTTATGTTCGATGCTGGTATCGAACCGATGCCTCACATGACTCTCCAGCTACCGACTGGAAATGGGCAAAAAAGGAAAATGGTGATTACTACACGATCAATGGATACTGGTGGTCTTCTGTATCCTTCAAGAACATGTTCTACAGTGACGCTCCTCAATCTGAAATCAAGCAGCGTTGTGAACAGACGCTCGACATCCAACATGACGCCGCAGACATCACTTACTTTGCAGCAGACAATCGCTTCTCTTATAACCACTCGATTTGGACAAATGACAACGTTGTCCAAGCGAACACCATCAACCGTATCGTCACCTTCGGTGATAGTCTTTCTGACACCGGTAACCTATTTAACGGTTCTCAATGGGTTTTCCCGAACGCAAACTCATGGTTTTTAGGGCACTTTTCAAACGGTTTAGTCTGGACAGAGTATTTAGCCAAGGCGAAAGATGTGCCTCTTTATAACTGGGCAGTAGGTGGGGCTGCTGGCACCAATCAATACGTCGCATTAACCGGAGTATATGACCAAGTCACCTCTTACTTAACCTATATGAAAGTCGCCAAAAACTACCGCCCAGAAAACTCGTTGTTTACTTTAGAGTTTGGCCTTAATGACTTTATGAACTACAACCGCGAAGTGGCCGATGTAAAGGCCGATTTCAGCAGCGCTTTGATCCGCTTAACGGAATCTGGTGCAAACAATATCCTGCTGTTCACCTTGCCCGATGCAACCAAAGCACCTCAATTCAAATACTCAACTGAACAAGAGATTGTTAAAGTTCGTGGCAAGATTTTAGAGTTCAACCAATTCATCAAGACGCAGGCCGAGTATTACCAAAGTATGGGTAAAAACGTGGTGTTGTTTGATGCGAGTGCGTTGTTCGCCAGCATTACCGATAATCCAGAGCAACATGGCTTTCGAAACGCGAGTGATGCTTGCCTTAATATCAATAGAAGCTCAGCAGCCGACTACCTAAAAAGTCACAGCTTAACCAATGATTGCGCAGCGTACGGATCAGACAGTTATGTCTTCTGGGGGGTGACACACCCAACCACCGCCACTCACAAATACATTGCCGACCATATTTTGGCGTATTCATTCTCAACCTTTGATTTCTAATGCTTTTCGAATGACTCTGTAACCTGAGACAACACCTTTCAGGAGCAGAAACCAGATACAAAAAAACCGCCCTTCATAGTAATGCCGATCGTTTAAGAA
>NZ_JBFRTD010000027.1:0-20520 GCF_041473955.1 Vibrio sp. 10N.222.54.E6 | reverse complement strand
CTATGACATTTGGAATGACGCTTTGAAGCATGAGTAATTCGAAAACCAATTTACTTAAAGGAGTTCCGGGGAAAAACTCTTTCTTTTGAAACTCACCCGGCCAATGCGCCCATCCCCAATCTTCTATGATGTATATCCCACCTGATTTTAGATAAGGGAATGATGTCAAAAAGGCGGCTTTTGTTGGTTCATATAAATGGCTGCAATCATCAATAATTAGGTCTACATTTTTTTTTGGGGAAGTGTAATTCTAATATTTGAATGAGCTTGTCTGTATGATCTTGCTTTACTCCACAATAAGGCTCTATTACCGAGTGTGCTGAAGGCCCCTTTCGGTATTGACTTAAGGCTGGATGTTCTCGACGTTTGTCTATGCCTATGATGGATTCAGGGGTGTAAATCTTATCGAGTAAAACGAGACTCGCCCCGTGATATACCCCAAACTCAATAATGTTTTTTGGACTCCCCCAAGAAACCAAATGAAATTCAACTTCGTCATCAATGGAGAAGTGTTCTTCATTATGCCAGCGTATTTTATCTCAAGGGTCATTATAACTATTCATACTTAGTCTAGGCCTGATAATTTCCATAGCCTGCAATGCTACTGTATGTAAAGATTTGATATTAATAAATTATTACTTAATTATTAATATAGTTGATATTTTTAGTTTATTCTCCTTAGATCGTTTTACTTTATTTAACGCTTCTTTCGAAAATTCAAAGATAGAGGGAACATAATGGATAAGTCCGAGCTAATATTAAAGACCACTAAGGAATTAAAAGACATAGCTGAATCAGGGGCTAATAAAATTGCATTGGCCATGCAAGAAGCAAAAAAAGCTAATTACATAATTTAATCATTAAGGTCGCCTATATCACCGTAGTGACCGATAAATAATTAGTGGTGGTAATTATTTCCTATTGTTAGTATCGGGTTTATTCTTTTTAAAACATTTAATGACTTAACGCTCAATAGCGACCGAGGGATTCATGAAAAAGACTAAAAGAAATTTAACTCTCGCTTCTATTGTGATCGTAATTATAATTATGCACAGCCAAAGAAATACGAAACCAAATTTTACTTTCCCGGAGTGCGAAGAAGAAAGAAGCGTTAATTCCAATGTCACCTTTTATATTGATAATCAGATTGGTAACAAGGAAGAGTTAAAAGGCAGATTGCAAGAAGCGGTAAAGATGTCTAATACGATACTGTCTAACTCATGCATCCCTATAACTCGTGTGTTCAAGGATAGCCATTCTGTATCAATATCTCATGACAGTATGTCTATCTCCTCTGTGCATTCAGACCTAAAACAAGCAATCAGTTCTTCGAAGGTAAACTCGTTTTTAGACGCTCCAAAAGAGCAGTACGTTTTGGTTTTAAGTGATAATCATCCATTGGTCATCGAAGAGGAGATTAATGGGATGACAATGGTTAACTTGAACGACAGCTTTGTACTGCTTGCGGAGGACTTCCCGATTACCGTGCTAGAACATGAGCTAGGACATTTAGGGTGGGCAATGCATGAACGGCCTAACTCTGAAAGTGGAGACTTTTGGATCATGGAACAGGTCTTTGCTGCAAATAGAAGTAAAGTAAAACCTTATTCTGGAGCTTTTCATTGTTCTAACTACGGGACAGTCATGAGTTATTCTGAAAAGGTTGTCCCTGCTTATTCAAGCCCTCTGATCAGCAACAACGGTGAACCATGTGGTAATGAAGAGTACGCGGACAATGCCAGAGTTATGCGCGAGTATGCGAAAACTTTGCAGTGAAGTGTCCACCTCTTCATCGTTAGAGCAGAGGTTGTTGAATGCTCCCCTAGTAAATGCACTGTATCAATATATTTTTTGTTCTGTAGTGGCTAAGTGAATTTGACCACTATTAGGGGTTTTGCTGTACCTAAAGGGCTCTTCTCCGCTTAGATGAGCTTGATTTCTGGGTAAATGGTAGAGTGAGTTTCTAGGATTGAGGTTTGTCTAATCTTCAATTTAAAGTAATCAGTATCCCTTACTCCTCGGGCTCGCCGTCTAAGAAGACCTATCGATACATTCCCTGCTTCCACTCGGGCATTCGTCAGCTTATATTTTGCATAATTGCAGATCCCAACTCTTCTCTCCCAAAGCGCGTCTGCGAAGTTGATGAGAGATAAGATCCTCGTCTTTTTAGCAAGCTGGCACCACGCATCAAGAGCTGCGATCATCAGGTCAAAATTACGTTCATCCCATAAGGCTTGAAGCTGCTCTTTGAGCATATAAATCGTACAAAGAGTCTTATTGCTTTCAAGTAAATCATCTAGCCTATCTGACTGCTTATCGCTTAATTTCGGCGCATTTTTGAGGAGTAAAAATAGCGTCCCTTTAAGCATTTTCTTCTCGTCATGTGTTCCTTTCCTAAACGCTTTATTACGCTCTTTCCTTATCAGAAGAGAGTAGTTCTGCATAACGTGAAACCGGTCAAAAACGATGTCTGCATTCGGAAGAGCGTTTCTCACTGCTGATTGGTAAGATTGCCCCATATCCATTGATACCGCTTGGATGCCGTCTCTCGTTTGCGGTGATAATTGTTCAAAAAAGTTGATGAGTACGTTTGAAGTCCGCCCATGGTCAACCCAAATAAGTTGTCCTGAAACGAGATCATAAACGACGGTCATATAGTCATGGCCTTTAGCCCTGGCGACTTCATCAACGCCAATATGAACAAGGTTGGTCAACCTCTTAGGCTCTAAAGCGGGCAAGGTAGATAACAGAAATGCTTTATCGATATTTTTCACGGTTTCCCAGCGTATGTCTAAATGCTTAGACACTGCGTGGATGCTCATATAGCTGCATAGTCCACTAATAAAGTGACAGAATCTCTTGGTATAACGACTCCCCTTATCAACAAAATCAGTCGCTTCAACCAACCTTCGGCCGAGCCTATCTCTTGTCTGAGCCAATTCAATTTCTATAACGCAAGGGCGACCACTGACAGGTAAATCCGACAGGCGACGGTGAACATAGTGGTCGACTGTGCGCGGTGCTCCAGTCTCAGGGTCAACAACTTTACAGCGTCTATCTCGCTTGCATTTGACGAGTACTGAATGAGAGCTTTCTTCGAGCGTTACAGACTGTACGGATTGGCCTTTAAAGTTAAATAGAGCGGAAGATAATAACGACAAACTACAATACTGAGATATAAGGTGGGAAGCGATTATAAATCAATGTGTTACCGGTTTTATTGTTAATTTATAGACTCATCTAAGCGGAGAAGAGCCCCTAAAGTAATCCGTTAAATGCTAATTTAACAATACATATAACACGGAATTGTCCAGAGGCTTCATAGATCTGAAGCTTTACTCTTGGCACTTTCTTCAAAAAGTGCCAACTAGCTCAGATCTACCCGTGCGACGTGAAGTCGTATGAAGCGTTGTTCACCACGAAAGCGTGAACCATCTGTATCACCAGATGACCCTATGGCTCTGAATAAAGTAGCGAGCCAGACAATGTAACGAAGTCAAGTAACTACTTGGCGGGAAGTAAATCGTGAGAAGAACTTCCTCCTGACAACCACAAATCGGGTGAGTGCTAGGGAGTCAGTATGATGAACATATGTGAATCCATTTAGTGCGACATGAAGTCGTATGAATCGTTGTTCGCCACGAAAAGAGCGAACCATTTGTATCACCAAATGACCCTACGGCTCTGAATAAAGAAGCGAGCCTGACAATGTAACAAAGTCTATCTGATGGACGGGAACTGAATCGCGAGAGGAAGCTCCTCCTGATAACCACATAAATCGGGTAAGTGCTAGGGAGTCAGTATGATGAACAGAAGTGAATCCACGTCAGATGCGTAATTTCACAAGCAGCGGAAGTGGTTTAGACGCTGTAGCTAAATAAGCAACGAGAGTAGGAAAGAAGTTTGTGTGTATTCTTTCGTGATCGAAATGCTCTCCGCATTATAGTGGGCATCTACCCTGACATTACGGAACATGGTAAGCCTGTATCACTCCCTCTGGGAAAGCCTATGTGGCCGATAGTGATGCAGGTAAAGGAGGTTGGAGAAAGCGAAAGCTGGATTGTAATGATGCAGATACAGGCACATGCCTGATCACGAAAGTGAGCCCACTTCCAACTGGTCTCCCGTTGCGAGAGAGTTTGAAGAACTTTATTAAGGAAGAAAAGCAAATGATGATTTCGAACGAGATTAGTGCATCTTCTGACAGTGCACAATGGCAATCCATTAACTGGAAGGCTGTGGAGGCGCATGTCTTAAAGCTCCAAATGCGTATCGCAAAGGCAACTAGAGAAGGTAATCACGGTAAAGCAAAAGCCTTACAGTGGATACTAACCCATTCTCGTTCAGCAAAACTTCTTGCTGTTAAGCGAGTATCTCAAAACAAAGGTAGTAAAACGCCTGGAATAGATGGCGTGCTCTGGAATACAGATGCACGTCGCATGAATGCAGTGAATCAATTGAGTCGAAAAGCTTATCAAGCTAAACCACTCAAGCGTATCTACATCCCTAAAAAGAACGGTAAGCTTCGACCACTTGGTATTCCTTGTATGGCAGATAGAGCGCAACAAGCGCTCCACCTCCTTGCTTTGGAGCCTATCTCGGAAACAATTTCAGACCCAAATAGTTACGGCTTCAGACCAAACCGAAGCACTACTGATGCAATAGCGCAGTCTTTCTTATGCTTGGCTCAAAAGAAGGCAGCTAAATGGGTTCTTGAAGGAGATATTAAATCCTGTTTTGATAAAATCGGGCACCAATGGCTTCTTGATAACATCGCTGTAGACAAGCGTATGTTGGAACAATGGTTGAAGTCTGGTTTTGTAGATAAAGGGTTGTTTTATCGTACGGAAGAAGGCACGCCACAAGGTGGCATAATTTCTCCAACATTAATGCTAATCACTCTCGCAGGGCTTGAACAACAAATAAAGTCCTTGGCTCTTAAGAAGAAAGCAAGAGCCAACTTTATTGGATACGCTGATGATTTTGTTGTCACTTGTACATCAAAGGATGTATTAGAGAACGACATAAAGCCATTGATTACTGAATTTCTACTAGAAAGAGGTCTAACACTTTCCGATGAAAAAACACGCACAACTCATATTGATGATGGATTCGATTTTCTAGGGTTTAACCACAGAAAATACAAAGGAAAGCTACTCATAAAACCGAGTAAAACCAATGTACTGTCATTCTTAAGTAACTTGCGTAGACTCATCAAAACTCACGCAACGATCCCCGTAAATAACCTTATCAAAATGATAAACCCCAAAATGCGGGGATGGGCGAATTACTATCGCCACTGTGTTGCTAAACGAGTTTTCGGATACGTTGGACACCAACTATTCCAAGCATTATGGCTCTGGGCTATTAGGCGTCACCCAACTAAATCAAAAAGTTGGGTCACCCATAAGTACTTCATCAACCGAAAAGGCCAATGGCAATTTCACGGTTGGCAGAAGATAATGAATATGGATTGTCAGTTCAATCTATTTCAAATAGCCAAAGTATCAATAGAAAGACATGTGAAAATCCGAAGTGCCGCAACGCCATTTGACCCTCAGCACCAAGAATACTTGGCGAAGAGAAAATTCAAAAGGAAAGCTTTCTGCGAAGAAAGCCGATAGTGGTGCAGGTAGAGGATGCTGGAGAAAGCTAATGCTGTATTGTAATGATGCAGATACAGACTTATGTCTGGCACGAAAGTGAGCCTACTTCCAGCGGGTCTCCCGTTGCAAGATGATTTGAGGAACTTTATTAAAGGAGAAACGCAAATGATGACTTTATATAAAGTTAGTGCCTCTCCTAATGAACATCAACGCTACTCTTTAACCAGAATAGCTTTGGTCGTAAGTATTGAAGCTTCAAATGTGCATTGCAAAATCTGCCTTATTGGCAAGTGGGTGTACATAGTACGCCTTCGCGGAGGCTTGAGCCCAGTGCAGTGAAAGTTGCACGCTGGGTTCTTAGGAGAGCGGCACCTGGTAACAGGTGTCGCTTATCCGACCAAAATTGGTTAGTGATTTTACTCATTTATATCCTGTTCATGGGTTTTTGCCCTACTAGAAGTTATCCATTTTTCTAATACTGTTCGTCGTGAATTCCCGTGATGTATCAGGGGGCAAATTCGACTTGCCAACAATAATTTGCCTTCCCGCTCTACTTATTGATGTGATTTATCTGCACCCTCGTCTTTTCGGCCAAAGAAGCGTTATTTAAAGCGACGTATCAATACATTGGGGCCTATTTTTGCTTTGAGCGAGCAAGGGTGATTAGAGAAACGGTATGTTAGCTTGGCATTTACGCCTGAGCTTCAGTTGGAAACGGGCACTAGCGACACGTTTGTTTGTCACTATGATTGGCAAGACAATCATATTTGCAGTCTGATCTTACAATGAACCGTTTGAGGCTGCCGCGGGAATGCGGGCCAGCCTTGGGCGATGACGCTATCGCCCACTGCTACCGATTGGGTTATCGCTCGGACTTCACTGACTTGGTTCGAGTAACACGTGATCAAAAATCTTCTTAACGATGGGCGCACTATTGAATGAACCGCCACCGGCGTTTTCGAGGATCACCGTCACGACGATTTGCGGATCGTTGTATGGGGCAAAGCCGGTAAACAAGGCCAAATCTCTTAGGTGTTCGGGAATGTTTTCAGCATCGTATTCTTCGTTTTCTGCCAGACCGAAGACCTGACTGGTACCGGATTTCCCGGCGCTCTTGTAGGGAGCGTTTCGAAACACTTTTCTGGAGGTGCCTTTTTTACCGTGGTTCACCAAATACATGCCGTATCTGGCGAGTACCCAGTAGTTTGATGGTACACCTTCGATCGGCGGGAATTCGGTTGGCTCTTTGGCGGTCGACGCGTTGTGACCCGACACACTATCGAGCAACCGGATCGGTTTTTTTCGGCCATCATTGATTAGGATGGAAGTGGCATTGGCGATTTGGATGGGGGTAGTGGTCCAGTAACCCTGTCCAATCCCGATAGGGATGGTATCACCGATGTACCAAGGTTTATTGAAACGACTTCTTTTCCAATCTCTGGTTGGCATATTTGCCGACGTTTCCTCGAATATATCGATCCCGGTACTTTGGCCAAAGCCAAACATCATCATCCAATTGGAGAGTGAGTCAATGCCCATATCGTAGGCGATCTGATAAAAGAAGGTATTGACGGATTGTTCGATAGAGTGAGTCACGTCGACGCTACCATGGCCCCATTTGAGCCAATCGCGAAACGCGCGAGAGTTGCTGTTGGGAACTCGCCACGCGCCAACGCTGCGAATTTTGGTTCTCGGGGTAATGATCCCCTCATTGAGGGCGGCAACGGCAACAAAGGGTTTGATGGTCGAGCCTGGAGAATAGGTACCTAACGTGGCGCGATTGACCAAGGGTCTATCTCTGTCGTTGAGCAAGGCTTTATAGGCGGCCCTGGAGATGCCGCTGACAAAGGCATTGGGGTCATAGCTCGGACTGGACACCATCGCTAAGACGCCATTATCGCGAGGATCGAGCACCACGGCGGCACCTTTTCGACCGCCAAGCAGGTTATGGATGTAGGTTTGAAGCTCAATATCGATATTGAGGGTGATATCTTGACCAGGGATAGGCGGCACGTATTTGAGTACACGTATGACGCGACCACGACTGTTCACTTCGACTTCTTGATAGCCCACTTTGCCATGGAGCATGTCTTCGTAATAGCGTTCAATGCCAATTTTCCCGATGTTTCTGGTGGCTTTATAATTGAGCTCTTTCCCTTCACTGATGAACCTGTTGAGGTCCGACTCGTTCAAGCGTCCTACATAGCCGAGTGAATGGGTCAAAATATCGGCGTAGGGATAATGTCTCTTGAGCATTGCCATGACATCCACGCCGGGAAATTTATAGCGATTGACCGAGAATTTGGCGACTTGTTCGTCATTGAGGTTGTCCAACAGAGGCACGGAACTAAAACGTCGTGCCCGTTTGAGGTTTGTATTAAACCTTTCTTCTTGCTCTTGAGAGATATCGATGATTTCACGGAGTCTCTCAATCGTTTTGGGAATATTCTTTATCTTTTCTGGCACGAGTTCTAAGCTGAACACTGGCACATTCTCTGCTAAAAGGACGCCATTGCGGTCATAAATCAGCCCTCTGGTCGGCGGCAAAGGAATGATTTTGATACGATTAGAATTAGAGCGTGTCTGATAATACTGATGTTTTGTCACCTGCAGGTTATAAATGTTGAGAACCAGCAGCCCGGCCAGAAAGACAATACATACGAAAGCAAACACGGCTCGGTTTTTGAATAAACTGGCTTCCAGTTCATGATCTCGAAGTCTGCTTCTTTTACTCTTCATAATGTTCTTTTATTGTGGTCGAGTTGAATTGGCCACAGAAGTGAGCCTCGATTGATGGGTGCGTAGAACCAATCCCTAAATGGTTGATTCGGCGTATGTAATATCTCTTTTTTCTACTTCGGTTCGCGTCCTTTGGGGAGCGGGTATTGTCGCTCCGAGCATATGAAATACTATGTGGATGTCCATTTCAAGTCTGATTTGGCTTTCTAGGCTAAAACTGACTAAGCACCCCACTGATTATCAAGGAATATGAACGCAAAGCGTACAGCGTTTAATGGTTATTACCCTCAGCCTTCCAAGATGATGATGCGGGGGCGATTCCCGCAGTACGCTCTAAATCCATAAACCTAGTCGTACTATGACTGATATTTTTAATCACCCACCATTGTTTAAGCAACTTAACGCAGCTCTCACCATGATATGACGTCGAACCCATACATTATGATGTCGTGGTTGCTGGCGATGTTTAGAGATTGCCTATTGAATAGCACAGTCTTTCTATGTGTAAATATTGAGCATACCTTGAGGAGTGATAACCAAAATATATCGTGTAATACCTATATTTTTTCTAATACGTAATGGTCTAAATAGAGTAAATCGCCTAACAAACTTTTGTCCAGAGACGTGTTATGCCGCCATGCATTGGGACTGTGCTCTGGGTGTGCTCTGGGAAAAGATCGCCTTAGTGTTCACTTTTTGGGAGTGGTGTGATTACCGAAGGAGGTTGACGGTCTAAATAGAAATTAGATAGATTTACCGATGATGAATAATGTGTTCAAAGCAAAAAATGATGAGAGGATATTGTACTTCTCAAGCTTTATTGTTTCTGATGTTTTTAGATAGAAGCAGCGTAACTCCGCTCTTCAATACTACAAAGTACAGACTGGATACCGTTGAAGAACGGAAGTTCCAGTTGAATTTCTTTCAATAGGTAAATTAAATGCATTTAAGTGAAAAGAGCTTATTAGGAATGGAAAAAGCAAAAAACCAGTCTTAACTGAGGTTTTTTAATGAAACCAAGCCAACACCAATGTCCCATTTCATAATTGTCTCCGTAAATACTTATAAATATTGAAGCCGAGAGGGATAGAATGAAGCATTATCATGCGAATGATATGACTAAGCATTATTAATGCAGGCTCTAGTCCAAGATAAATGGCAGCGACAGTCATAGACTCCACACTGCCCGGAACCCACGACATCAAGAGTACGATGAACTCCTTATCAATTAGCTTGCTGAATATATATGCAAAAACAACTGTGACTGTAAGACTTAACGTTGTAGCAATAATCCCAGCTCGCGCATAAGAGAAGATATCTACAACGGTTATATCTTTTAGACGAATCCCAATTAATGCCCCTAGAGCGGATGTTGCAATAAAAACAAGCTCTGTCGGGACAAGAAAGTTGTATGACGGTAACTCAGAGTTCACAAACATAGTTGCTAACATCCCAGTCACCATATACGGTGCTGGAGTACCAATTTTATCGAGAAGCAAACCTGAAAAGTAGGCGAGGAAAAGTGGGAGAAGTATCCAAAGGTTGTCTAAGGAAATAGCCGGCCCAGGAACTGGTGAATTGTCCGCTGAGACAAGAAGAGCGGAAGCTATGATTAAGAAAATGAGTCGAACTGTGTGAGTGAAAATCACTTTACTAGAAGGTGAATTGTGATTTTCATTAATGACAAGAACCGCGGCCATCGCTCCCGGGACCGCCCCAAGTAGGCTTTCATATTTTGACCATTTCTCTCGCTTAGAAAGCCAGAGATACGAGGTGAGAACTTGTGCGGACATACAAAGGACGAGTCCCACAAAAAGTAATATCGGATAACCCTTGGAAAGAGTCTGCATAGGGACGATTGAGCCCACTGTGGCACCAAGGATTAACTGTACTCCGGTCAATGTGCTTTTGGGAAGAGCTAGAGTAAACCCTGTTTTTACCGTTAACAAAAGAGCAATCAGGGCACCGAACATTACACCTAGTGGTATCTCGAAATATGTAAATAAGAGCGAGCCAACCAAAGCTATGAATGAGGCTAGATACATGTTTTGGTTTCCCCTTTTTTTAGCTTGAAGGATGACAATAAAGTGGAGATTTGGTTATTAATCATATCTATGTTATTGACTATGTAAAAATCACCACAAGTTATCCGCCCAAGAGCATACAAGCCCATTTGAATATCACCAGTTTCTGACTTAGCAGGCTATCAAGTACCGGATTGCTTCTATCGAGTGAACGTTGTATTCCTGTAGCATTGATGATGAAATCAAAGAAGTACTCCTTTTCTATCTGTCTCTACACAATATTGACCATTGTCTAATCGTTGAGCAAAGTCACTGGCAAGGTAAGATGTATCAGTGCCCGGAATGGAAACCTGATGAGGAAGCTAGTTCCACCCTTGTAGGAGTGGAACTATGGTCGATAATTAAAATGGACAGCTCATATAATCCTGAAGGATTATCTTTTTGGGAGACATTTTGCAGACAGCAGCCTAATTGCCTCTAAAAATCAGTGCGCATGTAGTGCAACTAAACTTTGTGACACAACGAGTAAGACAAGAGTACGAAGAGATATTAATGATGTTAGTGGTCTTTATCATATATACCAATGTCTTTTTTTAAATGGTCAGAAAGGTGTCTCACATCGAGAGATGCATTTTTATTTTTTCCACTTTTAAAATTATACCTTTTAAATTTAATCCGCAGATAGCGTAAATAGTCTCTAAACTTCGATTTTTTTTGAATTGTTTTCACTGACTTTTCATTTTTCATAGCAACGCACTCTTTTTTATAAGAAAAACCATAATTTTAACGACCAAAATTAATTGAAATTAAGTATCTTTAAACCCAGAAGCTTCGTCTTCATGAGAAAGTTGATTTGATACTAATTATGTTTAATTTAGGGACTGCTGCTCCTTTTCTCTTCAGTGAAAATAGTTTTATTTGTCTTTCCATGAAGAATTCCCTTATTGTTTTGTTACTTATTGCCAGAGTAAGTAGATAGTTACTTATTATTTTATAAGTTAACACAAAGGCTAAGAGCTAATTATTTACATTTAATTTATATTCGTTAAGGGTTTATAATGAAAATCAGGATTAGATACTGTTCACGAAATGCCTCCAGTATATAAAAGGATATTTGATTGGTTTGATGCGATGGTGCGTTCTAGAATTTTTTCATTTCTAGCCTGTATTTTTGGGGTGAAAGTGCCCCTGTATAAGAGTAACTTGGCGTTAATGTAAAAACAGTGTGGTCAAATCTACACCCCAACCCCTTCCAATAGGGGCGTTTTTCATCGATAATTTAGCCTCTTAGTGAAAACAAAGACTAATTGGAAAGTGTTCCAAAAATGCCCCTGTATTTTCAATTTTTGACCACACCCTACGCCAGTATTGCCATTCAGTCGAAGGTGAACGTGATCGTGCTGAGTCGTCTTTTGGGGCATGCTGAAGCGGAAACGACGCTAAAGTATGCGCATTTGGGACGTGAGGACGTGTGTCAGGCGGCCTCTCATGTGTCGGGTGTACTCGTTAAGGGGATGCGCTCATGAAGTCACTGTTATTCACTTCTAAAGTGATTCAATCTCTTCATTCAAAAACTCGAACGTATACGGTGTGGGATACCAAAATTCCCGCGTTAGGGGTTAGAGTCTATGCCGATGATCGCCGTTTCTATGTGACTTATCTACCCATTCCCAATAAGACGTTAGCGGCCGTGGGACAATTCACCCTAAAACAAGCCAGACAACACGTGCAAGCTTTACAGTCTTCTTTTTTAGAAAAAGAGACGAAACCGATACGGTTAATTCGCTTTGATGCTTTGGTGAAAGAAGAATGGACGGATAAGGTCTGCAAGGGATGGAAACTGAGTACACAAGGGACAGCGTCGAGCGCCTTAAGAAGGCATTTGTTGCCCGAGTTTGGACGTTTTCCTGTCAGCCGTATTGATTCGTTTCATGTGCATCGTTGGTTTGATGAACTCAGCCAGAATTACGCAGGGGCTGCCAACCGTAATCTTGATGTGCTTCGTTCTATCTTCAAATATGCGGTGAAGCAAGGTTATTGCATGGAAAACCCTTGTGAGGGTCTCAAGCAAAGTCGCAAAAAAAAAGCTCAATCGTTTTTTGAGTTTGGATGAGTTAGCGCGATTGGATAAGGCATTAACTGTGGTCAGCCAGCAAGGTAATCTGGAAGCGTGCTGTTGTCAGGTGCTAAAACTGGTGCTGTTAACGGGGTGTCGAATTTCAGAGGTAACAGGCCTACAATGGTCTTTTGTTAAAGGCAGGGAGTGGCACTTGCCGGACAGCAAAACGGGTGCGAAGGTGGTGTATGTGGGCAAGGAAGCGCAGAAACTCCTTTCAGACATACCAAAGCAAGCATGGACACAGCGTAGCGAATCACACGATGATGTGTTTATGCCTTTGCGTCGTTTTGTGAGTCGGTCGACCAAGGTTAGTATGGTCTGGCAACAGGTGCGAGCCTTAGCCCATATCGAGGATGTTCGCATTCACGATTTGCGTCATACCTTTGCCAGTTATGCGGTGTTAGAGGGGTTCCCTATTCCGATGGTGTCGAAACTGTCGGGTCACACGCGTATTTCATCCACGCTTCGTTATGCTCACGTGGATGATGTGCAAGTATCGCAATCTGCTGAGGCGATAGGGGAAGTTATTAGTGGAATATTATCAGGCCAGCTTGTGAATAACCCTAAAACTCGAAAAGTGAGAGCCTCCAAATCTAAGCCGACGAAATCTCCCCCTAAACGCAGAGGAAGACCTATCAAAGTAATACCGGAACTGACCGAGAAGGAGGTTGAACGGTTTAGATATGAAGTGGATTTTTGGGAATGGTGATTAAAATATCTGTCGGAATAACATAAGTACATCAAATTTTAAGATTAGGTTTTTTGGTAAAGTTTGTGTTTTGGGGAGTCACACTTGGAGTTCTGTGAATAAGTGTACGCGAGAACTAACGCTTTTCTCTAAATATTAATTATTAATTATTAATTTTAGGCCATTCGATAAAGACTGATAGGTTCGACGCTCTTTGTTTAACATCATAGGGTAGGCAGCTAATCAATGGACAAGAGTAAAGGATTGACGAGAGAGCAAATAAGGTCTTTTCGCCGAGGATGGTTATTTAGGACCATTACCGAGGTTCGCAAATGTCGAATTAATTCAAGATGTTTTAACGGAAGTTAGGGAGATAGCTCAAAGCCCAGAGCCGCATCCCCTGTATGGTCGTTATTCTGTCAGGGATTGGCATTTAGTATCGACGAAAATTAAAGAGTTGCTCACAGATTCAGCTTTGATCCCAAAGCTACAGTCTCTGATTGGAGACGATTTAGCTCTTTGGCGCTCAAAAATTTTTCACAAGAAATCTGGAGAAAACGGTACAGGTTGGCACCAAGAGTGGGGAGATTTCGATGGTGAAGAAATTGGCAATAATAAGCCTAGTTTAAGGCCTAAACATGAAAGGCGGGATCGTTGGTGGAATTTAACTGTTTGGGTCGCCCTTACTGATGTTGAGCTTGATTGCGCTCCGTTGCGTTTCATTCGTGGTTCACATAAAAAACAATATCCTAAAACCATGGTTCCAATGACAGAATCTGAGTTTTGGCATGATCCATTTATTGACTGTAAAACAATCGAAGATGTTGTCGAAAGGGCGAACAATTACACACTAGTATTGGACGTTGATACCAGTGGGCTTTTTGAAAATTATCAAATTAGTGGGAAATCATTCGAGGATGTTAAAGCCTATGTTCGAGCTGAACTTGCAAAATTACCTGCAAAAAAAAACATTGGGTGTAGACGAGAGCCAAGAAGATATAGTGACGATCCCTATGAAAAAAGGGGAATTTGTTATTTTCACGGAAAGAACCATGCATGGTTCTCTTCCTAATACATCTTATAATGACCGGTTTGGCATTAATTTTAGAGTAACGGCAACGGATACGGAAATTTATCCATTTCGACACTTGGGCGACTTTATTGATGGCTCAAACATAGATATCACAAGACATTCGAGCTTACTGCTCTGTGGTAAGGATCTGTCTAACACACGTAACAGTTATACGTGAGAAGGGAGGTTAGAAAGTGATTATCAGCAAACAAATGCATGACATGAATATTCTGAATGATGCTTCTGCCTTACTTGGGTGTTCGACTTCTAAAGAGCTCTATCAAAAATTAAGAGCTTTAATAGAGCGACACGAGACTGTGAGAGTGAAGACAGGAATAAACCTTGTGGCAGCAGAAGGCCCTATGAGTTTACAAGCTCGGGGACTACTAAGTTGTGACTTGGGGTCTAGAGCCTCAGGCGGTTCTATTGGGCGAAATAACCGCTTTTTTACGGGGCTTGATCAAGCTGATGAAATAGAAGCACTTTGCATAGTATTACTTAAGGAATTATTTGAATGCAATCATGCAGACCCTAGGCTTTTAGGAGGGCTTCATGCTAATACGGTTGTCTATGCAGTTCTCAAAAACCATTTCAACGTATCAGATATGTCCACCCTCAATACATTTTATGGTGGTAACTCAAGTAACCATAGTTTAGGCCCCCCGGGGATCTTGAACTATTCCATTTCAGATCTTCCTGTGGATCCGAATACCCTCGAAATTGACTTAAACGCCTTTGAATACATGGCTAAGTTTAGACACCCGAAATTAGTGAGTTTAGGGGCAGGTCTCAACCTTTTTCCCTTTCCTGTAAAAGAGATAAAAGACATTATTTCTCGTTGGGGAGGGATGTTACTTTTTGATGGCTCACATCAAGCAGGGTTGATTGCTGGTGGAGTTTATCCAAACCCTCTGTCTTTGGGAGCTGATATCTACACTGCATCGACAGGAAAGACGTTTAGTGGTCCTCAGGGAGGAGTAATTTGTTGGAATTCGGAAAAGTTTTCTTCTCCGATTAGCACGACTATATTCCCAAAGCTAACTGGTTCACATCAACTTAATCGAATTGCTGCCCTGACGGTCTCATGCTTAGAATTAAAGGAATATGGCCTTGAATATATGGCTCAAGGGATACTTAATGCTAGGCAACTTGCTAGTAATTTACAGGCGCACGGGTTGGAGGTGCTCTGTTCTGATGAAGGCTTTACTGAAACTCATCAAGTTGTTGTGAAATGGACTCGAGAAGAAGGTGCGCGTTTAGCATGCTACCGTCTAGCTGATGTTGGGGTTTTTGCTAATGCAGTCCCACTTCCTGAAGATAGAGAGTTGTTATCTGGGATACGTTTTGGTGCAACAGAAATTACTCGATTAGGGGTTACACAAAGTCAAATAGTTGTTTTAGCTGAGGTAATCGCAGGCGTTCTACAAGGTAATTACAATTTGAAGGAGGCGCGTAATGTAGTAAGTGAGTTAGCCTCAACATTTTCTGGCTTTAAATATAGCTTGGAGGGTGGACAATGATTTCAATTACAGAACTGTTTACTTACTTATTTGTTACGTTGCTATATGCGTTTATGCCCGGTCCTGCAATGCTTTACAGTATTGCTCAAGCTGTGTCAGGAGGGAAGAAAGTAGGAATTATGGCAGCTTTTGGCCTTCATATAGGAGGTTATTTTCATGTAATTTTAGCTGTATTAGGTTTGTCTTCTGTGCTTTTAGCTAATCCTTCTCTCTATTCTGCCATTCAAAAGCTAGGAGCTCTCTATCTTGTTTGGTTGGGTTTCCAACGTATCTATCTATCAAAAAAATTACGTATTACTTCTTGTGAAAGCAATCTTACCTCTCCTAAAAGAACGTTTATTGATAGTGTCATTGTAGATATTCTGAACCCTAAAGCCGCAATTTTCTATCTTGCTTTTCTCCCACAGTTTGTGAATGAAGCAGGAAGTGTTGCTGTTTGGCTCCAACTGCTTATTTTGGGAGTTGTTACGAATTTATTGTTTAGTAGTGCTGATCTGTTAAGTGTTTTGATGGCGAGTCATCTACAGAAAAAGTTTCAAGCAAGAAGTAACTGGGTTGATTTTTTCTCAAGGTGGTCTGGTAGTATTTTTATACTGTTAGGTGTTATGGCCTTGGTAAACTCCTCGTACAATTAGGGGAAGGGACACACTTCTCGGATTTTTAATTCAAGTTGATTTACGATGTAATGACTTAGGTTAGACGGTAGTGTTACTCGTTACTTAATTCGGAGTTAGCTGCCACTCATGTTGTGAGGAGGAGTGATAAATGGAATATCCACTTATAGGAGCATGTCAGTGCGGGCAAGTGACCTATGACTTGTATGAAAAACCACTAATGGTCTTTGCTTGTCACTGTACAGAGTGCCAAAAACTGTCTACCAGCCCATTTAGCATTACAGCAGTTGTCGATGCCGAGAAAATAGAGTTTTCTGGTCAACTGAAAACTTGGGAACGTTTAGCTGATAGTGGCAATCGTAATTGCGCGATGTTCTGTCCAAATTGTGGAAACAGAATTTACCATTTCAATCCAGATGCACCGCAAACGGTTAAATTAAAGTTAAAACCAACTGATATGTCGGCAGCTGATATTTTCGAACCTCAAGCACATGTTTGGGTTAGTGAAAAACTAGATTGGTACCAAATACCAACTAATGTAAAGGTTTTCCCTGAGCAGCCGGGGTAGCGGTGAGCAAGTGTTTAAGATATTAAAATACTTGTTCTAATCTATTGAGGTTTAGGGAGTTTCATTGCATTAACTTACTTTTGGCCAGAACTTTCATAGGTTGAATCTTTATCTGTGGCACTTTCTAACTCGAAAGTGCCCCATTATTGGCTAGACCTTTTACTCATTCACACCCTGTTCATGGGTTTTTACCATATTAAAACTTATCCACTCTTCTCATACTGTTAATCCCCGTGATGTTTCACGGGGGTAGATTCCACCTTTCTTTCAGCGTTAGCTACCTTAAGTTCTTTTTCAATCAGTTTGTAGGTGTTTGAGGGGTATAAAAAAGCCTCGCGCTTGGCGAGGCTTTGGTTATCTAAATGTTCTGGATGCATCGCGATAAAAGTTTTCATGACTGCCCAACGCCATTAAGGTCAGGACTAACGTCCCGTATTCATCGTAGTTGTACCCAAGCAAGGTGAGCTGCTTGTTCATCTTAAACTTGTGCACCCTAAGAAAAGACAAATCGCCTTTCTTCATCACGCCAATAAAAGGGTTTTCTATAACCTCTTTCACTGCTTTATCTAGATCTTGTTTTTGGTTTTTGTGTAGCTTTTTTACTGTCTTGGCAAATGTCGTAGTTTGCTCAATCTTTGTTACTTTCGCTAAATTCATAAGAGGTCGTATTCCCGTGCTCTAATTCGGCTTTAGCGATGATTGCCTGCAGTACGAACTCGTAGGTTAAGTCAGGGTTATCCTCCATGATCTTGCCTATTTTCGCCCAATGCTCAATTTGCTTGGGGGTCGTTCGATTTAAAGCTGTTCCAATGGTTGCAGCTCTATCTACTAGGCTCTCATCAAGTCTAACGCTTGTAGTAGCCATATGTATTACCTTGGTCATTTGTTTGTTGATGTCAATTGTAGCGCATTGCATCATATGTGGCAACTTGCAACAAAAGCCCTGCTAGTGGGCTTTTTCACTTCTCATAAGTGACAATGAACTTAACCTCTAAGGTCGTGCTCTTCTGATGGCTCCTCCATACCGGAGATAATGCATCATTTACTAAATTAGAAAAAGCTTCTGTCCAAAGGTGTGCCATGAAACTCGAAAATGCCCCATTAGAAGTTACGACCGATTGATTACTCATTTCAGAAACCTGTGATTTGGCTTACTTTTCCTTATGCAAACCACATCTACTGTATTGATATAAGTGTAACGGACCTAGGTATATTAATGTAACGCCAGTCTCTATAGCGGCAACTTGGTCGGCTCAAGGGTGGTATGGGACTCGTTGCACTTGGCGTTAATCTCTTATATTTTAGTAACTTAACATTTATGATCAAGGAGTAGACAATGAAGTTGAAAATAAGGGAAGCTTTACCAATATGTGCCATCATGTTGCTAACGGCATGTGGTGGTGACTCTGATAGTGCCGATGATGTAAATGCAGCAACACCAATCAATTCACCTACAGATGCTTTAAGTCAGTTAGTTTCGTCAGGAACGTACCCAGACTTAGACACTAGTGATTCGCTTACAGGTTCAGTCACCAATAACGAAGCCATTCGAGACGATATATTGGCATATATTGAAGCGGCTAACTTATCAGCAAGTCAAAAGACACAAGTTAAGAGTATTGCCAGAACTACCCAAGAAGCTGTCCTTGTTGATCATTCTGATATCGATGCAGTCCTCCAAGTTGATGAAGAGTCTACTGTAGCTATCGGTTGCTTGAGTTTAGCTTTTGATAACCCTGCCGATGCACATCAAATTCTAAAAGCGATAGAACATTACACAGCAAACACTCGTGAGCGCGCAGCGGCATATTCAGCGTTCAATGAAGCTCTTGATGGCACTGTGACGCGCCTACCATCTAATATCGATTGCGTGGAATGATGTATGAAAAAAATTATTATAACCGCTTTAGCTGCGTCAATCTCTTTCAATGTAAGTTCTGCAACAGTTTGTGAAGTACCAGGGTATGTCGTTGGCTTTTTTAATGGAGTGTGGAATACAAAAAATGAAGCGAAATTAGCGACATTTGAATTCCAAAAGCAAATTGGAAATGAGTACAATTCAGAGCCTGTAGCATACGAGACTTTTTATAACGTAACTGGTTCATCGGTTAGTGCATCAGCGTTTCAAGATATAGCAGAAGTATTTATTCAGCGAGCGGAAGAAATAGACCCCGATCTCGGCGGTAGATTTGATATCTTTTGGTCAGCAATTACTGGTGGTGGAGCTGATGGTTTCTTAGATAAAGTCTACAATATTGTCAGCGCCCCTAGTGACTTGGTGTTGGGGCTACTTACTGAGCTTTACGACTGGGCATCATCCCAAACAGTTGCACTTGTTAGTCATTTGTTTTCTTCACCGCCAACAGCAAGCGATTACGCTCGTCATAACACGAGGATTCAGACGTTAGGCACACAGGGCGCAAAAATGCTGTTTATCGCCCACTCCCAAGGTAATCTTTTTGCTAATAATGCCTACAACGCAGCATTGGAATTGGATAACCTAGATGAATCTAATCTTGGGGTAGTCCACATTGCACCAGCTTCACCACAACTGAATGGACCTTATACACTAGCCGATCTCGATTTGGTGATAAATGGTTTAAGAGCTGTAGGGACAGTGCCCGATACAAATGTCTCGATACCAGTCAGCCATTTAGAGGTTGATCCATCTGGTCACACTCTCATACAAACCTATTTAAATACTTCTTTACAACCAGCTGGAATGATAAGAAACGATCTCCAATCGGAGCTGGCGTCATTACAAACTCCTGAAGCAATCGCTTCTACAGGGTCGTTCACAGCAACACTCAGTTGGAATGGTCTAGGTGATGTTGATTTGCATACGTTTGAACCCAATGGGATGCAGGTGTACTACCAAAATAGGGTAGGTAACGTTGGTGAGTTAGATGTTGATAACACCAGCGGCTATGGGCCAGAGCATTACTTCGCCACTTGTGACAGAGACAGCCTCGAACTCGGGGTATATAGTATCGGTGTGAATAACTACGCTCGTGCAGAAGGTCGAATTGCAACTGTTCAAATATCGACAGGTAGTATTTCGGATGTTCTAACTAAGTCAGTTACACTTGGGGAAGCTCAAGGTTCATCAGAGAATGCCAACCCATTACACATGATGAATGTTGTGGTTTCTGAAAACGACAGTGGTGGCATTGAAATAGGGGCTTTCTAGTAACCTTAAAGGGCCGTTTACCTATAGTAATATAATCTGATAGCCCTACTAAAACATCATTTGATGTTTTAGTAGGGCATTGCGTTTGGTCTACCAATTTCCGATACATTGTATGATTCGGAGTAGTAAATTTTGTCCGAACGACTTAGTCGCCAATCTGAACGTAACTCGGAAATGTCCAGAGGCTTCATAGACCTGAAGTTTTACTCGTCGTCGCGACTCAAGGCGAGTTCCAATGATATATTTTGTAACTGCAAGCAATTAGCTTTGTCGATAAGAGCTGATAACAAAGAGAGCCAAAGCTGACTAAATTGATTAACCAATAACTTTCAATGTTTTTGGTTATAGTATGTGTAATACAAATCCCAATAATACTTGAG
>NZ_JBFRTD010000026.1:0-90262 GCF_041473955.1 Vibrio sp. 10N.222.54.E6 | reverse complement strand
TTTTCAAAACTTTTTTCAAGCGCTTAGCTTGGCTAATTTGACCTGCTGATTCGTTTTCGCTTTTGAAACCAAAGCTTCGAAGCCATCCCGTGTCAGCGAGGTGGCATTATAGAGATTTCGATCACACTGGCAAGCCCTTTTTGAAGTTTTTCTCGTTTTTTTATTCGTTCGATTAAAAAGAGCACAAAACGCCTCAAAAGTAGGCTTTTCTCTTACATCTCTTGCAATTTCTTAGAGAATAAAGAGACTTTTTCCCAGTTTGTGTACTCAACTTCCTTGGTTGTATCCGTTTCTCCACCTGTCATATTCATAATGAAGCGAATCATGGTTTTATCGAACCAGTTATAACGTGGGTAATAGAGGGCACCAGCGAATACACCGATTAGAGTCGGCTGCCATGGAGACTTAAGAAGAAACTTCTTAATATAGGCGCTACCTTCAGGAGTATCTTTGCCTTGGTCTTCTTTACGAGCTGTTAAGTTAACGCAAAAGAAAGCAACCTTGTTCGATTGCAACTGAGCAAGGTTGGCATCAATGAACTTATATAGCTTCTTATTAAGGTGGCCGTAACGAATAGATGCACCAATCAACACTCTATCGTATTGAGCAAAGTCGACATTACTAATAGTGTGCAGATCTTGAAGCTCACATTCGAACTCATTCATTTCTTCTTTTATATAGTTCAAGATTTTCTTGGTCTGCCCTTCACGGCTTGAATATAAAAATAGAGCTTTTGCCACAATGTTGTCCTTAGCTACGCCAAAACGTAGGGGTCAATAAAATTAATAAGGTGAATATCTCTAAACGACCAAACAGCATAGATACGATCAACACCCATTTGGCCTTATCATTCACATCGCCGAAGTGCATTGCCACTTCACCTAAGCCCGGGCCAAGGTTATTCAGCGTTGCCGCTACGGCAGAGAAAGCGCTTAGCTCATCCATCCCCGTAGCAATAAGAGCCAACATACAAACCACAAAAACTAATGCGTATGCAGAGAAGAAGCCCCAAACCGCATCAACGACACGTTGTGGTAGCGCCGAACCACCAACCTTGATGGTATAGACAGCACGCGGGTGAACAAGACGCTTCATTTCACGAGCACCCTGTAAAGTAAGCAGTAATATTCGAATGACTTTCATACCGCCACCCGTTGAACCTGCACAACCACCTATAAAAGAAGAGAACAGAAGCAACACAGGTAAGAATAGCGGCCACTCAGAGAAACCGGTTGTGGTGAAGCCTGCGGTTGTTGAAATAGATACTGTCTGGAACAAGGCTTGATCGAAAGCATCATAATACGAGTCATAAGAATGGTGATTCAACAGTAATAAGAAACAAACTAAGAACAGCACGACTTGAATAAAGATAAAGGCACGGAACTCAGGATCTTTCCAGTAATACTTAGGATGTACACCACCAGAAGCAAATGCCGCAAAGTGAAGAGAATAGTTACATGCAGATATAAGAAGGAACACGACCGTAATCATGTTGATAGCAGGACTGTTGAAATAGCCCATGCTTGCATCGTGCGTTGAGAAGCCACCAATTGCGATAGTCGAGAAACTATGGCTAATAGCGTCAAAGAAGCTCATACCTGCAAGCCAAAATGCCACTGCACAAGCAATTGTTAAGCTGAGATAGATGTACCAGAGCGCTTTTGCCGTTTCAGCAATACGCGGTGTCATCTTACTGTCTTTTACAGGACCTGGGATTTCAGCACGATACAGCTGCATACCACCGATACCCAGAACAGGAAGAATGGCTACCGCCAATACGATGATACCCATACCACCAAACCATTGTAGGAACTGACGGTAAAACAGAATTGCCTTAGGGAGATCATCAAGGCCGACAATAACCGTCGCACCAGTTGTAGTTAATGCAGAAAAGGATTCGAAGAAAGCATCGGTTACCGAAACACTCGGGTTATCAGCGATCAAAAACGGTAACGCACCCGCACTGCCGATTACCGTCCAGAACAAAACAACAATCAAAAAGCCATCTCGCGCCTTCAATTCATGTTTATAGCGTCGGTTTGGAAACCAGCAAGTTGCTCCAAAAAATAATAGAACAAAGAAAGTCGTCACAAATGGCACACCCGCACCATCTCGATAGATCAGTGCGACGAGCGCAGGTGCGAGCATTGATACACTAAAAAGTGCTAATAATAATCCGACGATTCGAATAATTGAGCGAAATTGCATGAGCTATTGAACGAAGCGAAATGCTTCACACTTCCTAGTTGTCTTTGACTTTCGTTACCAGTGCCTTAGCACCGCTTTTATTGATCATGGTTTGGGTAAACGAATCTACCTGAAGGAGCTCTATTTCAATAATAAGCTCAACTTGCACACCATAATCCGCTTGGACTTCAACAGCCTGATGCTGAGCCATAATGGATTGCGCAATTGGCACAAAGCCATAGTCTAACTCTAGCCGTAATTTTGTGGTTATTTTTTTCTCGATAGTTTGAAGCAGCTTGAGAGCTTGTTGCACTCCACCACCGTAAGCCTTTACTAGGCCACCCGTTCCAAGCTTGATTCCGCCAGAATAACGAGTAACAACAGCCGTCAGTTCACCAACGCCAGAACCAGACAGTTGCGCCAAGATAGGCTTACCCGCAGTACCAGATGGCTCTCCATCGTCACTAAAGCCCCATTGCATTGAGTCTTCAGGTCGCCCTGCAGCAAAACCCCAACAATTATGTCGCGCTGATGAATGCTCTTTTTTTACCTGTTCTACGAACTGTTTAGCAGCTTCTACACTTGGAGTATGAGCAAGATGAGTAATGAAGACGCTCTTCTTTATCTCTTCTTCAAACAGAGCCGACGCTGACGGTATTAAATAGGGCTGTTCATTCATATCGTTAACTTAATTAATAAGAGCGGCGAAGTGTATCACGCGTGAATAATAAGGGTTAGAGGATCTGTGCCATCGCACAATGTTAAACAATTGTTTAAAAAATGTATTGAAATTCACCAGGCAGAGGTACAGACTAGAATAACTGGTCTTACCAGGTATTCTACAATAATAGAAAGATAACAAGATTCTCTCAAACAATCGTGGATTGTATGTCATGGAGATAGACAATGATTTACCAAGCTAACACCTTACAGGTAAAGGAATTACAAGATGGTATTGCAGAACTTAGCTTCTGTGCTCCGGCCTCTGTAAACAAACTCGACCTTGCTACTTTAGAATCACTAGATAAAGCGTTAGATGCTCTTAATGCTCACGCTGGATTACGTGGTTTAATCTTAACTTCAAACAAAGACGCGTTCATCGTAGGCGCAGACATCACTGAATTTCTTGGCCTATTTGCTAAGCCAGAAGCCGAACTTGATGAATGGTTAAGATTCGCTAATTCAATTTTCAGCAAGCTCGAAGACCTTCCTGTCCCAACTCTTTCAATGATGCGTGGCCATGCCCTTGGCGGCGGCTGTGAATGTGTACTCGCTACCGATTTCCGTATCGGTGACAAGACCACCAGCATAGGCCTACCAGAAACCAAACTTGGCATCATGCCTGGCTTTGGTGGTTGTGTGCGTCTGCCACGTGTTATCGGTGCTGACAGTGCAATGGAAATTATCACGCAAGGCAAAGCATGCCGTGCAGATGAAGCACTTAAAGTTGGCTTGTTAGATGCGATTGTTGAAACAGACCAACTATTAGAATCAGCGATTAACACTGTTTCTCTAGCAGCCAATGAAAAACTCGATTGGCAGCTACGTCGTAAACAAAAAACATCAGCGCTTTCATTAAGCAAACTAGAAGCGATGATGAGCTTTACCATGGCGAAAGGCTTAGTTGCTCAAAAAGCAGGGCCTCATTACCCAGCACCTATCACCTCGGTTATCGCTATCGAAGAAGCAGCACGTAGCGATCGCGATGCAGCACTAGACATCGAGCGTAAACACTTCGTTAAGCTAGCGAAATCTGAAGAAGCGAAAGCATTGGTCGGCTTATTCCTTAATGACCAATACATCAAAGGCCTAGCGAAACAAGCTGGTAAGTCTGCAAACAAAGCGACTGAACGAGCAGCGGTACTTGGTGCTGGCATCATGGGTGGCGGTATTGCTTACCAGTCAGCGTTAAAGGGCGTGCCAGTGATGATGAAAGACATCGCACAGGCGTCTCTAGATCTTGGTATGAACGAAGCATCTAAGCTGTTGAATAAACGCTTATCACGCGGTCGCCTAGATGGATTCAAGATGGCAGGCATTCTGTCTTCTATTACCCCAAGCTTACATTACGCAGGTGTTGAACAGTCAGATGTGATTGTGGAAGCCGTTGTAGAAAACCCTAAAGTAAAAGCAGCAGTACTGAGTGAAGTGGAAGGTCTGGTGGGTGAAGACACAGTTCTTACATCAAACACCTCAACGATTCCGATCAACCTGCTAGCAAAATCTCTAAAACGCCCAGAAAACTTCTGTGGTATGCACTTCTTTAACCCAGTACACCGCATGCCTTTGGTTGAGATCATCCGTGGCGAGCATACTTCAGAAGAAACCATTAATCGCGTGGTTGCTTACGCAGCGAAGATGGGTAAATCCCCTATCGTTGTTAATGATTGCCCAGGCTTCTTCGTTAACCGTGTACTTTTCCCTTACTTTGGCGGTTTCAGCATGTTGCTACGTGACGGTGCTGACTTCACTAAGATCGATAAAGTCATGGAGCGTAAGTTCGGTTGGCCAATGGGCCCTGCTTACTTGCTAGACGTTGTAGGTTTAGACACAGCACATCATGCACAAGCAGTAATGGCGCAAGGTTTCCCAGAGCGTATGGGTAAAGAAGGTCGTGATGCAATTGACGCACTTTACGTCGCTGAAAAATACGGCCAGAAGAACGGCAGCGGTTTCTACACGTACAGCGTAGACAAACGCGGTCGTCCTAAGAAGACATTCTCTGAAGACATTCTTCCTATCCTGGCTGACGTATGCCAACAACCACAAGACTTTGATGACCAGACAATTATCCAACGTGTGATGATTCCTATGATCAACGAAGTGGTGCTTTGTTTAGAAGAAGGCATCATCGCGACACCGCAAGAAGCGGATATGGCACTGGTTTACGGTTTAGGCTTCCCTCCATTCAGAGGCGGCGTATTCCGCTACTTAGACAGTGTGGGTATTGGTAACTTCGTTGAAATGGCGAAGAGCTACCAAGACTTAGGTGCAATGTACCAAGTTCCTCAACTATTGCTTGATATGGCAGCGAAAGGCGAAAGCTTTTACGACGGCCAACAAGCAAGTTCTCTGTAACCCACATTTGGAAAAGGAATAGCAAAATGAATAATGTAGTTGTTGTTGATTGCCTTCGTACCCCAATGGGACGTTCCAAAGGTGGAGCTTTCCGTCACACTCGTGCTGAAGATCTGTCGGCACATTTGATGAAAGGCATTTTAGAGCGCAACCCAGAAGTAAACCCTGTCGAAATTGAAGACATTTACTGGGGTTGTGTACAACAAACGCTAGAGCAAGGCTTCAACGTTGCACGTAACGCTGCTTTACTTGCTGGTCTGCCGATTGAGATTGGTGCGGTAACGGTCAACCGTTTATGTGGCTCATCTATGCAAGCTCTACATGATGCAACCCGCTCTATCATGGTTGGTGATGCTGAAATCTGCCTGATCGGTGGTGTCGAACATATGGGTCACGTACCAATGAACCATGGTGTTGATTTTCACCCTGGCATGTCTAAACACGTAGCGAAAGCGGCCGGCATGATGGGTCTAACGGCTGAGATGCTAGGCAAAATGCACGGTATTAGCCGTGAAGACCAAGATGCATTCGCAGCACGCTCACATGCTCGAGCTCAAGCAGCAACAGTTGAAGGTCGTTTCAAAAACGAAATCCTGCCAACAGAAGCTCACGCAGCAGACGGTTCACTGTTCACTCTGGATTACGATGAAGTCATTCGCCCAGAAACTACGGTTGAAGGCTTATCTCAGCTTCGCCCGGTATTTGACCCAGCAAACGGTACGGTAACAGCAGGTACTTCATCAGCACTGTCTGATGGTGCATCGGCAATGCTTATCATGAGCGAAGAGAAAGCCAACGCACTTGGCCTGAAGATTCGCGCTCGCGTGAAGTCGATGGCTATCGCTGGCTGCGATCCTTCAATCATGGGTTACGGCCCAGTACCAGCGACGAAAAAAGCACTTAAACGTGCAGGCCTAACCATCGAAGATATGGGTGTGATTGAGCTAAACGAAGCGTTTGCTGCTCAATCTCTTCCATGTGCGAAAGACCTCGGTCTACTGGATGTGGTTGACGAGAAAGTAAACCTTAACGGTGGTGCGATTGCTCTTGGTCACCCACTGGGCTGTTCTGGTTCTCGTATCTCGACGACCCTAATCAACCTGATGGAAGCACAAGACGTGAAATACGGCTTGGCGACCATGTGTATTGGTTTAGGCCAAGGTATTGCAACGGTATTTGAACGCCCATAGCGATCACTGGTTTTAATACTTGTAGGGTAATCTTTTGTGCAGCTATATTTATATAGCTGCACTTTTTATTACTTGGCATCCAACAATGCATCGATTGCGTTCAGCGAGAGAAAAACCAACACTGATATCTATGCACAAAACGCATAGATTCAATGTTGATGTTTCATTATTTTTTCTCGGATGATTCAACTAAAGTTACTTCAGTTTCCTAATATTCCTCCTACGGAGCAGATCATGTTTAAAGCACTTGTACTAAACCAAGAAGACAAAAAAACTATCGCATCAGTTTCTCAAATTGATGAGTCTCAATTACCAGAAGGTAACGTGAAAGTTGATGTGAGCTACTCTTCTTTGAACTACAAAGATGGTTTGGCGATAACAGGTAAAGGGCGCATTGTTCGCAACTTCCCTATGGTTCCTGGCATTGACCTTTCTGGCGTGGTTTCACAATCTGATGACCCGCGCTACAAAGCAGGCGACGAAGTTGTTCTAACGGGTTGGGGTGTTGGTGAAGGTCACTGGGGTGGCATGGCTGAGAAAGCCAGCCTAAACGGTGATTGGTTAGTGCCAATGCCAGCGGGTCTAGACGCTAAGAAAGTCATGGCGATTGGTACCGCTGGTTTCACCGCTATGCTTTGTGTGCAAGCTATCGTAGATGCAGGCATCAAACCAGAAGACGGTGAAATCCTAGTAACGGGTGCTAGTGGCGGCGTAGGCAGCGTGTCTATTACGCTGTTAAACCAACTAGGCTACAAAGTAGCAGCGGTTACTGGCCGAGCTTCAGAAAATGGCGAGCTTCTAAAATCACTAGGTGCAACACGCATTGTAGAGCGTGCTGAATTAGAAGAACCAGCGAAACCACTTGAGAAACAACTGTGGGCTGGTGCTATCGATACAGTAGGTAGCAAAGTACTTGCGAAAGTATTGGCACAAATTGATTACAACGGCGCGGTTGCAATGTGTGGCCTAGCAGGTGGTTTTGATTTACCAACTACAGTAATGCCATTCATTCTACGTAACGTTCGCCTACAAGGTGTGGATTCCGTAATGTGCCCTCGTGAAAAACGTATTAAAGCGTGGGAGCAACTGGCTGAACTACTACCTGAGTCTTTCTACGGCCAAGCGACTAAAGAAGTGCCTTTAGATGGCGCAATTCAAGCTGCAGAAGACATCACTAACGGTCAAATCACTGGTCGCGTAGTCATTAAACTATAGATTCTCAAACATAAAGTTATCAAACCTTAAGCAACAGCTTTAGGCTTGGATAACCCAAAACAACAAAGGGCTGATTTTTATCAGCCCTTTTGCGTTTTTGTTATTCGGGTCTAGTGAGCCCAGACTCAGTCCTAGTTAACCCAAACCGACATCCGCAATTCGTTTTTGAATCAGCTCACCACACTCTTCTTTTACCACTCTTCTTAACCACTGTTGTGAAGCAGAAGAATCACATCGCGAGTGCCAGATCAGTGAGTAATCAAACGGCATAAATTCAAATGGTAATGGCTTGACGACTAAGTCATAACGCTCTGCCACCAAGTAAGCCAAATCAGCAGGTACAGTAATCACCAACGGCATTCTATCGACAATCGCCAATGCCGCTTCAAGGTGATAAGCACGCAGCACCATTTTTCGTGGTTGTTGATTGGCTAAGGCATTGTCTAATAAAGCCTTAACACCATCACTGATCGCAATCATCGCGTGCGGGAGTGATACATAGTCTTCAAGGTTTAAAGGCTTATCGGCTAATGGGTGATTCTTAGATAACAGGCACGACACACCGACCGGCCCCAATACATCTTGATGAAGTGGTGCAACGCTGCCACTCGGGCGACAAATAGCCATATCGACACGTTCGGTGCTGAGTTGCTTAAACAAATGCTCATGCTGCAATGGTGCAAACTCCAAAGAGATGTTCGGCGCTTGCTCATAAATCTTCGGCAGAGCATAAGGCAAGATGGTTTGCATCGCGTAGTCAGTGGTCGCAATCAAAAAGCGCTCGCTGCAATAGTAAGGATCGAAATCACTCGGGCTAAGAAGTTGGCGGAATGATTCTAAAGGTTGGTCAATGCGCTGGCTGATCTCGAGTGCTTTCTTGGTGGGAATAAGGTGCTGACCTTGGCGTGTAAACAGGGGATCGTTGAGTAGTTCTCTTAAGCGCCCTAATACTCGGCTAGTTGCCGATTGGCTTAGGTTAAGACGAAGCGCGGCTTGACTAACACTGCCCTCTTCAATCAATACCTTTAAGGCGACCAGTAAATTCAGGTCTCTACGATAGATGTCTTCTAATTCCACGCCACTTACCTAGCTGTATACAATTATCATTGGTCACTAAGTTGTTTATAGCATGCTTTAGATAAAAAAAATCCCGCAATTACGCGGGGAAGCCCAAGAAAATCTGGGGATAGTGTCGGAATGTTGTCGTATTGGAATTTGCTTGTGTATTAGGGTTAGTGCTCTTGCTCCTCGGCTATGCCTTGCCAACGGCGCATCTCTACCCAAATACCAATAATCGTTGCTACTATGCCAAAGATTGGCATTAGAGAGGTCTCTGTCGATGAGCGTAGTACTAACGCACAAAAAGAAATAAAACAGAGAACTGAATAAATTGTTAATCTATCTAATCCTGTCAACATCGCCACTCCTTAGCTAGTTGCCTTTGTTACAAGTTGTTATCAACTTGTTAATTAAGTTATAGGAAATGGTTCCGTTTGCCAAGCACTTATTGCATATTTTTTCTGCAGACGTATTATTCACTCGTTAGATAGATATAGAGATACAAACCATGACATTCAAACCTGAACTGGCAACCCACACTTTAGAAGCTGAAGGCCTGCGTTGCCCAGAGCCAGTAATGATGGTCAGGAAGACAATTAGAAACATGCAGGATGGCGATGTGTTACTGGTAAAAGCTGACGACCCTTCGACAACTCGTGATATTCCGAGCTTTTGTCGATTCATGGATCACCAGTTGGTAGGCCAAGCGACAGAAACGTTGCCTTACCAGTATTTGATCAGAAAGGGATTGGAGGCGTAACGCCCCACCGACTATCAAGTATCAAAAAAGCCGCTCGTACCTTATGTTCTTAAACAGAACTCAGAGTACGAGCGGCTTTTTGTTTATTCGCTTCTAGACTTGTTTTGCAGATGCTCAAGCTGATGCTGAATTTCTCGGATATCTTTTCGCATAGGAATAATATGCGCAACCCGAATCCAAGCTTCTACCGCAAGCCCGGTCATGATCATCGAACCAGCCACCATTGGTAGCCACATGTCCGTCAACACCATGCCTAGTAGTGTAAGTGCGAGACCAAAGGTAAATAGATAACTTTGGCTTTGTGGAGTAATACCCATATAACGCGTCAACATAATCATGCCCTCGTGTTCTTAACTCACAAGATTAAAATATCATGACAAGTATGACAGTTATATGTCCATTCGCTCGATAAACTCCACAATACTGTAAGAGTATGACCTACAACACATTACTCTACTGATTGAGTATAATAAGACTCAATACTACCGCTTAATAGAACGCTGCTGCGATAGCCAAACCCACGAACAACAAGGCTGTGATCTTGCGAATCAGGTCAAGTGGCATCTTATCTGCCGATAGCTTACCAATGATCACCACAGGCACATTCGCCAGCAACATACCAATGGTAGTACCGAGAATGACCCACGTTAATGCATCCGAATATTGAGCCCCTAGAATCGATGTCGCAATCTGAGTCTTATCACCGATCTCAGCAATGAAGAAAGCGATAAAACTGGCGACAAACGGCCCTCGGTTCGAGATCTGCTCATCGTCATCTAATTTATCCGGAATCAGAATCCAGCCTGCCATCGCAATGAAACTGACCACCAGCACCCACTTAAGTACTTTAGGAGATAAATAATCAGCAACCACAACACCTAGCCACGCAGCAAGGGCATGGTTGGCAATGGTGGCAAAGAAAATAGCCGCAATAATAGGTAGCGGTTTTCGATATCGACTGGCTAATAAAAGGGATAACAACTGAGTCTTATCACCGATCTCGGCTAAGGCGACAGTTGTAATTGAAATTGCTAAAACGCTCACGACATGCTCATTTGGGATGAGGATTATTATATTTAACCAAAGACAAACCTCGCGCCCCATCCCGGTTCACGATGCTTGTCTAAGGTCTTGCTAAGCGCCACCAAGGTGGTGGTTGCCTCGAACGCCATGATGATTTTGCATCAATTATGTTGACGAACGAACTCATTCAATAGGATATGAATAAGCAAGCTACTCCCCAAAGACCGCGAGATTTTAATCACCCACGCTTTCAAACACAAGTGTCAAAGTTATCAAAATATCCACTTGTGCCGAAAAACAAACATTAAAGGCAAAAAAATCCACTAAACGACATTTTAGACCACTAATTAAACAAGATTACCCCTACTCGCTTTACCAATATCTCGGTATACTCAGAGGTTATTTTTATCATTCATTTAAAAGAATCGCGCGAACCTGACTATGCAAAAATACGATATCAAAACCTTCCAGGGAATGATCCTCGCGCTGCAGGATTACTGGGCACAAAACGGTTGTACCATTGTTCAACCACTAGATATGGAAGTAGGTGCTGGCACCTCTCACCCAATGACATGTCTACGTGCACTTGGCCCAGAGCCAATGTCTACGGCATACGTTCAACCTTCTCGTCGTCCGACCGATGGTCGTTACGGTGAAAACCCGAACCGCCTGCAGCACTACTATCAATTCCAAGTAGCTCTAAAACCTTCTCCAGATAACATCCAGGAGTTGTACTTAGGCTCGCTTGAAGTTCTTGGTGTCGACCCACTTGTTCACGATATTCGTTTCGTAGAAGACAACTGGGAAAACCCAACGCTAGGCGCATGGGGTCTTGGTTGGGAAGTATGGCTAAACGGTATGGAAGTGACTCAATTCACTTACTTCCAACAAGTTGGCGGTCTTGAGTGTAAGCCAGTAACGGGTGAGATCACTTACGGTATCGAGCGTCTAGCAATGTACATCCAAGAAGTAGACTCTGTTTACGACCTTGTATGGAACGTAGCACCAGACGGTTCTAATGTGACTTACGGTGACATCTTCCACCAAAACGAAGTTGAGCAATCAACATACAACTTCGAACACGCAGACGTAGATTTCCTATTCACTTTCTTCGACCAGTGCGAAAAAGAGTGTAAAGAGCTACTTGAGCTTGAGAAGCCACTGCCGCTTCCAGCTTACGAGCGCATTCTAAAAGCAGGTCACGCATTCAACATTCTTGATGCGCGCAAAGCTATCTCTGTAACAGAGCGTCAACGTTACATCCTTCGTATCCGCAACCTGACTAAAGCTGTTGCAGAGGCGTACTACGCGTCACGTGAAGCGCTTGGCTTCCCAATGTGTAAGAAGGATAAATAATCATGGCGAAGAATTTTCTAATTGAACTGGGTACGGAAGAGCTTCCACCAACGGCACTTCGTTCACTAGCTGAAGCCTTTGCTTCTAACTTTGAAGCAGGTCTTAAAACGGCTGAACTTTCTCACGAAGGCATCAAGTGGTACGCAGCACCTCGTCGTCTAGCACTTAAAGTGACGGCACTGGCTGAAGGCCAAGCAGACAAAGTCGTTGAGAAGCGCGGTCCTGCAATTTCTGTCGCATTCGATGCTGAAGGCAACGCGACTAAAGCTGCACAAGGTTGGGCTCGTGGTAACGGTATTACTGTTGAGCAAGCTGACCGCCTGAAAACAGACAAAGGCGAGTGGCTTCTTTTCAAACAGGAAGTAGCTGGCAAACCTGTTCAAGAATTGGTGATGGACATCGCTGCGAAAGCTCTCGCTGGCCTACCAATCCCTAAAGCAATGCGCTGGGGTAACTCAGACATTCAATTTATCCGTCCAGTGAAAACACTGACAGTACTACTAGGTGATGAGCTTGTTGAAGGCGAGATCCTAGGCGTAGCTTCTGCTCGTACTATCCGTGGCCACCGTTTCATGGGCGAACAAGAGTTCACTATCGACTCTGCTGACCAATACCCTGCGATCTTAGAAGAGCGCGGTAAAGTAATGGCAGATTACGATGCGCGTAAAGCGATCATCCTTGCTGATGCGAAAAAAGCAGCTGACGCAGTTGGTGGTATTGCTGACCTAGAAGATGACCTTGTTGAAGAAGTTACCTCTTTGGTTGAATGGCCAGTGGTGCTTACTGCTAAGTTTGAGCAAGAGTTCCTAAAAGTGCCTTCTGAAGCTTTGGTTTACACCATGAAAGGCGACCAGAAGTACTTCCCAGTGTATGACGCTGATAAGAACCTTCTGCCAAACTTCATCTTCGTTTCGAACATCGAGTCTAAAGAGCCTCGTCACGTAATCGAAGGTAACGAGAAGGTTGTACGTCCACGTCTTGCTGATGCTGAGTTCTTCTTCAACACAGACCGTAAGCGCCCGCTGATCGACCGTCTTGCTGAACTAGACCAAGCTATCTTCCAGAAGCAACTGGGCACTATCAAAGACAAAACCGACCGCATCACAGAACTTGCTGGCTACATTGCTGAGCAAATCGATGCTGACGTTGAGAAATCTAAGCGTGCAGGCCTACTGGCTAAGTGTGACCTAATGACATCAATGGTATTCGAATTTACGGATACTCAAGGTGTGATGGGCATGCACTACGCGACTCACGATGGTGAAGACGAGCAAGTAGCACTAGCACTTTACGAGCAGTACATGCCTCGTTTCGCAGGTGACACACTACCAAGCACTGGCATCTCTTCTGCTGTAGCAATGGCAGACAAGCTAGACACTATCGTGGGTATCTTCGGTATTGGCCAAGCACCAAAAGGTTCTGACCCATTCGCTCTACGTCGTGCATCACTAGGTGTGCTACGTATCATCGTTGAAAACGGCTACAACCTAGACCTAACTGATCTAATCGGTAAAGCGAAAGAGCTACTAGGCGACAAGCTAACCAACGAAAACGTAGAAGCTGACGTTATCGACTTCATGCTAGGTCGTTTCCGCGCATGGTACCAAGATGCTGGTTTCAGTGTTGATATCATCCAAGCGGTACTAGCACGTCGTCCAACCAAGCCAGCTGACTTTGACCAACGTGTTAAAGCGGTTTCTCACTTCCGTGAACTGGAAGCAGCAGAAGCACTAGCAGCAGCGAACAAGCGTGTAGGTAACATCCTTGCTAAATTCGATGGCGAGCTACCTGCTGAAATCGATCTTGCTCTTCTTCAAGAAGACGCAGAGAGAGCACTGGCTGAAAACGTTGAAGTAATGACAGAAGCATTAGAACCAGCATTCGCAACAGGCAACTACCAAGAAGCCCTAAGCAAGCTTGCTGATCTACGTGAACCTGTTGATGCATTCTTCGATAACGTAATGGTTATGGCTGATGACGAAGCGCTTAAGAAGAACCGTCTAACGCTACTGAACAACCTACGTAACCTGTTCCTACAGATTGCTGATATTTCTTTACTACAGAAGTAAAACCAATTTGGAATAAATATTAAGGGGGAAGCTTTGGCTTCTCCCTTTTTTTTATCCAAAGCTAGTGTAAGCTCTATCTGGTTGAATATTATTGTAGATAGGGATATTACATGCTGGTTGTTTTGGTTGAAGATAATGAAATATTGAATCACCACCTATCTTCTCAGCTCAGTGAGCAAGGACATACTGTCCATGCAGATAGAACAGCTTCTGCATGTTTACAAACGATTCAAAAACAGTCCAATACAGATGTGATGATCATTGACCTTGGCCTCCCTGACTTTGATGGCATTACGCTGATCAAGCAAATACGTCGTAAAGAAATTGCAGTCCCAATATTAATCTTAACCGCACGTGGCAACTGGCAAGATAAAGTAGAAGGGCTTAACTCCGGGGCTGATGATTACCTTACCAAGCCCTTCCAATTTGAAGAGCTACACGCTCGCCTTGAGGCGCTTGTTCGTCGAAATCAAGGGTTTTCCGCTTCCCAAATCAAAGCGCAATCGCTCACCTTAGACACTCAAGCCAAACGTATCAGTTACGATGATGCTCTGATTGAACTTACAGCCTTAGAATTTCAAATATTCGAGTACTTAATTCGCCATTGCTTACAAATCGTATCTAAACAACAAATCGCAGACTCCCTTTATGCGCAGGGTGAAAATGTTCAGCTAAACAATATTGAGGTTATCGTTTCACGCTTACGTAAAAAGTTAACGCAATACACTCAAGCTAAGCTGATCAGCACCATTCGCGGGCAAGGTTATCGTTTTGAACTAGAAGCCAAGTAGTATGAAAAGACTGTACAAAACTCAGTTCAGACGTCGGACATTCGCCGTTGCTGCTTCCATTATGATTTCAATGGTACTCACTAGCGCCTGGTTCTACTACAACAGTCAAAAACACCAACTTTTTGAGTACTACTCGAAAAATACCCTTCGAGAATTGCCTGCTGTAATCAATGAACTGCTGTCTTCTGGGGAAATACCGCCATTGACGGAGTGGGATAGGTTCTATGCGAAAGAGTCTCCCAACACTAGCGTCACTCTATGTGATCACAACAATCAACAAGTATGGACATCAGTAAATATTGAAAGACGAGCTAAGCTGCTATCAGAGATAGGCGTCAGCCAATCTCAAGTCAACGAACTGTGTCATGATCTAAATTTCCCCATAGATACTATTCGTTTGGTTGAAAGATCGAATGGCGCCGCTTTTATTGTCCACACAATTCTCTGGAAAGGTTTCCAGGAAAAAAAAGATGGCAGAGTTATCTTTACCCAAAGGGTCGAAGAGAAAATAGAACCCATACATCAGTTAAAATACACCGCGGTTGGAGTGTTAGTGGTTGCGCTTGCTTTGATCAGTGCTCTACTTTTGGTTTTTTATCGTATTAGTTTTGCGCCGTTTACTCGACTAGAGAATGAACTGAATGACATAAAGCAGGGTAAACAAAACCAATTAGCCCAGTCATACCCTGAAGATTTACATAGCGTCACCAGTGCATTGAACGAATTGCTATACCAACAAAAAGAAAATCAGGAGCGTTATAAGCGTTCTCTCAATGATCTCGCCCATAGTTTGAAGACTCGCGTGACAGTTTCTCAAGCATTACTTGATGAAGACTCATCCAAAACAAAGAATGACCAAATCAACCAACAACTGTTAGAAATGGATAGCTTAATTCAGGCACAACTCAAAAGGGCTTCGCTAGGCGTTAAAGGTATAACGACTTCATCGACACCGATAAAACCAATCCTCGACAGCCTAGTAGGCATGTTTACGAAAATCCATGCCGACAAAAAGATCCAATTCATCACTCAGTTTGACGACCAACAGACCGTGCCTCTTAATAAAGATGATCTTATGGAAGTGCTCGGTAACCTATTAGAAAATACTTATCGGTTCGCACAAACCTCTATCGAATTCAAAGCCACTCAAAGCGAACAGCAGATCCTGATTGAGATCTATAATGATGGGCCAGTAATAGATAACTCGATCAGCCAAACCTTATTTCAACGTGGCGTAAGAGCCGATCAGAAGACCCATGGTACAGGATTAGGTTTGGCGCTATGTGATGAGATACTCCATAGCTACAAAGGGACAATCTGGTTCGAGCAATCAGATAACCCATCCGTGGGTGTCGTTTTAAAAATACTGCTCCCAACAAGTTAAATTTGTAGGGCAGGGTTAAGAGTGAATATCAACCCTGCGATTGTTATGGCGACCGGATTCAGTCTCGTTACTCTGCACTGGGTTCGCCTCACCTTGTGAACTCACTGTCAGGTCTTCAATATTTACGCCTTGCTCTTTCAAATACCCAACAACAACATTCGAGCGCTGCAAGCCTAAGCTTAAGTTGTAACTATCACTACCTTTTGAGTCGGTATTCCCCGTGACGATAAATTCGGGAGTTTGATGTTCAAGTTTAGCTATAAGGTTTAACAATAAATAACGAGATTTTTGATTCAGTTCATCGTCATCGAAATCAAAAGTCACGCGAGCCAACACCTCACGAGCCAACTTACCTTCTACAAATTTAGTTCGACTCAGTAAGTATTGTGCGCAATCAGCACTTTCTGATACTTGAGTTAACTTATCTTGAATCAGATTTTTAATCGCTTGATTAGCTGTGCTTGCGTTCACTTGCATGAACGGGCCTTGGTGATACATCACTTTCTTCCCCTGACCGATCGTTACCGTCTTCTCAAGTTCAGAGTCGCCCATATGGCAGTAATGATAAAGTAGTTCGTTGGTATCTGGTTTTAAAGGGGCTGCCAGTATAGAAAACGACAGAGTAAATAAAGACATAACAGATATAAGCGTTTTCATTTTTGCTCTCTTAATAATATTCAGTTAATAAAAAGGATGTCACATACCTCTATTGCGCCAAGTGACCCACTTCTTCCGTAATTAATCCCAAAATTTTATTGAGAATGTCTTCCTTGTTTTCAGCCTTATAAACATTATCTCGGCCAACGCAATTACGCAGACCCACGTTTTTATTAAGTTCATAATCGAAACCAATCACAGCCATGCGCGCGTTCATTCGTTCACCATCAGGTGTCATCATTCCTTGGCTTACCCCGCCAATTACCTCTATGTCATCATGCGTATTATCTGCCGAAACTTTGCCGCCGTTGACCATATTGAGAATGTTGCTACACATACCTTTCGACACAAGCTTATTGGTTTGCCCTGCGTAGTGATTCCAATCTTCCCCATCAGACAGAATAATGATCAGCTGCTTTTGGTTCTTCGACATTGAAGTCACAATTTGCCCTGCACGAATAATGCCTTGCAGTGAAGCAGTGCCTCCCCCAGCTTTGAATTTCTTGACCTTTTTAGTGAAGGATGAAAAATCGGTGGTAAAATAGAGGTCGTAGAACCGTGCATCATCATCGCTATTAGGCACACGCGAGGCTTCTCCTTTAACGATAAATTGTTGAGCTATCGTTTTGTTAAAATTCACCGTATCGTCTTTATCGTATTCACCTTCTCTTGAAACTACCCGCTGATCGCGAACTACTAAGTTGTCATTCTTATCTTTATTGATGGTTCGGCGATTAAAACCGGTAAGTGCAACCCGATGAGGGTGCTCTGGATATAGATCGTTATACGCGCCGAGTTCATCAGCCACATCTTCAATAATGTCTTTCAGATCATTTAGCTTAGAATGCCGACCACCACTCCACGAGTCATTCATAGATTCTGAAAAATCGACGATAAAAGTAATGTCTATCGGCTGGCTTTGATAGCGTCGTGCTTTCGATGATCCCGTCACATTGAAGCTATCACCAAAGCCAGAAATCACATCGTTACCAGGAAACCAGGACTTGTGCAGTGTTTGACCCGCAACACGATATTCAAAGTAGCGTGCTTCGCCTCTTTCCGTAGCAGCAATACATTCAGGTATTTCATCACACCCTAGCTTCTTAACTTCAATATCTAGGATCGAGTCCATGTCATATAGATAATGCTGAATATAGCGCTCCGCCAATTGATGGTCTTGTTCATCTTTTGCTGATACCGCTAGAACAGCCGCTTCTGAAGCTTCCTCTAATCGAGCTTTGGTTTGTAATGCGCGGGCACCATCAGAACCAAGCATAAACACTCCAAACAAAGCTGGGATCATAATGGCAAACAGCATAGCTGCATGGCCAAACTGCTTACGCATAGCGTGTTTCATAACCTTTCTCTTCGCTCTACCTGCCGATCACGACAGAATCAGACATCACGTGAGTAAACTCACGCCCCAAAATACCACCAATCCAATTATCCGATTCATAACAAACCGTCACTCGGTACAGGGGCATTTCTCGACCTCGGTTAGTCACTACCGTCATGGACTCTAATGAATCAATGGTTTGCTTTATTCTGCAGGCAACAACACCGCGTTTTTCACTGATCGCGGGGTTGGGTGTACCCACTTGTTTGAAGCTCAACTCTTCCACCAACAACCCATAGTGTTCCCGTTCAAAATGACCAAAGGTACGCAGTAAGGAATGCTGAGCAATGATATCGATATCATCGACTTCTTTAGTTGTAAGCTGATAATCAGTATCATAAAGTTGGGTTCTCTCTTTAAGTACATTGACCAGTGAATAAGAGAGTCGATCGAGTTTTCCTTTCAATGAAAGCTTGATGATCACGTCACCACTGAAAGCAATCAATAAGCTGAAAAATACAGCGACCATGGCAAACTCAATACTAAAAACCCCCTGCTGCTTACTCTTCAAATTCCCATGCTTTAGGGTTCTAAATTTCAAATTTTGACCTTTCATATTCCTGCACAACAATCATCTCTCTGCTCATTAAATTCTGAGTCGTGAAGAAGTAGCTAAAGATAGGTGAAAAACGGTAGTTAATTCGATAAATGGCAAGCGCTGCGTTATCAGCATCACCACACTCTTTAAATTTTTGACTACCAGAAATACTGCATTGGTCTGTAATACTAGCTAACTCACTCAGGTTTTTAGAGTAGTGAATCGTGACTTGAAAATTGTCGCCATTAACAACCTGATTCCAGATACTGCCTTCTCGGTGCAAAACCTTATCTACCGTATCGAGATAATTTCCTGAGCCCTTTTTAGCTGTGCGAGCCACCTCTGAAACCGCCAAGTCGTTGATCGCCGAAATGTACGAGATATAGCTCATCTCAACCCACGCCATACACATCAACCAAAAAGCAAAAAAGCCCACCGCAAACTCTATGCTCGCGACACCCTTTTGCTTATATCGCATTACCCGCCTCCTCCGATAACGAAAGACCACTGACTGCCAGCGTTTGGCTCTCTAATGAATAAGGAGTGTGGTGGCGCAACGCCTGATAAATTTTTTGGATTTGGTGCTTGCTGTATCTTTCACTCAACACACTTTCGACAAACGGGTAGTGGCCCAACTTAGCCATACTCAACGTCAAGTTTGCCATCATCTGTTCGTTCATCTGACCGCGCTTATACAATGGTAATAAACGCTCCATAGCTGCTTGATAATGCTCTTGCGTAATATCGAGCACAGCCAAATTATTATTCACTGATACCGAGTCATAAAAATGCTCGCGCGCGCGTTCAAAATACCGACGAGATAGATCAAACTGATAGCTGTAACCATAAAACGTTCCCAGTAAATTCTCGGCTGCCGCATGTGTAGCATTTTCCACTAATACTTGTTTAGCACTACTGATCGCTGCTGGGTACTGACCTAATTCACCGTATGCTTTCGCTTGCATCAATAAACTGTTCACACTGGGTTGTGGTTTTTGAGTAACAGGGGCAATGTAAAACAGAGCCGACTCAGCATCGCCCATAGCTAAATATGTATTCGAGAGTTTTTCTCTCACTTCATCAGCGTCGTATTGCTGCAGCTGATTTTTATACAAACGGGTTAACTGAACGTAATTATGTGTTTTTTGATAGATAGCCTCTTTTGACTCATCTTTCTGCCAACTCGCTTGAGTTGAACTGCATGCCGCCAACATTAAAACTAACGTTAGCGCGATTATTTTCTTAAACATTAAGCATCATCCTCATTACCCCCGGAGCGGCAATTACGAATACAATTGGGATCAAGATAAACACGATCAGTGGAATCGACATCTTGGCAGCTAACTTCCCTATTTCTTCTTCCAGCTCTAGCATTTGCACTTCTCGAATATCGCCTGCCAACGTCGTTAACACGTTATAAATCGAGGATCCATGTTGAATGCTCTGCGTCAGCGTCATCACAAAACTACGAACTTCTGGTGATGGAACCTTGCGATACAACTCCTCTAAGGCATTTTCCATTCCGACCAAACGAGCCCGTTGGTTTGTCACCTCCAACAAGCTAGAAAGCTCTTTATCAAAGCTTTTCATTTCAATGGAGAGGTATTTCATTGATGCTTCGATTGTCATGCCGGTTTGGACGCAAATCGCCATTAGGTCAATCAGATACGGCATTTGACGAGAGATTCGACGTTGACGGTTTTTAGCCATCGAGCTCAAGACTAGGTCAGGCATCACAATAACCACCATAGCCCACCCCGCAGCTATCGCGATCCATGATTCAGACGAAACCTCAATAAACCAACACACGCCTGCAACAACCACTTGCCCGATAAACAACGCACTGTACTTCAGTGGCATAAACCATTGAGCCCACCGGATGTCACTCACGCCAGCATTAGCAAAGCGCACTGTAATATCACTTTCGGAGGTGACGAAAATAGTCGACATGGGCGTCAACCAACGATTCAGTTTTATTTCTGCCTCTTTTGACTGATCGGCCAATCGATGATGTTTCGCTAAGGCTGCTATACGGTGTTTTTTCTGAGTACACACGACTAACCAATAAAATATGAGCAACAAGCCAAATGCTACGCCGGCCCAGGCGAAAAATAACCCAACGTTCGAGAAGTTTATTGAAGAAGCCATTACTTCACCTTTTTCATTAACGCCCAGATGATCAGCATGCCGATACTTTCACTTGTGATGAGGTAGTAAAGAATCGGTCTCCCTTCTGGGTGGTGCATTACGAACTCAAAATTTTCAGGACTAAGAAACTGCAAAATAAACAGAAAGAAGAATGGTGTTGCTCCTACAATTTTTGCGGAGATACGAGCCTCTGAAGTAAGAGCAAACTTTTTTCTTTCTACAGCTCTCGCTTCGAACATTTGTCGATTCAGACGTGACATCACCTCTTTTAATTGCCCCCCTCTTTGCATGTTAGCTCGCAAGGTAATGACAAAAAAATGAAACGACGGATACGGAAAGCGACGACAAGATTTACGAAACACATCATCAATCGGCTCTCCTAAATTGAGGCGCTCGCTCATCAGCTTAAACTCTTTACCTACCTCACCTTCAAGTTTCTTCCCTACATACCCAATGCCTCGCCCTATGCTTTCACCCGCACTAAGGGAACTTGCCAGCATGTTCAACGCATCAGGGAAGGTTTCTTCAAAGCGTTTTTTCTCTCGTTTCTGTAAATGGAGATAACCAAAAAACCAAGCGATAATGAGAGTCAAAGGCAAAATTTCAAACCAAGGTAAGCGCAGTGACATTTGATTAAGAATGCCGATCGCAAGCAGTGCTACAACAGAAAAAATGACGACCTTACCTAATGCCATTTTTCCAAGTTGGCGCTGTAAGTTATCCCAACGCACACGAAGTTTCTGTTTGAAGTTACGATCAGAAAGACTGGCAAAATTAACCGCTTGTTGCGTAAAACTCAGATCGCTTTTCAGATTACCTTTCGCTTGCTGTGATAAATACTCATCAACAGAAGGAGCTCTATTCGGCTTAAGCGCTACAATCATGAGTATTGCCCCACCCAAAATAATCAACCAATACATGTCTCACTCCTATTGATTGAGTGTCATAGACTCAATCACTTGAGTTAACTTCTGCTCTACACCAAAGAAACGGGCTTTTTCATAAAGCGCAGAACGAGCCATAACACCAGATGTCACATAACTACCTCGAATGCGACCATCAGGGCTGTGAGGTGAAGTTTGGAAAGAGAACAACTCTTCTAACACCACGTTGCTTCCCTCAATACCGACCACTTCAGTGATATTCATGATCTTTCGAGAACCATCATGCAATCGGCTGACCTGAACGACTAAATCGACCGCGCTTACAATTGAGCGGCGGATCGCTTCTAAGGGCAAATTATTGGTCGCCATCATCACCATTGATTCGACACGAGCCAAAGCATCTCGTGGTGTATTGGCGTGCAACGTAGACATTGAACCATCGTGCCCAGTATTCATGGCTTGCAGCATTTCAAATGCTTCACCACCACGGCATTCACCCACAATAATTCGGTCTGGGCGCATTCGCAGTGAATTAATCACTAAATCTCGAGCGGTAATAGCCCCTGTCCCTTCAATGCCCTCATGACGAGTTTCCATTCGAACAACATGTGACTGCTGAAGCCTTAACTCAGCGGTATCTTCAATAGTGACGGTTCGTTCACCCTCTGATATATGCTGTGATAAAGCATTAAGTAACGTTGTTTTTCCCGATCCCGTACCACCAGATACAATAATATTGAGTCGGCAACGTGCAGCTAACTGAAGTAAACCTGCCATATCGGGAGTAAGAGACCCAAACTCAACTAATTCTTCAAAACCAATACTTTGCTTTTGAAACTTACGAATCGAGATTGACGTCCCTTCCAATGTGATAGGAGGAATGACAATATTCACACGGCTACCATCATCTAACCGGGCATCACAAGTAGGAGAAGACTCATCGACCCTGCGCCCAACACGACTAGCGATGCGCTTAGCAATATCAAGCAACTGCTTCTCATCGATAAATCGAACAGGTGCTTTCTCGACTAAGCCATGACGCTCAATATAAACCTGTTGTGGGCCATTGATCATGATGTCGGTGATCGAGTCATCATCCATCAACACCTGCAAAGGCCCGAGGCCAACTAACTCATGTACCATGCTGGTGACATATTCTGATTTTGCCAGTGATGAAATAGATAACTGATCTCGACTCACTAGCATATCAACTGCGCTAGCTAACTGAGCTTCTAACTCTAGACGCGGTAAGCTTTCAATAACACTGGCATCAAGTGCATCAAATATCTGCTTACGCAGTTGTAAATAAATGCGCTGTGCATGTTCCATATCGTCCCCTTACCGTTTTAACCACTGGAAGAATGAAAATGCTGTTTTTTCCGCAACTTTCTCTCCCATCAATAAGGCAACTAACGTTTGCAGTCCGTATTTCATTTCAGAACGTGATTCACTAAGCAGCTCACCTTGAAGTAGGTATTGATTAGCTTTGAAATCAAACACTAAATTCGCGTCTGCCTCTCGACCAAAATACTTAACTACATCCGCCTCACTAATTGACGCTGCGTTATGTGGTCGAGAGCGGTTCATTACCGTCAGTACGACAAGGTTGGGATAATGCACATCGATTTCAGAACGAATTCGATTCAGCTCTCTTAATGACGATACTGTTGCATCAAATACCAAGACTAAAGCATCTAGTTTCCCCACCGCTTGTCTAAACTCTTCATTGGTTGTCGCAGTGTGAGAATAGTCTTCCACGACAAAAGCATGACTTGAAATCATCTGCTTCTTTAAAGACTGGGTGTATTGGAATAACTCATCACGGCCAAACTCATCTGATTCCACCGCAAGAAGTGACAAATTTTTTTCAATATTTTGTACCAAGCTTGTCGCGATATCATTATCCACTCCTGTAGTAAGGGTGCCTTTTTGAACACTGCGCTTAGTAAACTTCTTAAGCCCTAACATCACGTCAATATTGCTGCCAGTGTAGGTATAGTCGACTAGCAAAGTACTCGCATTTTGATGCTTGGCCAAACGGCGAGATATCTCACACGCGACTAGTGAAGTACCGACCCCACCTTTCACGCCCATGACTGCTATTTGCTTGGCTTTACGATTTGTACTCACGCCTTGTTGTGCTGCGTGGTTACGGGAAACGTTGTGATAAAAATCGATCGTTTCCGCTTCACCCGCTGGCCAAAACAAGTAATAGAAACCCAACTGTCTTAAGACTCGAATGATGGATATGGTATCTTCACTGCCAATAATGATCACTGACACATGAGGAGGTAAGGTATGAGTCAATAACTGAGCATCAGCGACAATATCTTGGCTTTGATTTAATTCAACAAATACCACTTCAACATCTGGGTATTGCTCTAATCTAGTCACATTTGTGTCTTGGCTGGCGAACGAGCTAGGCTCATTCAACCCTTCAAATCTGAACGATTTTTGGATGAAGTCGCGGCATATCTCGGTTTGGAAAAGCATCGCACAACGATTCTGTTTCTCCGATTTTTTAGGTTCCGCACTGTTTAGTTTATTCACTAAATCAAACATCTGAAATTCTCTAACAGTTAGTAATTAGATTGCTTTGTGCGGGTTGACCATTGACTGCCAACGGCTCGTGTCCACATTGCACCCTAAGCTTCCATTCCCATACTCGCCGACCCGTTCCTGGTGGCAAATTTCTAGTTTGGTCTTATATGTTGTGACTGAAAGACTTAAGTCAAAGCGACTCTCTAGTGGTAACGGATCTGATGCGTTTGAGTTATGCTCATTTGGGCTATAACCTATTTGACTGTATTCAATCTGACTCGACATCACACCAGCTTGGATTAACTGGCTCACAACCTCTTTATAAAGCGCCTGATTCCCGCTCCCTTTGGTGCGTATTTTCCATTGCGCCACCTTTACATTTTTAGGGTAACCCAAGATAAACTCACTCACTTTTCTGGTCACCAACTGGGGTTGGTCAGAGCGAAGTTTAAGCTGATAAGTCACAGGAAAAACTTCAACTTCCGTTCCGCGAGGCTCCGATATACGGTCAACACACCCTGTAATAATGACGGCGGTAAACAAAGTAACCATCATTGATTTCATTGGCTAAACCCTCCAGCAGACAAAACTTCATCAGCCCACTTTTGTTGTGATTGTTCATAGCCACTGCCTAGTCCAAAAAAGCGCTTGAGCGTGCTAGTCTTTTTCATCGTCGGTAATTGGATCTGCTCCGCTTTGACTGGTTGAACTAAATTAACGGTCGCTACAATGACTAACTCAGTTTTACTACGTTCGGTTCCTGTATGGCGAAACAAAGCACCGATAATAGGTATATCACCAATGTAGGGAATTCGAGTCAGTGACTCTTTCTCTTCACTGTTAAGCAACCCACCAAGAACGAAGCTTTGTCCATCCCCCAGTTCCACGGTTGTCTGGGCGCGTCGTGTTCTTAATGCTGGTAAATCAAAGTTGTCACTGCTGTAACTACCATCTAGGGAGCTAACCTCTGGTGTCAGTGCTAGCTTAATTTTGTCATCTCGAAGCACCTTAGCCAGTAATTCCAGTCGCACACCGAATTCCTTATATTCAACGTTGGTTGCACCATCTATAACCGTCACAACGGGCAGTTCTCCACCCACTAAGAAACTCGCTTTCTCACCTGAAATCACCGACAAATTAGGTTCTGCTAGAACTTGACCAACGCTATCGGTACCTAAAGCTGAAATAACAGAGACAATATCGCTAGCACTAAAATGAGTAAGTTGATCCACAAATATGCCGGGCGTACCATTGCTGCCCATCTTGATGCCGAAGTCTTGCATAAAAGAGTGCGATACCTCTGCAATGGTCAACTTAACGTTCACCTGCTTAGTCGCTGATATTTCGATATTATTCACGACGCCTGCGTAATTAAGTTGAGTCATAAAACCCACATCAATGTCGTCACTCTCTTCATCACTCATTTGAAAAGAGGTTGAGTTCGCTGTTTTCCCCAAAAGCTCACCCACCAACTGGTGAATGTTATCCTTTTCCTGTTCATTAGCGACGACACCACTCAGAACAACGTTCTCACCGATGCCTGCTACAAACACTTCCGCATCGGGAAATAACACATCAATTTGTTGCTCTATTTCGCGATAACTTTTATTCACCAACAATAAGCGGTTAAATAATTCACGTCCTTTCGCATCAAATGCGATAAACGAGGCAGATCCTATATTCTTCCCAAACACCACGACCTTATTACTATCAATCACTTGGTAATCTGCAATATTCTTCCCTGAGATAAAAACAGAAGCGATTTCCCCTCGAATCGAAAAGGTTTTAGCTTCTCCCTGAGCTAAATTAGTCGAGCCTTGAGCCAAAACCTCGAATGGAAGCAGCAGAACCAATACTAAAGTCAACATTGTTGTTTTCATGGTTAACGCCCTACTCAAAACGGTATTCACGAATTCCACCAGTGCCGCCACTGCTTGGAATGATGTCTGAAGAATCAGCTTCTAGATCATCAGAAAATTCCTTACCCAATGATTTATGCACGGCCACTTCTGCAATCCGCTGTGCCACCGTGAGTTGTGCCAGTTGTTGATTCGTCACTTGTAAGATCAATGTCACCTGAGTCTCTTTTTCCAACGTTAACGTGCTCACTGCTTTTTCTGACGTCACCATGTCCAAAACCGGTATTTGAGCCAGTAATGGCACCATAGTGAGATGTTGGATATCTGACACCGTATCCTCACTTGATAAGTTCTGATCCGGCGTTGAAAGAACAGATATGTCGACTAAATCTCCGACTGCGATGGTGCCACCTAATACATCTCTTCCCGGTACCGTAACGTTATAAGGAACAAATCCAGGGCGGATCACCGCCTGTAAGTACTGACTGTCTCCGGGAGATGTCAACATATTCGAGTCCACCAGCTCATATGCGGCAATGTCATGCACTGCGAATTGAGGAGCATTCCAATCTAACTCAATGTTTCGATCGATTCCCAATAGCGCTGCACGAGCTTCAGGCAAGTACTCTATAACGAAGTCGCTACGCTTCAGCTGCTGACCTTTCACTGTCGGGTGAGTGAGTTTCCATACCTTAAAAGTCACTTCTATAATTGGTTCTTCAGGCTGAATGGGGAAAGTATCCATCGGTACATTCACCACACCATAGAGGCCTATAGATATAGCGAGGAACGCTAAGCCAAGAATGATTTTGGAGTTCATGATTCACCTATAACGATGCAGCTATACCTAGTAGGCTTCCTAAACAAATAGGCACCCCATAAGGAACACCTCTGTTTGTCCACTCAGAATTACCGGTTGTTTTTCCTAATACCCACTGAGTAATCGCTAGGGTTCCACCTGCAAATAAAATCACATTAACCGCCCACAACATCATATTGGGCGATACCATTAAACTGAATGCAGCCAATAATTTACTGTCTCCAGCAGCTATAACATTGAAATAAAATAAAACTGCGCCGACGGCTAACACTATGAAAAAGTTATAAAACTGCTCAAATTTTTCGGTTTGACAGATATAAAAAACACCCAAGAGAGCAACAGCTACCACCACTCCATTAGGTATTATTCGGTATCGGATATCTTGATAACTGACGATTGCAGCCATGGTGGCTAAGGGAATTAACCACCACAGTTTATGAGGCATTAATTAACCTACACTTGGCGACGAATTAGCGGCTTCAATATTATTAGTGATGGTTGTGATAGCACCTTCTAAAGCTTCACGAAGAGAGTCGTTAAATACAGCCAATACGATTGCTGACATACACACACCTAGGATTGCGTATTCAATCGCTGTAACACCACGTTGATCATTATTAAAAGATTGAATAAATAGCTGAGTTCTAACAAATAAATTAGTTAACATTCGTTTCTCCAAAAGATAGATAGGTTGTTTTTTCTTCGGAGGAAATAATATTCAGTGCGCTATTTTTGAGCAATCCAAGAGTGACCTTCCTCACATTGCTCTGACATTTGCCGTCGTTCTATTCAGTTTGAGTTCAGTTTAAAGTGAAAAAAGTGATTAAACGGGAGCGGTGAGAAGAGAAGTTTTTTCCGTGTGAGGGCAATTCGTGCTTTGCGCCGCAAAAACATTGCGGTATGTTCAAAGATTACCCACTGTAACCCGCCACGCTCGGGTTCATAAGATTGATCATAATCTACGAATAATAATCACAATGAATTAGGTATACGAAGCAATGCAATTCTCAAAGTTTGGTGAAAAGTTTAATCGATACTCTGGAATCACTCGTTTAATGGATGATTTGAATGATGGCCTGCGAACTCCTGGTGCAATTATGCTCGGTGGTGGTAACCCAGCCGCTATCCCAGCCATGCTCGATTACTTTAACCAAGCCAGTGCCGACATGCTCGCCAGTGGAGAACTCATTGCCGCCCTCGCCAACTACGATGGTCCACAAGGTAAAGACAGCTTCATTAAGTCGTTAGCTGGAATGCTGAAAGAGACCTATGGTTGGGACATCAACGAGAAAAACATCAGCCTGACCAACGGCAGTCAAAGTGGCTTCTTTTACCTATTCAACTTGTTAGCGGGTCAACAGCCAGACGGTTCTCACAAGAAGATATTGTTGCCGATCGCACCAGAATACATCGGCTACGGCGATGCGGGCATTGATGACGATATTTTTATCTCTTACCACCCAGAGATCGAACTGCTAGAAAACCGCCAGTTTAAATACCACGTTGATTTTGAACAGCTCAAGGTTGATGACTCGGTTGCCGCTATCTGCGCCTCTCGTCCAACCAACCCAACTGGTAACGTACTGACCGACGAAGAAGTGCGTAAACTGGATAAACTGGCGCGCGAAAACAACATCCCACTACTGATCGATAATGCTTACGGCCTGCCGTTTCCAAACATCATCTTTGAAGATGTGGAACCGTTCTGGAATGAAAATACGATTCTGTGCATGAGCTTATCTAAGCTTGGTTTACCGGGTGTACGTTGCGGTATCGTGATTGCGAGCGAAGAAGTAACACAAGCTCTGACTAACATGAATGGCATTATCAGCTTAGCGCCGAGCAGTGTTGGGCCGGCAATTGCCAATCATATGATTGAAAAAGGCGATTTATTGCGTTTGAGCAGTGAAGTAATCAAACCTTTCTATAAAGAGAAATCTCTACGTGCGGTTGAGCTTTTACAAGAAGCGATCGATGACCCTCGCTTCCGTATCCACAAGCCTGAAGGCGCGATTTTCTTATGGCTATGGTTTGATGAACTGCCGATTACCACCATGGAGCTGTACGACCGCCTCAAAGCTCGTGGCGTATTGATTGTTCCGGGTGAATACTTCTTTATCGGCCAAGAAGACGAGTGGGATCATGCTCACCAGTGCTTACGCATGAACTACGTACAAGATGATGAGGCGATGCAAAAAGGTATTGCTATCATTGCTGAAGAAGTGAAAAAAGCTTACTCAGAGCAGTAATCAGAGCTTTTAGCTTACCGTAGACCAAATGCAAAAAAGAGCACCGACCTTCTTCAAGGTACTGGTGCTCTTTCACTTCTACTTCCCGAGATTTATTAGCTTAAATGAGCTAATAACGCTTAACCTTCTAGAAGACTATTACCATTAATAGCAATCTTACGTGGTTGCATCGCTTCTGGGATTTCGCGTTCTAGGTCGATGTGAAGAAGACCATTTTCCATGCTTGCCCCTACCACTTTTACGTAGTCTGCCAGTTGGAATTTACGCTCGAAATCACGCTCTGCGATACCTTGGTATACGAAGGTTTTCTCTGCTTCTGCTTTACGCTCACCTTTAACAATTAGCATGTTCTCTTTCTGAGTAAGATCTAATTGGTCATCAGCAAAACCAGCAACGGCCATAGTAATACGGTAGTTGTTCTCGTCTTTTTGCTCGATGTTGTATGGAGGGTAACCGCCAGAAGAGTTCTTCGATGTGTTCGCTTCCATCATGTTGAATAGACGATCGAAGCCGATTGCGTTGCGGTAAAGTGGAGTGAAATCTACAGTTCTCATAATGCTATCCTTTTAGTAAGCAATAGTCTTAGCTGTAATTTTTACTGAGATCGAACCTGTGAATTATTCAGTAAACAGCTAAGGGATTCAATTCGCATTCCACGGGCTTCACCTCGTTTGGTGACAACTCTGGGACATGACAATGAATCAATTTTTATATTGTGTGCCGCCAAATTTATCCTCTATTGAGCGATACTCTAGCAACGGTTATGAAGGTTCTGTTTCTTCTCTTGTAGAGCAAGACAGTCATCCTCTTCACAACTAGATATGTGGATTGAGCGAATCAGTTTCAAGCGTTTATTTTCAATTATTTTTCCAATCCAATATTTTTCAATCACTTAAAAACAAAAAAGACCGCCATTTTTGGCAGTCTTTTTAACAACAAATTTAGTTTTTTGAGACGAAGCTATTTCGTTTTAGTTCAAAGAAGAGGCGCGGAGCATACGAATGTATGTGAGCACCTCTGACACAGAAATTAAGCGAAAGAGCGAAGTATCAAAGATACTAAACGTCTAGATTTGCTACTTTAAGTGCGTTTTCTTCGATGAAGTTACGACGCGGTTCTACTTGGTCGCCCATCAATGTTGTAAACAACAGATCAGCACCAACAGCATCTTCAATCGTTACTTGCATCATACGACGAGTTTCAGGATCCATTGTCGTTTCCCAAAGTTGATCAGGGTTCATCTCACCTAGACCTTTGTATCGTTGTAGGCTTAGGCCACGACGAGACTCTTTCACTAACCAGTTCAGAGCTTCAACGAAACTAGACACTTCTTGAGTACGCTCGCCACGCTTAATGTAAGCACCTTCTTCAATCAGGCCATCAAGTGCTTCAGAAAGATCCGCTAGCTTGCCAAACTCTTTCGAGTTAATCAGATCAATGCTCAGCACGTGCTCATGAGTTACACCATGAGTACGAACCACAATCTTAGGAACGCTTAAACCTAGCTCTTCGTGCTTTTCAACTTCAAGGCTGTATTGGCTTGCACCCGCTTCTTTACCGTTTAGCTGCTCTACTAGCTGCTTACCCCAAGCTTCAACCACCGCATCATCATGACACTGCTCAGCGGTTAGGCGAGGAACGTAAATCAGTTCGTGAACCAATGCGCGTGGGTAGCGGCGGCTCATACGATCAACGAGCTTGATGCCTGCATTGTATTGCTGAACAAGCTTCTCTAAGCCTTCACCGGCAAACGCAGGTGCTTCAGGATTTACGTGCAGTTCTGCATTGTCTAAAGCCAAAGATACTTGATACTGGTTCATCGCATCTTCATCTTTGATGTACTGCTCTTGCTTACCCTTCTTCACTTTGTAAAGTGGCGGTTGAGCAATGTAGATGTAACCACGTTCAATCAGCTCAGGCATTTGACGGTAGAAGAACGTCAGTAGCAGTGTACGGATGTGAGAACCATCGACATCGGCATCGGTCATGATGATGATGTTGTGGTAACGCAGTTTATCTGGGTTGTATTCATCACGGCCAATACCACAACCAAGGGCTGTGATTAGCGTTGCGACTTCTTGAGAAGACAGCATTTTATCGAAACGCGCTTTCTCTACGTTAAGGATTTTACCTTTAAGCGGTAGGATTGCTTGGTTCTTACGGTTACGCCCCTGCTTGGCTGATCCGCCAGCAGAGTCTCCTTCCACAATATATAGTTCAGACTGTGCAGGATCTTTTTCCTGACAGTCAGCTAGTTTACCTGGAAGGCCCGCTAAATCTAATGCGCCTTTACGACGAGTCATCTCACGAGCTTTACGCGCTGCATCACGAGCACGCGCTGCATCGATAATTTTAGAACAAACGATTTTCGCTTCACCTGGGTTCTCAATTAGGAACTCAGATAGCTTCTCACCCATCGTAGACTCAACGGCAGACTTCACTTCTGAAGAAACCAGCTTGTCTTTAGTTTGGCTTGAGAACTTAGGATCTGGCACTTTCACCGAAACAATCGCCGTCAAACCTTCACGAGCATCATCACCTGATGTTGAAGTCTTCGCTTTCTTCGAGAAGCCTTCTTTGTCCATGAAGCTGTTCAAAGTACGTGTTAGCGCAGCACGGAAACCCGCTAAGTGAGCACCACCATCGCGTTGAGGGATGTTGTTGGTGAAACAGTAGATATTTTCTTGGTAACCATCGTTCCACTGCATTGCAACTTCAACGGTAATGCCGTCATCACGCTCTGAATCAAAGTGGAAAATCTTTTGGATGATTGGTGTTTTGTTGGTATTAAGGTGTTCAACAAACGCTTGGATACCGCCTTCGTATTCGAAGTGATCCATTTTGTCTTCTTCACGCTTATCAATTAGCTTAATTGATACACCTGAGTTCAAGAATGATAGCTCACGTAGACGCTTAGCTAAAATGTCGTAATGGAACTCGATGTTAGTGAAGGTTTCTTCACTCGGCCAGAAACGAATCTCTGTACCGGTTTTATCCGTGTCACCGATAACCGCTAGTGGCGCTTGAGGCTCACCGTGGCTGTAGGTTTGAGTGTGGATTTTGCCACCGCGGTGGATAGTAAGAGTAACTTGCTTAGAAAGTGCGTTAACTACTGAAACACCAACACCGTGTAGACCACCAGATACCTTGTACGAGTTATCATCGAACTTACCACCAGCGTGAAGAACCGTCATGATTACTTCTGCTGCTGATACTTTTTCTTCTGGGTGCAATTCTGTTGGAATACCACGGCCGTCATCGCTTACAGACACTGAGCTATCTTCATGAATAGTTACAATGATGTCATTACAGTGACCAGCTAGCGCTTCATCAATAGAGTTATCTACCACCTCAAAAACCATGTGGTGCAGACCGGTACCATCATCCGTGTCGCCAATGTACATTCCAGGACGCTTACGTACCGCATCCAGACCCTTCAGTACTTTAATACTCGATGAATCGTAATTATCTGACATAGTTACTCTCTGACTAATTATCCTTGCTCTATTTTGCCATGTTCCACATGAAACATCCTGCTATTTTCGTCATGCATATCTGCAATCTGATCAGCGGTAATAGAGCTTACAAAAACTTGAGCCTGGGTCGCCTTTAAACACTCAGCAAGACGTGCTCGGCGTTGGCTATCTAATTCGGAAGCGAAGTCATCTATCAAATAGATGCACTGCTTACCTGTCATTTGAGTGAGGTGTTGCCCTTGTGCTACTCGCAGCGCGCACACCATCAACTTCAATTGACCTCGTGACAAGACATCTTCCACTGGAGTGCCGTTCACTTTTATCTTCAGATCCGCTTTGTTTGGCCCACTAAAGGTGTAACCAAGCTGCTGATCCCTTTCAAAATTCTTTTCTAAAATCTCGGCGTATGGAGTGTCTTTGTCCCAACCACGATAATAGTTAATCTTTATCTCAAACTCAGGAAGGAAGGTCGCACAGATTTCTTCGGCGACTTCTTTAAGCTGTTCAACGTAAGTGGCACGCCACTGGCTGATACTTTCCGCTAAACGGGCCAATTCTTGGTCCCAATAGCTCAGTTCTCGATAGTGTGTTGCCGTTTTCAATAAGGCGTTTCGCTGCTTATTGAGGCGCTTTACCCTGCCCCATGCATCATAAAAGCCGGACTCACTGTGGAAGACTCCCCAATCAATAAATGCGCGGCGATGCTTAGGTCCATCGGTTAGTAAATCAAACCCTTCCGGGTGAATCAACTGCAAAGGTAAAACCTGAGCTAACTGAGCCAATTTTTGCCCAGTTTGACCGCTTATTTTAACCTCTGTTGTGCCATCGCGCTGCTTATTAATGCCAATTGGCAGCTCAAATTGATCCGAGGTCATAAAACGGCCATGTACAAACAGCTCACTGCACTCGTTTTGTATGATACGGCCGGTGAGTGAACTCTTAAATGAGCGACCATGTCCAAGCAGATATACCGCTTCAAGGACACTGGTTTTTCCGCTCCCGTTAGCCCCTATAAGAAAGTTAAAGCCTGATGACGGTTGAATGTCACAGGCTTCTATATTTCTAAACTGCTTAACGATTAAGCGCGATAAAGGCATAACGTCTTCATATTAATCTTCAATCACGACTCGATAGGTAAACGTTGTTGATCAGTAAACATCACAAACAACGCTTATAAGCGAATAGGCATAACAACGTACATCGCGCTGTCGTCTTGTGCGTTCTCGATAAGAGCACTCGCATTGGCGTCTGACATTGAGATGCGAACTTGCTCACAACGTAGTGTGTTCAGAACATCCAACACGTAGCTTACGTTGAAACCAATCTCTAGTGCATCACCATCAAAGGTTACGTCTAGCACTTCTTCCGCTTCTTCTTGCTCTGGGTTGTTCGCGGTAATACGCATCTCGCTATCTACAAGATTAACGCGAACACCACGGAATTTTTCATTCGACAGAATCGCAGCACGAGAAAATGCTGAACGTAATTCATCACAACCAGCTTCAAGTGTCTTGGTAGTATTTTGCGGCATTACGCGGCGATAATCAGGGAAACGACCATCAACCAGCTTAGAAGTGAAGACATAGTTGTTCACTTCAGCACGCACATTAGAGTTACCAATCTGCAGCGTTACCGGTTGCTCTGGTGCATCCAGTAGCTTCACTAGCTCTTGCACACCCTTACGAGGAACAATGATCTGCTTCTGAGCAAAATCGGCACCCAGTTGTGCTTGAGATACCGCCATACGGTGACCATCAGTCGCGACACTTCGTAGGATTGAACCTTCAATCTCAAACAACATACCGTTGAGGTAGTAACGAACATCTTGGTTCGCCATTGAGAATTGGGTTTTCTCGATAAGACCACGTAGCTCAGCTTGTGTCACTGACACTTCAACTTCACTGCTCCAGTCTTCAATGTTTGGAAAATCTGCCGCAGGTAATGTTGCTAATGAGAAGCGGCTACGACCAGAACGAACCTGAATACGGTCGCCATCCAATACCACAGTGATCACTGAGCTGTCTGGCAAGCCACGACAGATATCTAGGAATTTACGTGAAGGTACAGTAATGCTGCCCGCTTCGAAATCACCTTCAAGCGTTACACGGCTGATCAGTTCAACTTCTAGATCCGTTGCTGTCATCGACAACACGTTATCTTCTACTTTAATCAGTAGATTTCCTAGAATTGGAAGCGTTGGCCTGCCACCGAGTGCGCCAGATACTTGTTGTAATGGCTTAATCAGGTGACTACGTTCAATGGTAAATTTCATATCTTGCTCTTACGGTCTAAATGGCACTGCGTAATAGTACGTGGCCAAGATTCTGCTTATTAAGGTTAAGAATACTGTGTATTAAGAAGAAAGGGTACGAATCAAGTTCGAATAATCTTCTTTAATGTCGTGGCTCTCTTCACGCAACTGAGCAATCTTACGACAAGCATGCAGTACGGTCGTGTGGTCACGGCCACCGAATGCATCGCCAATCTCAGGCAAGCTGTGGTTAGTTAACTCTTTAGCCAGTGCCATCGCCAGTTGGCGTGGACGAGCAACAGAACGAGAACGACGTTTAGATAATAGATCAGCAACTTTGATTTTGTAGTATTCAGCGACTGTCTTTTGAATGTTATCAATGGTGACGAGTTTTTCTTGCAGGGCAAGCAAGTCACGCAGTGCTTCACGCACGAAATCGATCGTGATCGGACGGCCAGTGAAGTTTGCATTCGCAATAACACGGTTCAATGCGCCTTCAAGCTCACGAACGTTAGAGCGTAAACGCTTAGCAATAAAGAATGCCACTTCATCCGCAAGGTGAATTTGGTGGTCTTCGGCTTTCTTCATTAAGATCGCAACACGAGTCTCAAGCTCAGGAGGCTCAATCGCTACCGTCAAACCCCAGCCGAAGCGAGATTTAAGACGATCCTCTACCCCGTTGATCTCTTTTGGATAACGGTCAGAGGTTAGGATGATCTGTTGGTTGCCTTCAAGCAGCGCATTAAAGGTATGGAAGAACTCTTCTTGAGAGCGCTCTTTATTCGCGAAAAATTGGATATCATCGATAAGCAAAGCATCAACACTACGGTAGTAGCGCTTAAATTCTTCAATCGCGTTATTTTGTAACGCCTTCACCATATCCTGAACAAAACGCTCAGAATGCATGTAAACCACTTTCGCATTCGGCTTATTATCAACAATGGCATTACCCACCGCATGCAACAAGTGTGTCTTACCTAAACCGGTGCCACCGTATAAAAACAACGGGTTATAAGCTGTTCCTGGATTATCAGAAACCTGACGTGCCGCCGCCAAACCCAATTGGTTTGATTTACCCTCAACAAAGTTATTGAACTTATGTTTTGGGTTTACGTTTGAACGGTGGTTAAGATCAACCGCTACAGGCTCTTCATCACGCCAGATATTATGAACAGGCTTACGAGCTTGTAACTGCGCAGGTGCTGACGATTCAGCGGCCACATCAGCGGCTGTACGGGTACGAGCTGGGGCGATAGTCTCAGATTTTGGAGCAGTAACTCGTTTGTTCCCAATTTCAAAATGAAGATGCGGGATATCATTACCACAATATTCTTGTAGCAAACGGTTAATGCTATTTAGGTACTTATCGCGCACCCAATCGAGTACAAATCGGTTTGGTGCAAATAGAGTTAGAGTATTACCATTGAGCTCCGCTTGTAACGGACGTACCCACATACTGAATTCTGTAGCTGGTAACTCTTCTTGAAGCTGTTGCAAGCATTGCAACCAAAGCGAAGATGACACGGTGCCCCACTCTATTTAAGTTATATGAAATGACCGTTAATTTTACCTGTTGATAAGTCAGATCACCAGCAATTGATCACAGATCCAGTGAATAAGATCCAAGTTATTCACAATAATTTTGTAAATAATCGGTGGATCCACACATCTTGCCCCTAATTTACTCACACAATGATCCACTTATGCCCGGATCCTTGCTAGTTATCCCCAAATCGAGAATGCGATCTGGTTATGGTTAATAACATCTGGTTATTTATTCTATTGAGCATTTTCCCAGTAACATCCAACCCTATAAATATAAGGAGTTACCAAATGAATAACTGGATTAAGGCTGCAATTGCGGCTATCGCACTCTCTGCTGCTACTGTTCAAGCCGCGACTGAAGTTAAAGTCGGCATGTCTGGTCGCTACTTCCCGTTTACGTTCGTTAAACAAGACCAACTACAAGGTTTTGAAGTGGATTTATGGGATGAGATCGGTAAGCGTAACGATTACAAGGTTGAATACGTAACGGCAAACTTCTCTGGTCTTTTTGGTCTTCTTGAAACGGGTCGTATCGATACCATTTCAAACCAAATTACAATGACGGATGCACGTAAAGCGAAATACCTATTCGCAGACCCATACGTAGTAGACGGTGCACAAATTACCGTTCGTAAAGGTAATGACAGCATTAAGGGTATCGAAGACCTTGATGGCAAGACGGTTGCGGTAAACCTAGGTTCAAACTTTGAACAACTGCTTCGCAGCTACGATAAAGATGGCAAGATCAATGTGAAGACCTACGATACAGGTATTGAGCATGATGTCGCTCTTGGTCGTGCCGATGCATTCGTAATGGATCGCCTATCAGCACTAGAGCTTATCAAGAAGACGGGTCTACCATTACAGCTAGCGGGTCAGCCATTCGAAACCATTGAAAACGCTTGGCCTTTCGTGGACAACGACAACGGTAAAAAACTGCAAGCAGAAGTAAACGAAGCATTAGCAGCAATGCGCGCAGATGGTACGCTAGAAAGTATCTCTCAGAAATGGTTTGGTGCGGACATTACTCAGAAGTAATCACTCACTATCTCCATTCGAGGCCCACTGCTTTACACGGCGGTGGGCTTTTTGCTTTTGTGCACTGATTAAAAGCCTGATAGAACAGTATTTCCAAATAGAACAACACTTCCAATACTAATACGAGATAGATTATGGGATTTGACTTTAATTACATGCTAGAGCTGTTGCCAATACTACTGAAGTATTTAGGCACCACGATGGAGATGGCGACTTGGGGCTTGTTCTTTGCTCTGATCCTGTCTCTGATACTGGCGAATATTCGTGTATTCAAAATCCCAGTACTCGACCAACTGAGCCAGCTGTACATTAGCTTCTTTCGAGGCACACCACTGTTGGTACAGCTTTTCCTCCTTTATTACGGCTTACCACAAGTATTCCCGTGGATGGTTGGGTTGGATGCTTTCAGCGCCGCTGTAATTGGCTTAACCCTGCACTTTGCCGCGTATATGGCAGAAAGTATTCGTGCCGCGATTATCGGTATTGATCGTAGCCAGATGGAAGCCAGCCTCTCAGTCGGTATGACAACCAGTCAAGCGATGCGCCGAGTGATCTTGCCGCAAGCAACCCGCGTAGCACTGCCTTCTTTAATGAACTATTTCATCGACATGATCAAGTCGACTTCACTTGCATTCACCTTAGGTGTAGCCGAAATCATGGCTAAAGCTCAGATGGAAGCTTCTTCAAGTTTCCGCTTCTTCGAGGCTTTCTTAGCAGTCGCGCTGATTTACTGGGGCGTAGTGGTTATCCTCACTCGTATTCAAATTTGGGCCGAAGTGAAACTGAATAAGGCGTATGTACGATGATCAAATTACAAAATATCCACAAGCAGTTTGGTGACACCGAAGTTTTGAAAGGGATCGACCTAGAAATCAAACAAGGTGAGATAATTGTCATCATAGGTTCAAGTGGTACGGGTAAGTCTACCCTGCTGCGTTGTGTGAATTTTCTAGAGCAAGCCGATCAAGGTATTATTTCGATTGATGATATTAAGGTTGATGCTCAGAAACACACCAAAGCAGAGGTGCTTGCACTGCGTCGTAAGACTGGTTTTGTATTCCAAAACTATGCACTATTTGCTCACCAAACCGCGAGACAGAATATAGCTGAAGGTTTGATTACCGTTCGTGGTTGGAAAAAGAAGCAAGCCCATGAAAAAGCACAACAAATACTCGACGACATTGGCTTAGGAGAGAAAGCTGATAGCTACCCAGCCGCGCTCTCTGGTGGCCAGCAGCAACGGGTTGGTATTGGCCGTGCAATGGCTCTACAACCAGAGCTTTTACTGTTTGATGAGCCGACTTCAGCGCTTGATCCTGAATGGGTTGGCGAAGTGCTTAACCTAATGAAAAAACTAGCAAATCAGCATCAAACCATGCTGGTGGTTACTCACGAAATGCAGTTCGCTAGAGAGGTCGCAGACCGAGTGATCTTCATGGCTGATGGCCACATTGTCGAACAGGGATCTCCACAGGATATTTTTGGTAATCCACAGGATCCTAAATTAAAGAAATTCTTAAATAAGGTCGGGATCGAATAAGGATCCTTGTGATTTTAGTTATTCTACGTATAATCCCCCGACCGGAATTTTAGTTAACCCAATCATTGACACTTTTTGTGACAGTGATTACAATTCCGCCTCTTTGTTGAGAGGCGTCGGTTTTCCTTTCTTATATAAAGAAGAGAAAAAATGCCCACGCCGGGTTTAACAAAAACCTAAAACTACTGATCAGTAAGGTAATTACAATGAAACGCACTTTTCAACCTACAGTTCTAAAGCGTAAGCGTACACACGGTTTCCGTGCTCGCATGGCTACTAAGAACGGTCGCGCAACAATCAATGCACGTCGTGCAAAAGGCCGTAAGCGTCTTTCTAAGTAATCTTTGATTATTTTGAATAAGCTAGCCTTCGGTCGGGAGTTACGCTTGTTAACTCCCGAACATTATCAGAATGTCTTCAAGCAAGCTCATCGAGCAGGCTCCCCTCATTTCACCATCATTGCCCGAAATAACTCTCTTTCAAATCCTCGCCTTGGATTAGCCGTTCCGAAAAAGCAGATTAAAACCGCCGTGGGTCGTAATCGATTCAAGCGTCTTACTCGTGAAAGCTTTCGTAACACTCAACACAAACTTCCTAACAAAGATTATGTTGTAATCGCTAAGAAGAGCGCGCAAGATTTAAGCAATGAAGAAATGTTCAAGCTACTCGACAAATTATGGCTTCGCCTGTCTCGCCCTTCGCGTGGATAGCGCTAATACCCATCTATTTTTATAGATGGTTTATTAGTCCACTCATCGGCCCACGCTGCCGATTTACTCCAACCTGCTCTTTATATGCGATAGAAGCGTTGAAAGCTCACGGTTTTGTAAAAGGGTGTTGGTTATCAGGCAAACGTCTATTAAAATGCCATCCTTTGAACGAAGGGGGCTTTGACCCCGTTCCACCAGTCCAAAAACAAGACAGAGATAAATAACGATGGATTCTCAACGTAATATCCTGTTAATCGCATTGGCTTTGGTTTCTTTCCTACTGTTCCAACAATGGAACGTAGCTCAGAACCCAGCTCCACAAGCGGTTGAGCAGGCACAATCTGGCAGCACCCTACCAGCGCCATCTTATGCAGATGATCTAGACCCAGCTCCTGGTCAAGTTGCTTCTGCTAAAACTATCACAGTAACAACTGATGTTCTGACTCTGTCAATTGATACGGTTGGTGGTGATGTCGTTACAGCAAACCTAAACGATTACTCTGCTGAGTTCGATTCTGAAGATACTTTTGTTCTTCTTAAAAACGAGCCTGGTCACCAATTTATCGCTCAAAGCGGTCTAGTGGGTCCTCAAGGTATCGATTTAAGCAGCACTAACCGCCCTAGCTACACGGTTTCAGCAGACAGCTTCACGTTGGCTGAAGGTCAAGATGAACTACGCATCCCAATGACTTACCAAGCGAACGGCCTGGATTACACAAAAACATTCGTCCTTAAGCGCGGCAGCTACGCGATTGACGTTGAATACGATGTAGTCAACAACTCTGGCAATAACGCAACATTCGGCATGTACGCTCACCTACGTCAAAACGTTATGGATGACGGTGGTAGCCTAACAATGCCAACTTACCGTGGTGGTGCTTACTCTACGGAAGATACGCGTTACAAAAAATACAGCTTCGACGACATGCAAGATCGCAACCTTTCTCTTAACCTAGCAAACGGTCAAGGTTGGGCAGCGATGATTCAACACTACTTTGCAAGTGCTTGGATTCCACGCGACGAAGCAGGCAGCAACCTTTACACTCGTGTAATTGGTAACCTTGGCGACATCGGTGTTCGCATGCCGAACAAAACCATCGCTACTGGCGACGAAGCAAGCTTCAAAGCAACGCTTTGGGTTGGTCCTAAACTTCAAGACCAAATGGCTGCTGTTGCACCAAACCTAGACCTAGTAGTTGACTACGGTTGGTTATGGTTCATTGCTAAACCACTTCATACTCTGCTTTCATTTATTCAAGGCATCGTTGTGAACTGGGGTCTGGCAATCATCTGTCTAACTTTCATCGTTCGTGGTGCTATGTACCCACTAACGAAAGCTCAGTACACGTCTATGGCGAAAATGCGCATGCTTCAGCCTAAGCTGACTGCAATGCGTGAGCGTATTGGCGACGACCGTCAACGCATGAGTCAAGAAATGATGGAGCTTTACAAGAAAGAGAAAGTAAACCCACTAGGTGGCTGTTTACCTATCCTTCTTCAAATGCCTATCTTCATTTCACTATACTGGGCACTAATGGAGTCTGTTGAACTGCGTCACTCACCGTTCTTCGGTTGGATTACTGACCTTTCAGCACAAGACCCATACTACATCTTGCCACTTCTGATGGGTGCTTCAATGTTCCTAATCCAGAAGATGAGCCCGACAACTGTAACGGATCCAATGCAGCAGAAGATCATGACCTTTATGCCGGTTATGTTCACGTTCTTCTTCCTGTTCTTCCCTTCAGGTCTGGTTCTTTACTGGCTAGTATCGAACATCGTAACTCTAATTCAGCAAACGCTTATCTACCGCGCGCTGGAAAAGAAAGGCTTACACTCTAAGTAAGTTCGATAACAGAAAGAGATAAAAGAAAGGCGACCAAAAGGTCGCCTTTTTGTTTTGAGCTGATTACAATTCAGCTAATTGATTAATCGTGAACGCCCCTTTGGCCTTCACATGCTAGCAGGCACAACTATGACTACAGATACGATTGTTGCTCAAGCGACTGCGCCAGGACGTGGTGGCGTCGGTATTATCCGCGTTTCAGGCCCACAAGCCGCTCAAGTCGCGCTTGAAGTAACAGGCAAAGTACTAAAACCGCGCTATGCCGAGTACCTGCCTTTTAAATCTCACAATGGCACCGAACTCGACCAAGGTATTGCACTTTACTTCCCTAACCCACATTCGTTCACAGGCGAAGATGTGTTAGAGCTGCAAGGCCACGGTGGTCCTGTGGTTATGGACATGCTGATCAAACGTATCCTATCCATCTCAGGTGTGCGTGCTGCGCGTCCTGGTGAATTCTCTGAGCGTGCCTTCTTGAATGACAAGATGGACTTAACACAAGCAGAAGCGATTGCTGACCTGATTGATGCCAGCTCAGAAGAAGCGGCGAAATCTGCACTACAATCCCTGCAAGGTGAATTCTCTAAACGCATTAATACGCTGGTAGATTCTCTGATTTACTTAAGAATCTACGTTGAAGCCGCGATTGATTTCCCAGAAGAAGAAATTGATTTTCTGGCTGACGGTAAAGTAAGCACTGACTTACAAGCTATCATTGATAACCTAGAAGCTGTACGCCAAGAAGCCAATCAAGGCTCAATCATGCGTGAAGGCATGAAAGTCGTGATTGCAGGCCGCCCAAATGCGGGTAAATCAAGCCTATTGAATGCGCTGTCGGGTAAAGAATCTGCCATTGTGACCGATATTGCGGGAACGACACGTGATGTACTGCGTGAACATATCCATATTGACGGCATGCCACTGCATATTATTGATACCGCAGGCCTACGTGAGGCCTCAGATGAAGTAGAAAAAATCGGTATTGAACGTGCTTGGGAAGAAATAGCTCAGGCAGACCGAGTTTTATTTATGGTTGATGGCACAACAACAGACGCAACAGACCCGAAAGATATCTGGCCAGATTTCGTTGATCGTCTACCAAACAACATCGGAATGACGGTAATTCGTAATAAAGCGGATCAAACCAGTGAAGAGTTAGGCATTTGTCATGTTAACGATCCAACCCTGATTCGCTTATCAGCCAAAACAGGCCAAGGTGTCGACGCTCTGCGTAGTCATCTAAAGGATTGTATGGGCTTTGCTGGTGGTCATGAAGGTGGCTTTATGGCACGTCGTCGTCACTTAGATGCCCTAGAACGAGCATCAGAACACCTAGATATCGGCCAACAGCAGCTTGAAGGCTACATGGCGGGTGAGATTTTAGCGGAAGAGCTTCGAATTACTCAGCAGCACCTCAATGAGATCACGGGTGAGTTCAGTTCAGACGATCTTTTAGGTCGCATCTTCTCTTCATTCTGTATTGGTAAATAACCTTAAAAGGCCAGCTCATGCTGGCCTTCTTCTTTAGTAAGGACAGCTTAATGATCCACATTATTACAGGTAGCACCTTAGGTGGTGCAGAGTACGTTGGCGATCACCTTAATGATCTTCTTGAAGAGCAAGGTCATGAAATAACCCTTCATAATCAGCCTGAATACGATGATATCCCCCAACAAGGCTTTTGGTTGTTGGTCACTTCAACTCATGGTGCCGGTGAATTTCCAGATAATATTAAGCCGTTTATCGACGCATTGACCCAGCAATCTCCAGATTTAAGCCAGGTTCGCTTTGCTGTAGTGGCGCTTGGAGATTCGAGCTACGATACCTTCTGTTTGGCAGGTAAATCTGTCCACAGCCAACTAAAAGAGCTCGGTGCTCAAGCTATTTCTGGCTGTTTTACCATCGATGTTCTTGAAACACCGGTCCCAGAAGATGCTGCAGAGGAATGGTTTAACGATCATAGTGACCAGTTTTAACACCTCAACATTCTAAAAAGCGGCTTATGCCGCTTTTTTTGTCTCTGAAAATCGTGATTGTGAATAACTTTTTTGAAAATAAATCGAAATACATGCCCATTTTTTCAATTTCCTCTGTGGATAAGATCATACATATACGGTGATCAACCTATAGTTATCCAAATAACAACTTTCTAGGTAATTTCCCCTTGTGTATAAGTAGCCATTTTGATCCCAGCTAATCCTCATTATGATCAAAGTTAGATCACACCCTTTGATCCAAAAAAGATCCATGATCTTGTTGATCATTTTCTACTTATCCACAGACGCCCTCGATCCTAATAATAGATCTAATAAAAGATCTCTCTAAAGATCTTATCTATATTAATTAAAAACAGCTTTTTCGAAAAATTCCAAAAACGTTTTCTCAAGCTATGAAAACAGGTAGAATATCGCTCCTTTTTATCAATCTAGAAACGTTTGAGTACCTGAGGTCGGTTCATGCTTTATCACGAAAAATTTGACGTCATCGTTGTTGGTGGTGGCCATGCAGGAACGGAAGCCGCACTCGCATCTGCACGTACTGGTCAAAGTACGTTATTACTAACTCATAATATCGATACGTTGGGACAGATGTCTTGTAACCCAGCCATTGGCGGGATCGGTAAGGGCCACTTGGTAAAAGAGGTCGATGCTATGGGTGGATTAATGGCGCAAGCTATTGATCATGCAGGTATTCAGTTCAGAACATTAAACGCATCAAAAGGCCCTGCGGTACGTGCAACTCGTGCACAAGCTGACCGCGCACTTTACAAAGCCTTTGTCCGTAATGTTCTTGAAAACACACCAAACCTAACTCTGTTCCAACAGTCGGTTGATGACTTGATCGTTGAACAAGATCAAGTGGTGGGTGTGGTTACGCAAATGGGCCTCAAATTCCGCGCTAATGCTGTGGTCTTAACGGTAGGCACATTCCTAGGCGGTAAGATTCATATTGGTATGGAAAGTTCATCGGGTGGACGTGCGGGTGATCCACCATCGATCGCGCTCGCTGACCGTCTTCGTGATCTTCCATTTCGAGTTGATCGCCTGAAAACAGGTACACCTCCTCGCATTGATGCACGCAGCGTTGATTTTTCTGATCTTGAGGTTCAACACGGCGATAATCCGACTCCGGTTTTCTCATTCATGGGTAACCGAGCTCAGCAGCCGCGTCAGATTCCATGTTACATCACGCACACTAACGAAAATACGCATGACGTTATTCGTGCCAACCTCGATCGCAGCCCGATGTACGCTGGTGTGATTGAAGGTATTGGCCCTCGTTACTGTCCGTCGATTGAAGACAAAGTGATGCGCTTTGCTGATAAAAACAGTCACCAAATTTTCATTGAGCCTGAAGGCCTAACGACGCACGAGTTATACCCTAATGGTATTTCAACCAGTTTGCCGTTTGATGTTCAGGTAAAAATCGTTCACTCAATGAAAGGTTTTGAGAACGCACACATCGTTCGTCCTGGTTACGCGATTGAGTACGATTTCTTTGACCCTCGCGATCTTAAACTGACTTACGAGACCAAGTTTATTAAGGGGTTGTTCTTTGCAGGGCAAATCAATGGCACCACTGGCTACGAAGAAGCTGCAGCACAAGGCTTAATGGCCGGTTTGAATGCGAGTTTGTTTACGCAAGGCAAAGAGGGCTGGAGCCCACGCCGCGATCAAGCTTACATGGGTGTACTTATCGATGACTTGTCGACAATGGGTACCAAAGAACCGTACCGCATGTTTACATCTCGCGCGGAATACCGCTTGTTGCTTCGTGAAGACAACGCTGATATCCGTTTGACTGAAAAGTCACGTGAACTTGGCTTGGTCGACGATGCTCGTTGGACGCGATTCAACGAGAAGATGGAAAACATGGAGAAAGAGCGTCAACGTCTTAAAGAAACATGGATTAACCCAAAATCTGAAGATATTGATCAATTGAACCAGATCCTGAAAACACCAATGTCTCGTGAAGCGAGTGGTGAAGATCTTCTTCGTCGTCCTGAAATGACTTATTCACAGCTAACGTCGTTGGATCGTTTCGGTCCTGCACTGGAAGATCAACAAGCCTCAGAGCAAGTTGAGATCCAAGTGAAGTACGATGGCTATATCCAACGTCAACAAGATGAAATTGAAAAATCACTGCGTCATGAAAACACCAAACTGCCGGCTGACATCGATTACAGTAAGGTAAAAGGGCTTTCTAACGAAGTGGTTCTAAAACTAACTACCGCTAAACCAGACTCAATTGGTATTGCATCGCGAATCTCAGGTATCACACCTGCTGCAATTTCAATTCTGTTGGTTTACTTGAAAAAACACGGCCTGTTGAAAAAAGGTGAGGAAGCATAATGAGCGCATTACGCGAAAAACTGGATCACCTGATTGGCCAGACTGAACTTGAAGTATCTGAAAAGCAACGCAGCCAATTGGTTGGCTACGTTGAGTTACTAAACAAGTGGAACAAAGCATACAATCTGACGTCAGTTCGTGATCCGCAAGAAATGATGGTGAAACATATCTTGGATAGCATCATTGTTAGCACTCACTTACAAGGCAAGCGCTTTATTGACGTTGGCACAGGCCCTGGCCTTCCTGGGATTCCGCTCTCAATCATGAATCCTGACTGCGAGTTTTACTTGCTAGACAGCTTGGGTAAGCGTATTCGTTTTATCAAGCAAGTGATTCATGAGCTGGGTATCGACAACGTGGTGCCGATTCAAAGTCGTGTTGAAGAATTTCAACCAGAAGAAAAGTTTGATGCCGTGCTCAGTCGCGCATTTGCATCAATGACAGACATGGTAGAGTGGTGTCATCATTTACCTAAAGAGCAATCCGGTGTATTTTTGGCTCTTAAGGGACAACATCCTAGAGACGAAATCGACCTGTTACCTGAATGGTGTTCAGTGACAGACATTAAAGCTTTGCAAGTGCCAGAGCTTGATGGAGAGCGTCATCTAGTTACTTTATCGCGTCAAGGATAATCAGCGAGGCCATAGTGGGTAAAATCGTAGCAATTGCCAACCAGAAGGGTGGCGTAGGAAAAACAACAACTTGCATTAACTTGGCAGCATCAATGGCGGCAACAAAGCGCAAGATATTGGTTGTTGACCTCGATCCTCAAGGTAATGCCACGATGGCGAGCGGTGTTGACAAGTATCAGGTTGAAGCAACTGCTTACGATTTGCTGGTTGAAGACACCCCATTTGATGAGGTAGTTTGCCGAAGTACATCTGGCAATTATGACCTTATCGCCGCAAATGGTGATGTTACAGCGGCAGAAATCAAATTGATGGAAGTGTTTGCTCGTGAAGTTCGCCTAAAGAACGCGTTGGCATCCATTCGTAATAACTATGATTTCATCTTTATCGATTGCCCACCGTCATTAAATCTTCTTACAATTAATGCGATGGCTGCGGCCGATTCCGTATTGGTTCCTATGCAATGTGAATACTTTGCTTTGGAAGGTTTGACTGCGTTGATGGATACCATTAGCAAGCTCGCTGCGGTGGTCAATGAGAATCTGAAGATTGAAGGTCTTCTGCGTACTATGTACGACCCTCGTAACCGCTTATCGAACGAAGTATCTGATCAACTCAAAAAGCACTTCGGTAGCAAAGTCTATCGAACTGTGATCCCTAGAAATGTGCGTCTGGCAGAAGCGCCGAGTCATGGCAAGCCAGCAATGTACTACGACAAATATTCTGCAGGAGCTAAGGCATATCTTGCTCTTGCTGGCGAAATGTTACGTCGTGAAGAAGTCCCAGTATAGGTCCAACCAAAGGAATTCGCTCAATGTCTAAGCGTGGTTTAGGAAAGGGGCTAGATGCATTGCTTGCAACTAGCTCATTAGCTCGTGAAAAGCAGCAAGTTGCTTCTTATAGTCAGGCGTTGTCGGCTGATGGTGAGCTTATCGAATTGGCTGTTGGTTGCTTAAAGCCAGGTGTATATCAACCGCGTAAGGATATTGCGCCGGAAGCGCTAGAAGAGCTGGCAGCATCAATCCAATCTCAAGGTATTATTCAGCCAATCGTTGTACGCCCCTTAGCACACGACCAGTTTGAGATTATTGCTGGCGAACGTCGTTGGAGAGCTGCTCGTCAAGCTGGCCTTAAGCAAGTGCCATGTCTAATTAAGAGAGTCGAAGACAAGGCCGCGATTGCGATGGCATTGATCGAGAACATTCAGCGTGAAGACTTGAATGCTATCGAAGAAGCACAAGCGTTAGAGCGCTTGCAGAACGAATTTGAGCTGACACATCAACAAGTTGCTGAAGTGATCGGTAAATCGAGAGCAACGGTTAGTAACTTATTACGTCTAAATCAGCTCGAAAATGAAGTAAAAAGTTTAGTTTCCAACAAACACCTGGAAATGGGGCATGCTAGAGCATTGCTTGCGCTCGAAGGCGATACCCAGGTTGAGGCAGCAAACACTGCGGCAACCAAAAAAATGACCGTGCGTCAAACTGAGCAGCTTGTTAAAAAGTGCTTAAAGCCAGACGTTGAATCAGAATCGAAGCAAGAAGACACTGAAGCTATCGAACTTTCACGAAGACTCACGGAAAAATTGCAAGCAAACGTTTCAGTTACTCGTTCTGTTAGTGGGAAGTCAAAAGTGACAATTACTCTTGATGAGCCTCACAAATTAGATCAACTTATTGCTAAATTAGAGTACTAAGTGAGATAATTGATTTAGGTCAATTATGTAATGAACAAGTGATTTCGTACAAAAGTTGTCGGTTTGTATACAAAAATGTAAATGATTGCTGCATTCTTATTGCAATCAATTTGGCTGAACGTATAATTTTCGCCAATTTATCAGCACGCTTTTAAGCGAGTATCAAAGTAGGCTTAAAAGAGGAACGAATACATGGTAGCGGCGTTAGCAAGACCAGGACGAGTGCTTGCAAAGCAAATGTTATTGATCGAGCTTAGCGCGGTTATATTAGTGGCGATAGGGTTAGGTTTAGCTGTTAATCCTGATTGGGGTTTTGCTGCATTAATCGGTGGCGGTATTTTTGTCATCGCGAATGTAGTTTTTTGTGTGTGTGCTTTTCTATTTTGTGGAGCTCGCGCAACTAAGTTAGTTGCGGCGTCGTTCTATGCAGGTGAAGCGCTCAAAATCTTAATCACAGTTCTACTATTCTCTATCGTCTACATGTATATGCAGGTGGAATTAATTCCCCTCAAACTGACCTATTTACTGGTTCTAGGTATTAATATCTTTGCGCCAGTGCTTTTCATTAACAATAAAAAATAGGATGAGTTATGGCTGCGCCAACAGCATCCGGATACATTGAACACCATTTACAAAACCTTTCTTTAGCTAAGTTTGGTCTTGTAGAGGAGACAAGTTTCTGGAACGTACATATAGACAGTCTGTTTTTTTCGGTGTTGACAGGGATGTTATTCCTTTGGGTTTTTCGCTCAGTCGCTAAGAAAGCAACAGTAGGTGTACCTGGTAAGCTTCAGTGTTTTGTTGAAATGGTAGTGGAATTCGTTGGTGACAACGTTAAAGAAACTTTCCATGGCCGCAACCCTCTGATTGCCCCACTAGCACTGACTATATTCTGCTGGATTATCATTATGAACTTGATGGACTTAGTGCCTATCGATTTCTTACCATATCCTGCAGAGCATTGGCTAGGTATCCCTTACTTGAAAGTGGTTCCTACAGCTGATGTTAATATAACAATGGCAATGGCTTTAGGTGTTTTTGCTCTGATGATCTACTACAGCATCAAAGTGAAAGGTCTAGGCGGATTTGCTAAAGAATTGGCACTGCATCCATTTAATCACCCAATCATGATTCCATTTAACTTGGTACTTGAGGTAATTTCGTTATTAGCGAAGCCACTATCTCTAGGTATGCGTTTATTTGGTAATATGTTTGCGGGTGAGGTGGTGTTTATTCTTATCGCGGCAATGCTACCGTGGTACTTACAATGGGTAGGTGCACTACCTTGGGCTATCTTCCATATCTTGGTTATTTTGATTCAAGCGTTTGTTTTCATGATGTTGACAATCGTTTACTTATCAATGGCTCATGAAGATAGTGATCACTAAAAAATTTTTAAGCTTTATTCTAACTATTAATGTTAATCGGAGAACGTAAATGGAAACTGTACTAAGTTTTTCAGCAATCGCTGTTGCTATCATTGTTGGTCTTTGTGCCGTAGGTACTGCAATTGGTTTTGCTATTCTTGGTGGTAAATTCCTAGAAGGCGCTGCGCGTCAACCTGAAATGGCTCCAATGCTACAAGTTAAGATGTTCATCATCGCTGGTCTATTGGATGCTGTTCCAATGATCGGTATCGTAATCGCACTACTATTCACGTTTGCTAACCCATTTGTTGGTCAACTAGCAGGCTAATTAACTTCTAAATAGTTAATTAAATTTTTGTAGTTGATTCTTAACGAGGGGTAGCTGTTGTGAATATGAACGCAACTCTGCTAGGTCAAGCAATTGCTTTTTCACTGTTTGTTTGGTTCTGCATGAAATATGTATGGCCACCAATCATGCAAGCAATTGAAGAACGTCAGAAAAAAATTGCTGACGGTCTAGTAGCCGCTGAACGCGCTGCTAAAGACTTGAACCTGGCACAAGCCAACGCTTCTGAGCAAATGAAAGAAGCAAAGCGCACTGCAACTGAGGTTATTGATCAGGCAAACAAACGTAAAGCTCAAATTATTGATGAAGCACGCGAAGAGGCTCAGGCAGAACGCCAGAAGATCTTAGCGCAAGCTGAAGCAGAAATTGAAGCAGAGCGTACACGTGCCCGTGATGACCTGCGCAAACAAGTCGCAACTCTGGCTATAGCTGGTGCTGAGAAAATCCTTGAACGTACAATCGATAAAGATGTACACGATGATCTTCTTAACAACATTACTGCAAAACTTTAAAGCAAGGGGCTGTATATGTCTGATTTGACTACAATCGCACGCCCCTATGCTAAAGCAGCGTTTGACTTTGCGGTAGATAAAGGTGAGCTAGACCAATGGGGTCAAATGCTTACTTTTGCTGCCGAAGTGGCACAAAATGATGATGTTCACAATTTATTAAGCGGTTCTATGACTGCTGAAAAATTAGCTGAAGTATTCATTGTAATTTGTGGCGAACAATTTGATGAATTCGGTCAGAACTTAATTAAAGTGATGGCAGAGAATGGCCGCTTAATGGCTTTTCCTGATGTTTGTAAAGAGTTCTTTATACTCAAAAAAGAGTATGAGAAAGAGATCGACGTTGAAGTAACTTCAGCGGTAGAACTTTCTGAAGAACAACGAGCAGAGATCAGCAGCAAATTGGAACAGCGCTTAGCGCGCAAAGTTCAGCTGAATTGCAGTATAGATGAGACTCTACTTAGTGGAGTTATTATTCGAGCCGGAGACCTAGTCATCGATAACTCAGCGCGCAGTCGTTTAGACCGCCTGAGCGATGCATTGCAGTCTTAATGGGGATTGGAGCATGCAACTTAATTCCACTGAAATTAGCGATCTAATTAAACAACGTATTGAATCTTTCGACGTTGTTAGTGAAGCTCGCAATGAAGGTACTATCGTTTCTGTAAGCGATGGCATCCTTAGCATCCACGGCCTAGCGGACGTGATGCAAGGTGAAATGATCGAACTACCGGGTGGCCGTTACGCTCTAGCACTAAACTTGAACCGTGATTCGGTTGGTGCTGTTGTAATGGGCCCGTATGCTGACCTACAGGAAGGCATGAAAGTTACAGGTACTGGTCGTATTCTAGAAGTACCAGTAGGTCCTGAAATGCTTGGTCGTGTTGTAAACACGCTAGGTGAGCCAATTGATGGTAAAGGTCCAATCGAAGCTAAATTGACTTCGCCTGTAGAAATTATCGCACCAGGTGTAATCGACCGTAAATCGGTAGATCAACCTGTTCAAACTGGTTACAAGTCTGTTGACTCAATGATCCCTATCGGTCGTGGTCAACGTGAGCTAGTAATCGGTGACCGTCAGACTGGTAAAACAGCAATGGCGATCGATGCGATTATTAACCAAAAAGATTCTGGTATTTTCTCTATCTACGTAGCTATCGGCCAAAAAGCGTCGACTATTGCTAACGTAGTTCGCAAACTAGAAGAGCACGGCGCACTAGCAAACACTGTTGTTGTTGTTGCATCTGCTTCTGAATCTGCAGCGCTGCAATACCTTGCACCGTATGCTGGTTGTGCGATGGGCGAATACTTCCGTGATCGCGGTGAAGATGCACTGATTGTTTATGATGATCTATCTAAGCAAGCTGTCGCTTACCGTCAAATCTCGCTACTACTTAAGCGTCCACCAGGTCGTGAAGCGTTCCCAGGTGATGTTTTCTACCTTCACTCTCGTCTACTTGAGCGTGCAGCTCGTGTAAGCGAAGCATACGTAGAAAAATTCACTAACGGCGAAGTGACAGGCAAGACTGGTTCTTTAACAGCTCTTCCTATCATCGAAACGCAAGCTGGTGACGTATCTGCATTCGTACCAACGAACGTAATCTCGATTACTGATGGTCAGATCTTCCTACAAACTGAGCTGTTCAACGCGGGCGTACGTCCAGCTGTTGACCCAGGTATCTCAGTTTCTCGTGTAGGTGGTTCGGCGCAGACTAAAATCATCAAGAAGCTATCTGGCGGTATCCGTACTGCTCTAGCTCAATACCGTGAACTTGCAGCATTTGCTCAGTTCTCTTCGGATCTTGATGAAGCGACTAAGAAGCAGCTAGACCACGGTCAAAAAGTTACAGAACTGATGAAGCAGAAGCAATACGCTCCTATGTCTGTATTTGACCAAGCTCTAGTAATCTTCGCTGCAGAGCGTGGATACCTTCAAGACGTTGAACTTTCTAAAGTTCTAGACTTTGAAGCTGCTTTACTGTCGTTTGCTCGTGGTCAATACGCTGATCTAGTAACACAGATCGACGCAACGGGTGCTTTCAACAAAGAAATCGAAGCTGAGCTGAAGAAGCTTGTTGACGATTTCAAGGCAACCCAGACCTGGTAATTGGTAGGTGGTCTTAGGGCCACCTCATACCATTAACGGAGAGTAACGATGGCCGGCGCAAAAGAGATACGTAATAAAATCGGTAGTGTTAAAAGCACACAGAAGATTACGAAAGCAATGGAAATGGTAGCAGCTTCAAAAATGCGTCGTTCTCAAGACGCAATGGAAGCTACTCGTCCATATGCAGAAACAATGCGTAAAGTGATCGGTCATTTGGCTAATGGTAGCCTCGAGTATAAGCATCCTTATCTTGAGGAACGTGAAGCCAAACGTGTTGGTTACATCATCGTTTCTACAGACCGTGGTCTTTGTGGTGGTTTGAACATTAACTTGTTCAAGAAAGCCATGAACGACATGAAAGATTGGTCTGAGAAAGGTGCTGATGTTGAGCTTGCAATTGTAGGCTCTAAAGCAACAGCATTTTTCAACAACAGCGGCGCGAAAGTAGCAGCTCAAGTTTCTGGTCTGGGCGATCGTCCAAGCCTTGAAGACTTGATTGGCTCTGTGAGCGTTATGCTGAAGAAATATGATGAAGGCGAACTAGATCGCCTGTTCGTAGTGTTCAACAAGTTTGAAAACACTATGGTTCAAGAACCAACGATCGATCAATTACTTCCTTTGCCTAAATCAGACAGCGAAGAAATGAAACGCAGTCATTCTTGGGACTACATTTATGAGCCCGAGCCAAAGCCACTACTAGATGCACTATTGGTTCGCTATGTCGAATCTCAAGTGTACCAAGGTGTGGTCGAGAACCTTGCTTGTGAGCAAGCGGCTCGAATGATTGCAATGAAATCAGCAACAGATAATGCTGGTGACATTATTGATGACTTAGAACTTGTGTATAACAAAGCCCGTCAATCGGCGATTACACAAGAACTTTCTGAGATCGTTTCAGGCGCAGCTGCGGTTTAAGCTTAGGTAAAACTAAATAGTTAGAGGATTAACGATGGCTACAGGTAAGATCGTACAGATCATCGGTGCGGTAGTCGACGTAGAGTTCCCACAGGGCGAAGTACCTCGTGTATACGATGCTCTGAATGTTAATGAAGTGAAAGAGCGTCTAGTTCTTGAAGTTCAGCAACAACTTGGCGGTGGCGTAGTTCGCGCAATCGTAATGGGTAGCTCTGATGGTTTACGTCGTGGTTTGACAGTTGAAAATACTGGCGCTCCAATCTCAGTACCAGTAGGTACTAAGACATTGGGTCGTATCATGAATGTCCTAGGTGACGCGATTGATGAGTGTGGCGAGATTGGTGCTGAAGAGCATTACGCCATTCACCGTGAAGCTCCAAGCTACGAAGAGCAGTCTAACGAGACAGCTCTTCTAGAAACTGGTGTTAAAGTAATCGACTTGATTTGTCCATTCGCTAAAGGTGGTAAAATCGGTCTATTCGGTGGTGCTGGTGTAGGTAAGACCGTTAACATGATGGAACTTATCAACAACATCGCACTTCAACACTCAGGCCTATCTGTATTTGCAGGTGTAGGTGAGCGTACTCGTGAAGGTAACGATTTCTACTTTGAGATGCAGGAAGCAGGTGTTGTAAACATCGAAAAACCTGAAGAATCAAAAGTAGCGATGGTTTACGGCCAGATGAACGAGCCACCAGGTAACCGTCTACGTGTTGCACTGACTGGTCTAACAATGGCAGAGCGCTTCCGTGACGAAGGTCGTGACGTTCTACTGTTCGTTGATAACATCTACCGTTACACACTAGCAGGTACTGAAGTATCAGCACTTCTAGGTCGTATGCCTTCTGCGGTAGGTTACCAACCTACACTAGCTGAAGAAATGGGTGTTCTACAAGAGCGTATCACGTCAACTAAAGCTGGTTCTATCACGTCTGTACAGGCGGTATACGTACCTGCGGATGACTTGACTGACCCGTCTCCAGCAACAACGTTCGCTCACTTGGATGCAACGGTTGTACTTAACCGTAACATCGCATCTATGGGTCTATACCCAGCGATCGACCCGCTAGATTCTACTTCACGTCAACTGGATCCATTGGTAGTTGGACAAGAACACTACGACATCGCTCGTGGCGTTCAGTCTACTCTTCAGCGCTATAAAGAGCTGAAAGATATCATTGCTATCCTAGGTATGGACGAGCTATCTGAAGAAGATAAGCAAGTTGTATCTCGTGCTCGTAAGATTGAGAAGTTCCTAACTCAGCCTTACCACGTAGCGGAAGTATTTACAGGTGACCCAGGCGTTTACGTACCTCTTAAAGAGACTCTACGTGGCTTCCAAGGTCTTCTATCTGGTGAATACGATGACATTCCAGAGCAAGCGTTCATGTACTGTGGTGCAATTGACGAAGCTATCGAGAATGCTAAGAAGCTATAAGGCTAACTAGGAGGCGATATGGCAGCAATAACCTTTCACCTAGACGTTGTAAGTGCCGAGAAACAAATTTTCTCTGGTCTTGTTGAGACGTTTCAGGTGACCGGTAGTGAGGGTGAGCTTGGTATTTTCCATGGTCACACTCCACTGCTGACCGCTATCAAGCCTGGTATGGTGCGTATTGTTAAGCAGCACGGCCACGAAGAAATTATTTATGTTTCTGGTGGTATGGTAGAAGTTCAGCCTGGTACAGCGACTGTACTGGCTGATACAGCTATCCGTGGTGAAGAGCTAGACGCAGCAAAGGCGGAAGAAGCTAAACGCAAGGCTGTGGAGAATATCCAAAATCAGCATGGCGACATAGACTTCGCACAAGCGGCCGGTGAACTGGCTAAAGCCATTGCTCAGTTACGAGTTATCGAACTGACAAAGCAGCGTCGTTAATCTTTTTAAGATTATAGACTCTGAGATAAAGGCGACCTAAGGGTCGCCTTTTTGCATTTTTAGGTTCTGAAAAATGCATCTTTTACACATCACTACTGGTTAAATGGTTATTGTGATTTAATTTTTTGGCCAAAAACGGTTACAATATCGGCTTAATAAAAATACTGTTGGATAGGTTTACAATGAAGTTTAGCGCAGTGATTCTCGCGGCGGGCAAAGGCACTCGCATGTATTCAAACACACCAAAGGTTCTGCACACGCTTGCGGGTAAGCCAATGGTGAAGCATGTTATCGATACATGTAATGGTTTAGGCGCTCAAAATATCAACCTGGTTTACGGCCACGGTGGTGATCAGATGAAGGCTACTCTAGCTGAAGAATCTGTAAATTGGGCACTGCAAGCTGAGCAGCTAGGTACTGGTCACGCTGTAGATCAAGCATCTGCACATTTTGCTGATGATGAAAAAGTATTGGTGCTATACGGTGATGTTCCACTAATCTCTCCTGAAACCATTGAAAACCTATTAGACGCTCAACCAAACGGTGGTATCGCACTACTTACTGTCGTTCTAGATAACCCGATGGGCTACGGTCGTATCATTCGTCGCAATGGCCCGGTTGTCGCTATCGTTGAGCAAAAAGATGCAACCGATGAGCAGAAGCTTATCAAAGAGATTAATACTGGCGTTATGGTGGCTACTGGTGGCGATCTGAAACGTTGGTTGTCTGGCTTAAGCAACGATAACGCACAAGGTGAATACTACCTGACTGACGTTATTGCAGCGGCTCACGATGAAGGTCGTGCGGTTGAGGCTGTACATCCAGTAAGCCCAATTGAAGTTGAAGGCGTGAACGACCGCTCACAACTGGCTCGTCTAGAGCGCGCTTACCAAGCTGAACAAGCAGATAAGCTATTGAAGCAAGGCGTAATGTTACGCGACCCAAGCCGCTTTGATCTACGCGGTGAATTACAGTGTGGTATGGATGTTGAGATTGATACTAACGTTATCATCGAAGGCAGTGTAAGCATTGGCGATAATGTGGTTATCGGCACTGGTTGTGTATTGAAAGACTGTGAGATTGATGACAACACTATCGTTCGCCCATACAGCGTAATCGAAGGTGCAACGGTCGGTGAAGACTGTACGGTTGGTCCATTCACTCGCTTACGTCCTGGAGCTGACATGCGTAATAACTCGCACGTTGGTAACTTTGTCGAAATGAAGAACACTCGCCTTGGTGAGGGCTCTAAAGCGAATCACTTAACGTACTTAGGCGATGCTGAAATTGGTCAGCGCGTAAACGTGGGTGCAGGTGCTATCACTTGTAACTATGATGGCGCAAACAAGTTTAAGACCATCATCGGCGATGACGTATTCGTTGGCTCAGATAGTCAATTAATTGCTCCAGTTACTATTGGTAATGGCGCTACCGTTGGTGCTGGCTCTACAGTAACTCGTGATGTTGCTGAAAATGAGTTAGTTATCAGCCGTGCTAAAGAACGTAAGATTGCTGATTGGAAACGTCCAACTAAGAAGTAAGTACTAACGTCCAAAAGATATTCGGATACAAGCCAGTAGCAATGCCACTGGCTGCTTTCTAAATAACTTTAGATATAAAAAAAGAGCGAGATTACTCGCTCTTTTTTTGTTTTCGTTAAACGAGAAACTAGTCTTGTTTCTCGTCAGCGACCACTCGAGAGTTGTCTGGTGTCGCGAAGTGTTCAGAAAGCTCTTTGTTTGAAACAATATAGCCAACCCACAATGCACCCAAACAAATCACAACCGCGATACCCGTTGCGCTTAGTGCTTGGCTAGCCATTGCCGCGACCAATGCACTTGATAGGCCACTGATACTGATTTGCAGGCTGTTTTGTAGGCCAGCAGCTGTTGCTGGGCTTTGCTTAGCACTTGATAGAGCACGGTTTACTACTATTGGGTAAAGTGCACCGTTTGCTACTGCAATCAAACAGAAAGGCGCAAGCAGAGGCCAGATTGACGTCAGTTCCCACTGTGATGCAATGAAGATAAGCATCGCTGCAACGCTGAACAAACCGATAAGATTTCTTAGTACAACGCCATCACCATATTTCTTCACCGCTTGCTTACCGAAATAACCACCCGCCATGAACGCGATTGTCTGTGGGATAAAGCTCAAGCCGATGTCTTTTGCTTCATAACCTAGCTGAGCCATTATCTCTGGCATACCCGTTAGGTAAGCGAAGAACGCTGCAGATGCCGAAGCAAACATTAAAACATTACCCATGTAAGGCTTTGATTTTATCAACATCTTGATGTCTGTCTTAATCGATGTCTGCTTTACTTCAGGCGCTTCTTTTGGTTGAGCCATTGTTGTTGCAATTAGTAGTGCGCCCATCAAAGTCAATGTAATGAAGATACTGTGCCAGCCAAAGCTGTCTGCTAGCAACACACCCAGTTGAGGTGCTAGTGCTGGAGATAGCGCTACTAGAGGCATGATAGTAGCAAAAATTTGCTGGCTACTGCTTTGCGAGTAACGCTTGATAACCATTGCTTGCCAGATTACCGCAGGCGCACACACACCGATCGCTTGAATGAAGCGTAGTGTTAGTAGGTGCCATACCTCGGTGCTGAATGCCAAGCCGAATGACGCTGCCGTAAAGATAACAAGACCAACCGTTAGTGTGTTGCGGTGACCATACTTGTCACTCGCCAGACCCCAAAGAAGCTGACCCATTGCCATACCGCCAAGGAATACAGTTAGAGACAGAGCAATCTGCTCTGGACCGGTTGCGAAATCAACTTCCATTGCCTTAAATGCAGGAAGGTACATATCGGTCGCAATAAAGCCAAGCATTGAAAGTACTGCAAGGTAGACCAATTGAAATTTAGAAATATTCATAAGATGCCATTAAGCTAAAGGTAGTGATGTTTTTATCATCAAAAAAATTGTTTGATATACAGAAGTGAAAGCCCCTGTTTATTTGTGCTGACATTCTATTTTTCAGACCTGATAAAATAAAACGCTAAAATATGTGGTTATCAATCAAAAAATTTGAAGGCTTATGTTCTCTAAATCCTCTTTAGAAATGCTCGATACTGTTGCTCGCTTAGGCAGTTTTACTGCGGCGGCAGAACAATTGCACAAAGTGCCCTCAGCGATCAGCTATGGGGTTAGGCAGGTAGAGCAAGAGCTTGATGTTCTACTTTTCAGACGGTTACCAAGAAAAGTAGAGCTGACACCTGCAGGTGAGTTGTTTATTGAAGAGGCTCGTCAACTGCTGAGACAGATGGAAGAACTCAGTGCCCAGACTCGCCGAGCTGCGCGTGGTTGGAAGAAAACCTTGCGCTTAACGCTTGATAACGTGGTTAAGCTCGACAAGATGAAGCCTATGATTGAAGAGTTTTATCAAACCTTTGAGTTCGCTGAGCTGCAGATTAACATGGAAGTGTTTAACGGCTCTTGGGAAGCCATTGCACAGGGCAGGGCGGATGTCGTGATTGGTGCAACCTCGGCGATTCCGGTTGGTGGTGACTTTGAAGTTAAGGATATGGGGCGGTTAGATTGGGCATTTGTGATGTCACCCAGTCACCCGTGTGTGCGAGAGCAAAACCTTAATGAAGCCTTTGTCAGTCAATACCCAGCAATATGTTTGGATGATACCTCTAGTGTACTGCCTAAGCGACACACAGGGCACTTTTCGAATCAAAGGCGTCTATTGTTACCTAACTGGTACAGTGCGATAGAGTGTCTTAAAAATGGTGTTGGGGTGGGTTACATGCCAAGGCATATCGCCGCACCTATTATTGAGCAAGGTTTGCTGGTAGAAAAAATATTGCCCGAGCCAAGCCCGCAGAGTCATTGTTGTTTGGTGTGGCGAAAAGACGATAACCATAAATTGATCGAATGGATGGTCAAATATCTAGGATCAAGTGAGCAACTTCACCAAGATTGGTTGGATCATCGTAAAGCGATCTAATGATGCGATCCGTTGAAGATCATTCGGGTTAGGTTTGAATCAGCCCAATAAAAAGAGCGAGTTATCATAACTCGCTCTTTTTCATGTTTAGTCCGAACTTTTAAGACAAGAAGAACTTGTAGGAAGGGTTATCGGTTTCATCTTTGCATTGGTAGCCGAGTTCTTCTAAATGCGTAGAGAACTGAGCCAAATCGTCATCACCAAGCTCAAAACCACACAGCACACGACCGTAATCAGCACCATGGTTACGATAGTTGAACAAGCTGATATTCCAGTGAGTCCCTAAGGTATCAAGGAATTTAATCAATGCTCCTGGGTATTCAGGGAACTCAAAGCTGTACAGACGCTCTTTCAATGGTTTCGATGGTTTGCCGCCAATCATGTAACGAATATGAAGTTTTGCCATCTCGTCATCAGACAAGTCGACAACCGCGTAGTCACCCTCACGTAAGTCATTGATGATGTGTTCGAGTTCTTCTTGTCCACCTTGTAGACGTACACCAACGAAGATATTCGCCAGGCTTTCGTCGTTGTGGCGGTAGTTAAACTCAGTCACCGCTCGACCACCAATAATGTTACAGAACTCTAGGAACGCACCTTGTCGTTCTGGAATAGTCACCGCAAGTAGACCTTCTCGCTTCTCACCCAATTCACAACGCTCAGAGACATAACGCAGACCGTGGAAGTTGGTGTTCGCACCAGACAATACCGTTGCTAGTTGCTTATTTTGCAGTTGGTTTTGTTCTGCAAACTTCTTAAGGCCTGCCAGAGCAAGCGCTCCTGAAGGCTCAGCAATTGCACGGGTGTCTTCAAAGATGTCCTTTACCGCAGAGCAGATTTCATCGCTAGATACTGTAATATGACCATCAATGTACTGTTGGCAAAGACGGAAGGTTTCTTCACCAATGCGTTTAACCGCAACACCATCAGCAAACATGCTGACCTGATCCAGTACCACTGGTTCACCCGCATCCAGTGCTGCTTTCAAGCAAGCTGAGTCTTCAGGCTCTACCGCAATCACTTTAATCTCTGGCATCAGTTGTTTGATAAGCACTGCAACACCAGCGGCTAAGCCACCACCACCAACCGGCACAAAGATATAATCCATGTGACCGTTTTGCTGCAGCATCTCCATGCCCATAGTACCTTGCCCTGCAATCACCAGTGGGTGATCGAAAGGAGGTACAAAGGTGAAGCCATGTTCAGCCGATAGGCGTTCCGCTTCCGCTTTTGCTTCATCGAAATTACTGCCGTGCAGAACCACATTACCACCAAATCCGCGTACCGCATCAACCTTGATATCCGGCGTCGTTTTTGGCATCACAATCGTGGTCTGAATACCAAGCTTAGAACCGGACAGCGCCATACCTTGAGCATGGTTACCTGCCGATGCAGCAATCACACCTGCGGCTTTCTGTTGTTCAGAAAGGCTTGATACCATGTTGTAGGCACCACGTAGCTTGAACGAGTGCACCGGCTGACGGTCTTCTCGTTTAAGCTGAACCTGATTACCGATACGAGCGCTTAAGCGTGGCATATCTTGCAGAGGTGTCACAATCGCCGCTTCGTAAACCGGCGCTCTCAGGATCTGGCGCAGATAATCTGCGCCAGTTTGTTTTTGGGGGCTGGAGGTGTCATCACTCATAGTTAGCCCTCAAGTTTAGACTTATCACGTACAGCGCCTTTGTCGGCACTGGTCGCCATGCTTGCATAAGCTTTCAGTGCGAAAGACACTTCACGCTGACGGTTTTCTGGTTTCCAGCCTAGTGCATCTTGTTTAACGCGACGTGCTTCAAGCTCTGCTTCTGGCACATCAAGTGTGATTGAGCGGCTAGGGATGTCGATAGTGATAATATCGCCCGTGTTCACTAGACCAATCACACCGCCACTTGCTGCTTCTGGAGAAGCGTGACCGATAGACAGACCTGATGTACCACCAGAGAAGCGACCATCAGTCAGTAGAGCACATGACTTGCCTAAGCCCATTGATTTCAAGTAAGTCGTTGGGTAAAGCATCTCTTGCATGCCCGGACCACCTTTAGGACCTTCGTAACGAATAACAACCACTTCGCCGGCTTTTACTTTACCCGCTAAGATGCCGTCTACTGCCGTATCTTGGCTTTCGAATACGATTGCAGGGCCTTGGAATTTAAGGTTTTCTTCATCAACACCCGCGGTCTTAACGATACAACCATCAACCGCGATGTTACCTGAAAGTACCGCTAGTCCACCTTCTTGGCTGAATGCGTTTTCTTTAGTACGGATACAACCTTCTTTGCGATCGTCATCAAGACGATCCCAACGACAATCTTGTGAGAAAGCTTTAGTTGTACGGATGCCCGCAGGACCAGCACGGAAGAACTTAAGCACGGCTTCGTCTTCTGTCTGCATGATGTCGTACTGTGCAAGTTGCTCTTGCATGCTTAGACCAAGTACCGTGCGAGTTTGGTTGTTTAGTAGACCTGCACGGTCAAGTTCACCAAGGATAGCCATTACGCCACCAGCGCGGTGAACGTCTTCCATGTGGTATTTCGGAGTTGAAGGTGCCACTTTACATAGGTGTGGAACACGGCGAGACATCGCGTCGATATCATCCATATCGAAATCAATGTCGCCTTCTTGAGCTGCTGCCAAAAGGTGAAGAACGGTGTTACTAGAACCACCCATTGCGATATCAAGTGCCATCGCATTATCAAAGGCAGCGCGGTTTGCAATGTTGCGTGGCAGTGCTGATTCGTCGTCTTGCTCGTAGTAACGCTTGGTTAGATCAACGATACGCTTACCGGCATTGATGAACAGCTCTTCACGGTCTGCGTGTGTTGCCAGCATAGAACCGTTACCAGGCTGAGATAGACCAAGTGCTTCTGTTAGACAGTTCATTGAGTTTGCTGTGAACATACCTGAACATGAACCACAGGTTGGACATGCTGAACGCTCTACTTGCTCACTTTGCTCATCAGAAATGGTTGGATCGGCGCCTTGAATCATCGCGTCAACAAGGTCGAGCTTGATGATTTGATCTGAAAGCTTGGTTTTACCTGCTTCCATTGGGCCGCCTGATACAAAGATCACAGGGATGTTTAGGCGCATAGCTGCCATCATCATTCCCGGAGTGATTTTGTCACAGTTAGAGATACACACCATCGCATCTGCACAGTGTGCATTGACCATGTACTCTACCGAGTCTGCGATAAGCTCACGTGATGGCAGTGAGTACAGCATGCCGCCGTGGCCCATTGCGATACCATCATCGACTGCGATGGTGTTGAATTCTTTAGCGATACCGCCCGCTTTCTCGATTTCACCTGCAACCAGTTGACCCATATCTTTAAGGTGAACGTGGCCAGGTACGAATTGAGTGAAAGAGTTTACAACCGCGATGATTGGCTTACCGAAGTCATCATCTTTAACGCCAGTTGCACGCCATAAAGCGCGCGCACCAGCCATGTTGCGTCCGTGGGTAGTCGTTGCTGAACGATAGATTGGCATTGCTTAAATCCTTATAAAATATTTGGCTGTTGCTTACTTAGTGGTTTGTGTTTGGCTTTCTGAAGTTTGGTCTGCTGGATAAACGTAATCTAACCAGCCCCACTTATCTTCAGTAGTGCCATTGAATAAACCAAAGTAAGCCGCTTGAACTTTTTCAGTGATAGGACCGCGTTTGCCTTCACCTACTGTAATTTTGTCTACGCTGCGAACTGGAACGATTTCTGCAGCTGTGCCTGTCATGAAGACTTCATCGGCAAGATATAGCGCTTCACGAGCAATGTTCTCTTCACGGATTTCATAACCCATGTCTTTTGCTAGCGTCATGATCGAATCACGAGTAATACCCGGCAGAATTGCGCTGGTTGCTGGTGGTGTTGATAGCACGCCATTACGAATCACGAAGATGTTCTCGCCTGCACCTTCTGAAAGGTAACCATCGACGCTCAGTGCGATACCTTCATCGTAACCATGACGACGAGCTTCACCACCAACCAGTAGTGAAGATAGGTAGTTACCACCGGCTTTTGCTGCGGTTGGGATGGTATTTGGCGCTGCACGATTCCAGCTTGATATCATCGCATCTACGCCATTTTCTAGCGCTTCTTCGCCTAGGTAAGAACCCCAAGGGAAAGCAGCGATGATCAGATCCATCTCAGTGTTTTCTGGCGGGCAGACACCCAAACCAACGTTACCGACAAAGCCGAGAGGGCGGATGTACGCTGACTCTAGCTTATTTTGGCGTAGCGTTTCGCGAGTCGCTTCCATAATTTCTTCCTCTGTGTAAGGAATTGGGAAGCGGTAGATTTTCGCTGAGTCTTTTAGGCGTCTTGCATGCTCTGGGTGACGGAAGATAACCGGGCCCTTTGGCGTGTTGTAACAACGAACACCTTCAAACACAGAAGTACCGTAGTGCATTGCGTGAGTCAGGACGTGAACGTTCGCCTCTGCCCAAGGAACCATTTCACCGTTAAACCAAATATAGTCTGCTGTTTTAGCTGTCATGTTAGCGGTTCCTTATGCGTTTATCTTTTGTTGTAAGTTGTTGTTTGGCAATTCATTACGGCTGATCGAGATAACGTCAACGGTACGCACGTCCCACAGTTTTTCGATTTGGTTTACCAAGAAAGAGATCGGACGCTCACTGTCGACAATGATCTCAACACTCGCCACTTTGCTTTCGTGGTTTTGAGTGCCAGCTACTTGCTTAACAATAAAGCCACGGTGGCGGATAACACGAAGAACACGCTCTAGTAGTACAGGCTTATCATCGGCTTTGATGTCTAATAGGTATCTTTTCATGTTATGTGTTCTCCAACATCTCACTGTTTGAAGCACCTGGCGGTACTAGTGGCCATACGTTCTCTTCTTCATCGATAAGAACATGAAGTAGGTAAGCGGTTTTGCTCTCTAGCATCTCTTTCAGTGCTGGTTCTACTTCTTCTTTACGCGTGATGGTTTTGCCCGGGATATCAAATGCTTTCGCTAGCATGACGAAATCCGGGTTGTCATCCAAGATGGTTTCACTGTGTCGGCCATCAAAGAACAGCGATTGCCATTGGCGAACCATGCCTAAGCGCGAGTTGTTAAGCAGCACCATTTTTACTGGGATTTGGCGACGCTTCAGCGTACCAAGCTCTTGAATGTTCATCATGAACGAGCCGTCACCAGAGATAAGTATAGATTGGTCATTAGGACGACCAACCGATGCACCCATGGCTGCAGGTAGGCCAAAGCCCATAGTGCCTAAGCCCGCTGAAGTGATGAAGTTTTGTGGATCGCGTGGCTGAATGTGTTGAGCTGCCCACATCTGATGTTGGCCAACATCGGTCGAAACCATAGAACTCGCAGGCATCATGTCTGACAGTTGTTTCAACAACAGAGGTGCGAAGATAAGGTCGCCAGGGTGGTCGTAACGCCATTTAAATGAGCTACGAAGGCCTTCAGAGTGGTGAACCCAAGAGGAGATGTCTTGGCTTAGCTCCAGTTGAGGCATGATCTTGTTGATGTCACCGCGAATTGGAGCATTGGCAAGACGCAGTTTGCTGAACTCAGCGGCATCGATATCGATATGGATAACCTTAGCATGCGGCGCGAAGGTATCGAGTTTGCCCGTTACTCGGTCATCAAAACGAGCACCGACTACAATCAATAGGTCACTCTCTTGAACCACAAGGTTAGCGGCTTTAGTGCCGTGCATACCCAGCATGCCAAGGTAGTGTGGGTCGTCACGTTCGATAGTGCCCAAGCCTTTCAGTGTGCTTACTGCTGGCATTGGGTTAAGGCGTAAAAATTCACGAACCGCATCGGTTGCTTTCGCCAGTTGAACACCACCACCTACGTATAAAACAGGACGGGTTGCTTGAGACAAAAAGTACTGTGCCTGTTCAATGGCATCAGTTGTCGCAATAGGAATTGCGGGTGGAGTAAATTCAGGAAGAGTGTTAACAGGTGCTTCTGCTAGTTGAACATCTTTAGCGATATCGACGATAACCGGGCCAGGACGGCCAGACTTTGCTACTACAAACGCTTCAGCGAGCGCTGGAGCAAGATCTTCAATATCAGTTACTAGGTAGCTGTGTTTAGTACATGACAGAGACATACCAATCACATCCATTTCTTGGAATGCATCGGTACCAATGTGGGAACTAGCAACTTGACCAGTGATAGCTACGAGTGGGATGGAATCCATAAAAGCATCAGCAAGACCTGTGACTAGGTTAGTTGCCCCCGGGCCTGAGGTTGCCATACAAACAGCGACGTCTTGCGTTGCTCGAGCCATACCGATAGCGGCCATTGCAGCGCCTTGCTCATGACGACATAGGATATGTTCAACCCCGCCGTCATAGAGTGCATCGTAGATTGGCATGATGGCACCGCCAGGGTAACCAAATACGGTCTCAATGCCTTGTTGCTTGAGTGCGGATACGACCAGTTCTGCGCCTTTCATCGTAATTCCTCCGTATTACCTTTGTTTTGGTAATTGTTTCCATTGTCTCTGCACATCTTGTGCTCCCATTCTTCCTGTAAATCGGCAAAGCCGAAAATGTTTCAAAATATAAAATCGAATGTCTAAATTAGAAAAAACCCCCGGACTTTTCAGTGCGGGGGTTTTTTCTAATTCGTGGTTACTTTTTTCCCACTCGCCCCCGCGCAGTCTCAATAATGACTACGATAATCAGGTTAATCAGTGCGTAAATGCGAGCGTTAAATGTCATAAAGTTCGAGTTTTCTCGTTTATTGTCTTAAGTAAATGTCTACATCTCTAGTGTTATCACACAAATCTGCTGCATGACAAGGAAAATGTCATTCTTTTTTCACATTAAAACACCATTCCACCACGCTATATAACAACCTTATCGCTTTGGTGAGCAATGAATATCCAGAGTGAATACTTTTAAATCAAAGACAAAGGAAAGTTATGGGACTCGCAATAATTCATAGCCGAGCTAGTGTGGGTGTAGAGGCACCAGAAGTGACTGTGGAAGTGCATATTAGCAACGGAATGCCCGGTTTTACGCTGGTGGGTCTACCTGAAACGACGGTTAAGGAATCTAAAGATCGAGTAAGGAGTGCCATCATCAATTCTCGCTTTGAATTTCCATCGAAAAGAATCACGGTCAACCTTGCACCTGCAGATTTACCCAAAGAGGGAGGACGTTTCGATCTGCCAATTGCGCTTGGGATTTTGGTGGCGTCAGATCAGCTTCCTACATCAAAAATAGTTCAACATGAATTTATCGGTGAGTTGGCGTTATCGGGAGAGCTGCGTTCAGTCAAAGGAGTGCTACCAGCAACATTAGCGGCGGATAGTGTTGAGCGATGCTTGGTGGTTCCGCACCATAACGGTGATCAGGCGGCCTTAGTTGGCAAGGGAGCGCATAAATCTGCACAAACCTTGTTGGAGGTTTGCGCTGATATGTGTGGCCAGGCTCAGCTTGGTTTATATCGAACCGAGCATCATCATGTCGATGTGTCTGATAATCGTGACCTACAAGATATTATTGGCCAGCAACAAGGTAAGCGAGCACTGGAGATCGCCGCAGCGGGCAACCATAACCTTCTTTTTCTCGGCCCGCCCGGAACTGGAAAAACCATGTTGGCGTCTCGATTGCGCGATTTGTTACCTGAGATGAGTGACGACGAGGCGATGGAAACCGCTTCGGTGGCTTCTTTAACGCAACAAGAAATCAATCAATACAACTGGAAACAACGACCTTTCCGTTCTCCACACCATTCGAGTTCGATGGCAGCATTGGTCGGTGGTGGCTCGATACCTCGCCCCGGAGAGATCTCTTTGGCGCATAACGGATTATTGTTTCTCGATGAGATGCCTGAGTTTGAGCGCAAGGTGCTCGATTCATTACGAGAGCCTCTAGAGTCAGGTGAGATCATTATTTCACGCGTGGCAGGCAAGACTCGTTTTCCTGCACGCTTTCAGTTGGTCGGAGCCTTGAACCCAAGCCCGACTGGTTATTACGAAGGCAATCAAGCACGCGCTAATCCTCAGATCATATTGCGCTATCTCAATCGATTATCGGGGCCACTGCTTGATCGGTTCGATATGTCATTGGAGATCCCACTATTGCCCAAAGGGATGTTGGCTGAAGGTGGCGATCGTGGTGAAACGACTCAAGTGGTAAAGCAAAGAGTCAAACAAGCGCGCCAGTTGATGCTGTCTAGGAACCATAAATCGAATGCGCTGTTAGGCAGCCGAGAAATTGAAAAGTACTGCCCATTGAGGCGTGAGGATGCAGAATTTCTGGAAACGGCTCTGCATCGATTAGGTTTATCAATTCGTGCTTATCATCGCATTATTAAGGTAGCGCGAACCATTGCGGACCTAGAGGGTAATGAGCAGATTGAAAAGAAGCATTTATCAGAGGCACTTGGTTATCGAGCGATGGATCGACTCTTGAAACAACTCTCGGCTCAAGCTGTATAGTCATGCCAATCGTAGTAAACAACGGGTCATTTATTTACTGTGATTGGTATAAAAACAAGAAAGCCTGCTTTTACGCAGGCTTTCGTTGTTATGAACTAATGGTTATTAGAAAGCAGTGATTAGAACTTGTAGTTCAAGCCAACTGAGACGATGTATTGTGATTCATCGTAGAAGGTAATGTTCGAGTCGCTGGTGCCGTAGCCCGCAAGCGAAACAAACGACCAGTTTTCCCAGTCCATGAATTGATCATATTCATACGCGGCAAATAGGTTGATGTTGTCGTCGCTGCGCTTCTTGCTGTAGATAGGGTTGCTTGCATCGTAAGAGCGTTGGTTATAGCCCGCTGTTAGTGCGTATTGGTGACGACCCATACCGCCAAACAAACTCACTTCACCGCCAAACTGTTCATAAGAGGCAGCTTTGCCATCGGCAGAACTTGATTGGTAAATCAATGATGGTACTAACATCATGGTGCGGTTGATTGGTTGACGGTACTGACCTTTCAGGTAGAAAGTATTGGCATCACGCTGTAATTCTTCTCTAACCCGATCATCTTCCACATCTTTGGTGGCGTAGGCCATGTCTAACGAGAAAGCAGACCCCGCAATGCTACTTAGTTTCACACGAAAGGCATTGCCTGTTTCATCCGTTTTGGTGCGACCTGAAGTGGTGTTGTACGGGTCGGCCCAAGTCTCACCTGACATGATAGTCGGCAAAAGTGAAGCGTCGATGGTCATGCCTGACTCTAGTTGGTATTTATAACCAACCTCAAGCACGACAGTACCTGTTGCTACGTCATCACGAGTGGTACCTGTGTATACCTGGTGATTCAATTTCTCGCCAAAGGTGTAAGCAATACTGCCTAAAGGAGCGACAAGAAATGAGCTTTCAGATGAGGCTTTCTGGTTAATGGACGAAATGGTGCTATTAGCATCGGTATTAAAGTTTGAGGTGGAAGAGGTAACCCCTGTATTAATAGAGATTTCACCACTGAAACCTTGTTCGTCTGCAAGCTTGGCAAAAGCAGGAGAGGCTGCAATGCTCAGTGCCAAAAGCGTTATTTTTATTTTCATTCAAAGGCTCCTTGCCTACCAGTTCTTAGGACTGGATATTGATATCAGTAAAGCACAACGTTTTCAGGATGATTGTTTATCTATGAATCTTTTTGAACTAGTGCAAAAAAGGAAGCCGAAGCTTCCTTTAATCAATACGTTACTTCTTAAGTAGAAAGTTAACGAGCTCGAAGTACTCATCGAGAGAGCTAATACCTTGAGCGTCTACTAGGTAGCGGTTGTTAACGACGACCGCAGGAACACCAGAAAGACCGCTGTCTTTGAATGCTTTGTCGAAGCGGCGAACCATAGAGTCGACTGCAAAGCCGTTGTATGCCGCATCGAATTTCTTAGCATCAACGCCTTCGTCTAGGAAGATTTGACGCAATTCTTCTTCATCGCGTGGTGGCTTGTTCATGGTGTGGATGCGGTTAAACATCACTGGCACCATTTTATCTTCAACTTTCAGTGCAATCATGGTTGCGTAAGCTTTGCTCATTGGCAGACCCATGTTGCCACCCATGAATGAAACATGGTTCTTCTGTAGCTTAGCGTCTTTTGGTAGCTGTTGTTTTAGCTGCTGGATGATTGGTTCAAAGCTATTACAGTGTGGGCAGTAGAAAGAGAAGAACTCTGTCACCATTGGTTTTTTTGATGCTTCTAGATCGAGAACTTTGTAGTGTTCACCTTCGTTAAATTTCGCAGCGTGAGCTGAAAGGCTCAACATGATCAATGAGAAAAATGCGAATAGCTTTTTCATTTATCCAATCTCCATTATGTTTGAATTTTTATCTAGTTGTGTTGCGATTGCTGTTACCACTGAGGCATTAACGAAAGTGGTGGCTCTTGCAGGGTAGCAATTTGCTCTTTACAAGCAAGTACTTGTTGCTCCCAATATTTTGGATCATTAAACCATGGGAAGGCTAGAGGAAATGCAGGATCGTTCCATCGTTTCGCCAACCATGCCATGTAATGCACCATACGTAGACCGCGTAGTGGTTCGATTAGTTTCAGTTGCGCGGTATTAAAATCGCAAAATTCTTGATAGCTCTCTAGCAGAATATCCAGTTGCATTAGCTTATCTTGACGCTCGCCGTTAAGCAGCATCCACAAATCTTGTATCGCAGGGCCGTTACGTGCGTCATCAAGATCGACGAACATTGGCCCGTCACGCCATAAGATATTGCCTGGGTGGCAGTCACCATGCAGGCGGATATTTTCAATATTGCTTGGCCACTGGCTCTCTAGCTCTTTGATCAGAAGGTCGACATCATTGAAGAACGCGTTCTCTAGGTGTGTCGGGATAAACTGAGAGTTATCTAGAATTTTACGTGGTTGATAAAGGTATTCATCTAAGCTGATGGTTGGGCGATGTTGGAATGTTCTTCCTGCGCTGGCTTTATGAATACGCCCAAGAAAACGTCCAACGCCTTCCAATTGGTCTAGATTGTCGACTTCGTACTGTCTGCCACCAACACTTTCAAATAAGGCAAATAGGTAGCCTTGATATTCATGTAAGGTTGCGCCATTGATTCGCATTGGAGGTGCAACTGGCATCTCTTGTTCGATAAGCTCGAGTGCGAAGTCATGCTCTTCTTGGATCTGTGCTTTGTTCCAGCGCTGCGGACGATAAAACTTAACGACGTAGCGTTTACGGTCTTCATCGGTGAATTGATACACTCGATTTTCGTAACTGTTGAGAGCGAGAAGCCCGGATTCAGCACGGACTCCAATACTCTCCAGTGCGTACCACATGAAGTCGGGAGTCAGGTTATCAAAGTTAAAGGCTTGCATCGTCATAGAATAAAAAAGGCTCATTACTGAGCCTTTTTCCATTTATTGGGTTGTTATACCTAGCACTAAGGTGACTGGTATCAGAGCTTCTTGATAAAGCGGCTTTCGACTTTCATCGTAAACTCTTCATTATCCGAGAGTATAAACTGAATTGTCGAAACTGGTGAGCTCAGTTTTTCTGGATCGACGCCCAAACTGATAGGAAGGTTTAAAACCTCACCAGGGTCTACGGTAATCTTTTGTTTACCGTACCAGATAGAATCCGGTAGCCCGCTGACATCAAGTTTGTACTCTTGCTCTTGCTGAGTCTTGTTGATGACTTTCAAGTTGTAAGTATTTTCGACAAGCCCTTGGCTATTGATTCTAAATAGTTGGTTTCTATCGCGCAGAACGCTTAAGCCTGCAGGATCAACACTCGCGATTTGTGCGAAAAACAGCCCCAACATAACGATCAGTATTACGCCATAGCCCAAGAGCTTAGGACGCATCACCTTGGTTGAGTGCCCCTCAAGCCTATGTTCGGTGGTGTAGTTGATCAGACCTTTCTCATAACCCATACGTTCCATGGTGTTGTCACAAGCATCAATACACGCGCCACAGTTAATACACTCGTATTGCAGACCATCACGAATATCGATACCCGTCGGGCACACTTGAACGCATAAATTACAGTCAATACAGTCGCCTAGCCCAAGTTCTTTTGGATCGGCTTTACGAGAGCGAGGGCCGCGGCTTTCACCTCGCTCAGTGTCGTAACCCACGATGAAGGTATCTTTATCGAACATTGCCGATTGGAAACGCGCGTAAGGACACATGTGCAGACAAACAATAGAACGCATCCATCCCGCATTCGCATAAGTACACCCAGCAAAGAACAATACCCAAAACACCGGCCAGAAAGTCGAGTTAAAGGTAAAGAAGCCAACCACCAGTTCTTTGATTGGGATGAAGTAACCGACAAAGGTTAAGCCCGTCGCAATCGCAATCGCCCACCATGCGATGTGCTTGATGGTTTTTCTGAGAATTAAATTGCTCGTCAGTTTGCCTGAGTCTTGCTTTCTTCGCTTATTGGCAGCGCCTTCCAGTTTCTCTTCGAACCAGATGTACATGAAGGTCCAGACGGTTTGTGGACACAGGTAGCCACACCAGACTCGCCCTAAGAAGGTGGTTATGAAGAACAAGCCAAACGCCGCAATCATGAAGAGGATAGCGAGTAGCGTTAGATCTTGTGGGTATAGGGTTGTACCAAAGAAGTTGAACTGTTGGCTGCCGATATCGAGCAAGATCGCTTGTCGCTCACCAAATGGGATCCATGGGATAAGCGCAAAAAGTAAAAGTAAGAACCAACCGCCATAACGGCGCAGTTGTTGGAATTTACCTTTGCTTTCTCGAACATAGATTCGGTTACTTGGGTTAAATCGATCTCCATTACCTTTATGTGTTTTTGGGTTAAAGGTTTTAGGAGTCACATCTTTGATATCGATTTTATCCTGACTCATGGACTATCCTTTTTGTGGCTTGTTTGCCCGGTTAACTCGAGCATGACGACATTACTTGAAAGTATGGTTTAGAGAACCTGTAGAAATTGAGTTTGGTGCATTTATTGGTATCGCACTCACTCTTATTATTTTAGAAGATTCTTATGGATGGCGATTATAGCGACAATCTTGTTCTCATTTCTTTAACGCTATCAACCTTTAACAACAAAAGTCATAACAGTTGTGACGAAAAAATAGCGAACAGAAACAAAAAAGCGACCGAGTGGTCGCTTTTAAACATTGAGTTTTTTATCTATACGGCAATTGAGCCCTAAATAAATAGGCGACTAAAGAAGGCCACGTGCTTTTAGAATTGCGGTTTTGAAATCATCTTCTTGGTCTTTTTTAAGACCTGGGATCATTTCATCTTTTTCGCTATTACGCATTTTTAGATGGTAGATAAGAACATCGTCAGTTAGCTCTTCAAGCTTACCTTGGTAGCCCGCTTCTTTTGATAGCTTAATGATGAACTCTAATAGGTTAAGCTCTTGATCTTTCTGCCACTCAGGCTCCATCAGTTCAAGCAGTTCTTCAATGCGGTGACACTTCATACTTTATTTCTCCACAAATTTTATAATGATTTGTGGCTAAGGTATCAAATCGGGTAGGGAATACCAATGTGTAAACACATTTCAAGATGGGAGCGGGCAAGAAAAAAGCGCAGTAAAAACTGCGCTTTTTGTTAAGCGGCTTTAATTACTTTTGTTGCAGTCGGTGCTAATAAAGCAGCCTTCTCAACGAGAGTCATTGTAGGAGCCAATTTCTTAGCCGTTGGAGCAGCAACAAAGCCACTACGACGACGCATCGCACTACGGTTGGTGTGCGAGAACCTGACAGCTGTTGGGCGCATTAATTTACCTAACGGTCAGGCATATCCATTGCCAATCTAATGGCCTGATTTATCATGAGCTCCGCCTCAATTGCTTGAAGAGTCACTCGTCTGGCTTTCGCCAATCCGAAAAATAAATCAGGATAATGATATGCATGCATATCAAGGGTTAGATTATCACTATCTAAGTTATCGATCGACGCCTGAGTGATAATTAAACGATATTAGAGCTAAAATAGTGTGAGCAGTATATTTGAGTTTGAACCTCTTTCAGGCTTAAGATGATGCTTTAAAGGAGGTGCATATGTCGTTCTTAAAGAAAACGTTAGCAAGTTTTGGAATTGGATCTGCCAAGGTGGATTCTGTATTGCAACAGGAAGTGCTTTATCCAGGTAAGAAGGCGAGCATTATTGTACATGTCTACGGAGGCGCTCAGCCGCAGGAGATCGATAACATTGATCTCAACTTATGCTGTCGCTACGTCAAAGAAGTTACCGCGAACTCGCAAGGGCAAGAGGGCGGTCATAAACGCCGAATGCACCAGACATACTCGCTGGCAAAATGGAGCTTGCCGTATGCCTTTGTGATTCAACCGGGTGAAACCCGTGACTTTGAATGTGAGTTTGATGTGCCACTGAACACACCGGTTACGATTGGTGATTCAAAGGTATGGCTGGAAACCGGGTTGGATATTGCGATGGCGATTGACCCATCGGATAAAGACACCTTAACGGTTCGTCCCGACCCACTGCTCGATGGTATTTTTAACGAGCTTGAAGCTCAAGGCCTGCGTATTCGTCAAGTGGAATGTGAAGCGGTCAAAGGCTTTGAACTGCCGTTTGTACAAGAGTTTGAGTTTGTGCCGACGACGGGTCCTTATCATGGCCGTTGGCGTGAATTGGAAGTGGTGGCTCATCGTGATGAAACAGAGCTGAAGTTGTGGTTCGAGATTGATAGAAATCGCGATGGTGCAAAAGGCATGTTAGCTAGCTTGCTAGGCGTTGGTAAGCTACAGCGTCAATTGAGTGTGCCACTGGATACCTCACCACAAGATGCTGGCAAGATGGTACTTGAATATCTAGATAACGCCTCTTAGTTCCTATAATCCTTTATTTAACTCTTTGGTTATTTAGTTTTGGATCTTTTAGCCTCATTTCATATTTCAGGCGTTATTAGTGTCATAAAAGGTGTCATAAAAATTTAAGCTTACACGTGTAAGCTTAATGTGCAATACTGGGTCAATCGAACATTTACTCTAGTAGGATATTCATGTCTGCATCATCAGCCAGCGAATACAGTGACATCGAAGAACGCGCTAATGCAATAACCCATGGCTTGGGCGTTGTGCTCGGCGTGGTTGGTCTGATCTTGCTGCTTATTCGTGCGTTTGATTACCAAGCCGACATGCTAACTGTTGCTAGTATGGCGGTGTATGGCAGCAGTATTATTCTGCTCTTTATCGCCTCCACGTTATACCACTCGATCACCACTGAGAAAACCAAGCGCTTACTCAAAACCCTTGACCACTGTGCGATTTATTTGTTGATTGCAGGCAGTTACACGCCGTTTCTCTTAGTGGGCTTAAGAACCCCATTGGCTATGGGTTTGATGGCGGTGATCTGGGGGATTGCGCTGGTGGGCATCATCATGAAGATAGCCTTCGTTTATCGATTCAAGCGTTTATCGCTGTTCATTTACCTAGCGATGGGTTGGCTATCTTTGATAGTTGTTTATCAATTAGCGATGAATATCGATATAGGTGGTTTGGTGTTACTGGCAGTTGGCGGAGTGATTTACTCGCTGGGTGTGATTTTCTATGTGGCAAAACGCATCCCTTATAACCATGCCATCTGGCACTTGTTTGTATTGGCGGGCTGCGCTTGCCATTTCTTCGCTATCTATCTGTTTGTGACACCAGTTTAGTTTTGATTGAACCGGTATGCCCCTAACGGGTAGAAACGTCAGTGATCTCCACGTCTATTTTATATTCAGGATACTTATCAACATCGATCGCTAAGTATTTACCTTCTGCCGAAGTTTGTGGTCGAAGGTAGGTATCAGCAAGGCGCTTAATGGATTGCCAAGTGTTGATACTGCCTTGATGCAGCAGCTCACCCGTTGGTGAGTAGACTGTGATATTTAGCGTAACTAGCACAACGGCTTCTGTGCTTTGGTTAGTGACTGAAATAGGTAAGATTAGCTGTTCATTCTCGTAGAGTCCTGCCCCAATCAAAACGTCCACACCTGATTTGGAAAGCTGCAAGCTTGGCTTGGTGTCTCCAATCTTGATTGTGGTACCGCGTGTGTTTTTGGCTACAGGAATACTCGTCAATGCTGACTCTGCATTCGATGATGCGTTACTCACATACTGCCAAGTAAAATCGTCTTTTAGTAACACTTGCTTGCCATCAGACAATGTGACCATTTGATCAGCAAAGGCAGAACTTACGAATACTGAGTTTGCGAGCAATGCGCTAGCGAGAAGTACGTATGATTTCATCTGTGTTTCCTTAAATATTCGCGGAATTAGCGTCGCCAAAAGGCTGGGAAAAATAGAACAATGAGCGTCAGTATCTCGAGTCGTCCCATTAGCATGCCTAAACTTAGCAACCATTTAGCGGCGTCTGGCAGTGGAGCAAAGTTCCCGGTTGGACCGATCACGCTGCCCATTCCCGGACCCACGTTGGCAACGGCTGTGATAGCGCCTGAGATGCTTGTTATTGGGTCTAACCCCATCGCACTCAAACCACCAGCAATTAAGATAATCGTGATAAAGAACATCAAACCAAATGCCACGAGTGAACGCACAATGTCGTCATTCACAGGTCGCTGATTGTAGCGTTGAACAAACACGCCCGATGGGTGAATTAGCTTCATCATTTGTTTGTGGAGCATGGTCATCGCGATCTGGAAACGGAAGATTTTAATACCGCCAGAGGTTGAACCCGAGCAAGCTCCCGCCATCATTAGGAATGCAAACAAGGTGGTTGGCAGTGCACCCCAGGCGGTGAAGTCTTCTAGGCCAAAACCGGTTGTGGTGACGACTGATACGATGTTGAACATCGAAACACGCATCGCATCCATAACAGTGTAGCCATCTCTAACCACCAACCATGTTGATATTACGGCGCTGGTGACCAAGAACAGGTATGTAAAACCTCTTACTTGCGCGTCTTTGTAGAGTATTGAGAGCTTTCGGCCTCGCAGTGCGCTAACAAACAGTAAGAACGGCAGGCCGCCAAGGAACATGAACAGGGTTCCCACCCAGTGAGCACTGTTGGAGAAGTGGTTCATCGATCCATCTGAGGTTGAGTAACCCCCCGTCGACAGTGTTGTGAACGCGTGATTGATCGCGTCAAAGATGCCCATGCCTGCAAACAAATAGCTAATGATGCATAAACCAGTCAGAACCAGATAAACCGCCACGATGTTCTTCGCGACTGTTTTCGCTCGTGGGCTACTTTTATCTGACCAATCGGATGATTCAGTTTGGAACAGGCGCATACCACCAACGTTGAGCATTGGTAGAACCGCTACCGCCATCACGATAAAGCCGATACCGCCTAACCATTGCAGTATAGAACGCCACAACAGAATACTTGGTGCCATGCTGTCTAAGCCGCTTAATACGGTTGAACCCGTCGTGGTGATACCAGACATGGTTTCGAAGTAGGCGTCCGTAAAGCTGATGTGGTTGATGAAGACAAACGGCAGTGCAGCAAAGGCACTGGCAATGGTCCAAACCAAAGAGGTGATAAGGAACATGTCCCGCACCCCAAGTCGGAACTTAGCGGAGCGGCCCAAGCTCAAGCAGATGAACGCCACAATGTGCGTGATCACTACCGATTGACCAAACTCGAGGAAGCCACCGGTGCCTGTGAAAAAGGCAACCAATGTAGGGATGTACATGAAAAGGGCGAGTTTTGATAATACTAACCCTATCACTAATAATATCGGACGAAAGTTGACCATAGCTTAATAGACCATAGCTTAAATAGATTACAGCTTTGTGCCGGAGCGTCGCTCTCACAAAAAGAAAGTTGCGAGAACGATGCTTACGAGAACAAGGCTATAAGAAGAACGGGCTCGGTTGGAATAGAGACTCAACATCCGGTACGTATTTCTTGTCCACTAGGAACATCACTACGTGGTCATCCTGTTCGATTACGGTTCTATCGTGCGCGATAAGTACCTCTTCTCCGCGAACAATCGCACCAATGGTGGTGCCCGGTGGCAGTTTGATGTCGCCAATCGCTCGGCCAACCACTTTCGATGTGGTCTCGTCACCGTGAGCAATGGCTTCAATCGCCTCAGCAGCACCGCGACGTAGAGAGGATACGTTAACAATATCAGCACGACGAACGTGAGTAAGTAGCGCAGAAATCGTCGCTTGCTGTGGAGATATCGCAATATCAATCACGCCACCCTGAACAAGGTCGACATAAGCGCCACGCTGAATCAGCACCATTACTTTCTTGGCGCCCATTCGCTTCGCCAGCATCGCTGACATGATGTTGGTTTCATCTTCATTGGTTAGAGCGATGAACACATCTACCTGATCGATGTTCTCTTCGGTCAGCAGTTCTTGGTCGGCTGCATCACCACAGAATACGATGGTGTTTTCTAATTCTTCAGATAGCTTCTCGGCGCGAGTGTAGCTGCGCTCGATAAGCTTGATGCTGTAGCTCTGTTCAAGGCGTTTTGCCAAGCTTGCACCAATGTTACCACCGCCAACAATCATGATGCGACGATACGGTTTCTCTAGACGCTGAAGCTCACTCATTACTGAGCGGATATGGTTACTTGCTGCCACAAAGAAAACCTCATCATCGGCTTCAATGATGGTAGTACCTTGTGGGCGAATAGGGCGACCTTGACGGAAGATAGCGGCAACACGAGTATCAATGTGCGGCATGTGCTCACGCAAAGCAGACAGTGCGTTACCGACCAGTGGCCCACCGTAGTAGGCTTTTACCGCGACTAGGCTAACTTTCTGTTCAGCAAAGCTCACAACCTGCAATGCACCTGGATATTGAATCAGGCGCTCGATGTAGCTGGTGACGAGTTCTTCTGGGGCAATCAAATGATCGACCGGAATCGCCCCTGATTTGAAGAGTGCTTCTTTCTCTTCTAAATACTGTGGAGAGCGGATACGGGCAATACGGTTTGGTGTGTTAAACAGAGAAAAGGCAACCTGACATGCGGCCATGTTGGTTTCATCCATGTTGGTTACGGCAACCAACATGTCGGCATCTTGCGCGCCCGCTTCACGTAGTGTGTTCGGGTGGCTGGCATAACCGTTTACAACTCTAAGGTCGTATTTGTCCTGAAGTTCACGAAGTCGGTCGGCATTACGGTCGACAATCGTGATGTCATTGTTTTCACCCACTAGGTTTTCAGCAAGGGTACCGCCAACTTGTCCAGCACCTAGAATAATGATCTTCATAGCCTTTCTCTTATTTTTTGCCGTTGTAATTCTAGTGATCTCTTTTCGCTTTGATAATGCACTAGAAAGAAACAGCGGCTAAGAAATAAATTCTTAGCCGCTGTTAGTTGTTATGCCTGTTTTACTAGAACTGCGTAGTAGAAGCCATCCATATCTTCTTCACCAGGTAGTATTTGACGACCCGGTTTTTCGATATCAGACCCAACTAGCGTTGCGTTCTCGGTGCGCTCTAAGAATGCTTTCACTTGCAGCACGTTTTCTTGCGGCGTGATAGAACATGTCGCATAAACCATGGTGCCGCCTTCTTTTAGCTGGCGCCACATTGCATCCAAAATCTCACTTTGCAGCTCTGCTAGTGCATCAATATCAGATGCACGGCGTAGCCACTTAATGTCAGGGTGACGGCGGATTACACCCGTCGCTGAACACGGAGCATCAAGTAGGATGCGGTCAAACTGACTGCCTGTCCACCACTCTTCAGGGTAGCGAGCATCACCACAGATTACGTCGGCACGCAGTTGTAGGCGTTCAAGGTTATCGTAAACGCGGTCTAGGCGTTTAATATCACTGTCGATTGCAACCACTTCAGTGTCTTGAGTATGTTCAAGAATGTGTGCAGTTTTGCCACCAGGTGCTGCGCAGCAATCTAGGATTAGCTCACCATCTTTTGGTGTTAGGAAATCAACGGAAAGCTGAGCTGCAGCATCTTGCACCGATACCCAGCCTCTGTCGAAGCCAGGAAGCAAAGTAACGTCACAAGGTGAGGCTAATTTTATGGCATCAGCCGCTTCAGGGTGCAGTGTGTATTCAATGTTTTCGTTTTTAAGCAGTTCAACATACTCGTCACGAGTGTGGTGTTGGCGGTTTACGCGCAGCCACATTGGTGCCTTGCTGTTGTTTGCTTCAACCAATTGCTCCCACTGATCTGGGTAGCTTTCTTGAAGCATTTTTAGGATCCAGCTTGGATGGCTGTATTTGCCCGCATTGTGGCTAACGGCTTTCTCATCTAGCTCTTCTTGATCGCGCAGGTAGCTGCGAAGCACTGCGTTGATCAAACCACTCAGGCTTGGGCCGCGCAGTGTTTTGGTTGCTTCAACTGTTTCAGCAACGGCAGCATGCGAAGGGATGCGCATAAAGCTCAACTGGTAAATGCCTACTAAGATCAGGTGGTGGAATACGCGCTTTTTACCTTTAAGCGAGTTTTCCATCAGTTCGTTAGCGATTGACTCCAAGCGAGGCAGGTAACGAAGTGCGCCGTAGCAAATCTCTTGCAGTAGAGCATGGTCTCGCGGACGGATCGTTTTTTGAGCCGCAGGGAGAGCGTGTGAAAGAGAGTGGCCTTTATCGACAACTTGGAATAGGACATTTGCAGCAGCAGCGCGAACATTCATGAGGGGTACCGAATATTTATTTGAATACATGAGGGCATCTCTGCCCTCGTAAAGGTTTTCTAAATAGTGTTTTTACAAGCTACACGTTTTTAAGTACATATTGAGTAGCTTTAAAGCGGTTAAGAAAGTTGAGTACCAACTTCAAACCAGCTTGCACGTGAGTTCAAGATATCTTGAACTGACATGGCTTTTTTGCCTGGAACTTGTAGTTGTTCCAATACTAGTACTTTGTCGCCAGTCGCAACATAAATACCAGTCTTATCTGCTTTGATGATTGAGCCAGCTGGCGCAGATGTCGACTCTTCATCAACACGTGTCTGCCAAACTTTAATGCTTTTTTCATCACTAGAGCTGCTATCAACAATCGCAAAGTGACTCATTGGCCACGGGTTGAAAGCGCGCACACAACGTTCGATGTGTTCTGCACTGTCATTCCAATCAATTTTTGCTTCTTCTTTGCTCAGCTTCTTCGCGTAGTTAGCAAGTTCGTCGTCTTGCTTCTCAGCAACAGCCTTACCAGAAGCGATGTCTGCTAAGCACTCAACAAGAGCATCAGGACCAAGGCCAGCCAACTTTTCGTACATTGACGCGCTGGTGTCTGTTGCTTCGATTGGTAGCGTCGCGATACTTAACATATCACCGGTATCTAGGCCGATATCCATCTGCATGATCGTCACGCCAGTCTCTTTATCGCCCGCCCAGATAGAGCGTTGGATCGGAGCAGCACCACGCCAGCGCGGTAGGATAGAACCATGCACGTTAATACAACCCAAGCGAGGCGTATCTAATACAGCTTGTGGAAGAAGCAAGCCGTAAGCGACAACAACCATGATGTCAGCATTCAAATCTGCTAGCTCTTGCTTAGCTTCATCTGACTTGAAGTTTTCTGGTTGGTAAACCGGAATATTGTTTTCAAGTGCGATGTTTTTTACTGGGCTCGCAGTCAGTTTTTTACCGCGGCCTGCTGGACGATCTGGCTGTGTGTAAACAGCAATAACTTCATGCTCCGAAGACAACAACGCCGCCAAATGACGGGCGGCGAAATCCGGAGTACCTGCGAAGACAATTCTTAAAGATTGACTCAAGGTAGACTTCCTTCTTAATTTAGTAATAGCAGCGGTTATTAACCTTGTTTCTCGTTGAAACGTTTAATCTTCGCTAGCTTATCTTGAATACGTTTGCGCTTTAGTGGCGATAGGTAATCAACAAACAACTTGCCTTCTAGGTGGTCAAGTTCGTGCTGAACACAGATAGCCAGAAGGTCGTCAGCGTCGAATGTGAATTCGTTGCCTTCACGGTCTAATGCTTTAACCGTTACTTCTGCAGCGCGAGGGACTAGAGCTCGAGCGCCTGGTACAGATAGACAGCCTTCTTCGATACCATCTTCGCCACGTTTGTCGGTAATTTCAGGGTTGATCAGAACCATAGGCTCGTCACGTGTTTCTGAAATATCGATAACAACGATGCGCTGGTGGAAATCTACTTGCGTTGCAGCAAGGCCGATACCTTCTTCGTCGTACATGGTTTCAATCATGTCATCAACGAACTTTTGAATCTCTGGGGTAACTTCTTTTACCGGTTTCGCCACGGTACGTAGACGATCATCTGGTAATGTTAATACTTGTAATACAGACATATACACTCGAAATATTGAACTGTGCCGAAACAGCTTAAACCTTGTTGGCTCAATTCTAGACATTTTAGAGGTCAAATGACAGCATCCTGAAGGTAATTCTCTAATCAGATGTCATATATTCAGACCAAGGAACCTAGGTCATGCGTCATTTTTCCCCCGCTTTATCTCTTATTTGTGCCTCGCTTTCGTTCGCTGCTATGGCTGAAAATAGTGAGCAACCTTTAACCATTAAACAAGGCGCACCCGAAGCGTATGTGGTGGTGAAGGGCGATACTTTGTGGGATATCTCCGCGATGTATCTCGATAGCCCATGGCTGTGGCCGAGGTTGTGGCAGGTCAATCCTGAGATAGAAAACCCTCACCTTATTTACCCCGGAGATAAATTGTCTCTGGTTTGGATTAATGGCGAGCCTGTATTGAGCCTCAAACCCGTCATCAAGCTAAGCCCTAAGATTCGTGTCTCTGAGAAGAAAGCAGTACCTACCGTCAATGAGGGGCTGGTTTTGCCGTATCTACAGTCTGATCGCTTGGTGGAGCAGCAAGATATCCAATCTGCTCAACGAGTGTTGGGGACAAGTGATGGTAAACGTTTCTTATCAGGTGAAGACCGACTATTTATCTCGGGCAATCAGCAACATCAAAAATGGGGTATTTACCGTTCTGTCGAAACTTACCAACGACAGCAACCTCAAGCGAGTATGACTTCTTTGCGTTTGGTCGCCACGGCGCGCTTGAAAGAGGTGGATGCTGAGTTCAGTAGTTTGCAAATAGAGACTCAGCTGCAAGAGGTACTGCTCAACGACCTCGTGTTACCAGAACTTGGCGTTGATCAGGTGAAGCTCTCAACCACATTTTATCCAGCGCCTAGTGCTGCGGGGCAATTTGCTAATATCTTGGGTTCATTAGACGGCAGCCAATACAGTGCAAAGAATCAGGTCGTGGTTATTAATAAAGGCTCACAGGACAATCTTCGCCAAGGATCTATGTTTACGCTCAGCGAAAGCGGCGCGGTGGTGTTTGGTAAGCAGGGTGAATACAGCTATAAAGAGTCAGCGGCGAGCGATAAGGTGCAGTTGCCAAGTACCTCACTCGGTAGTTTGATGGTCATTCGCCCTTATGAGTATTTTAGCTTGGCTTTGATCACTCAGAGCTCTAAGCCGGTTAGCAATGACATTCTGGCTGTATCGCCTCTGGATCTGGCTTTGACGGAAGAGCTTAAGGGCTCCGAGTGAATGAGCAACAACTGAGTGCTTGGCTAACTCTAAGTTTTGTACCGCAATTGGGTGGCAAGCGACTTTCTCGACTGCTGAGCATTGATTCCCCTTCGAATATTGTTGGCTACTCAAGCCAGCAACTGCAAGCGCTTGGTTTGTCTGCCAAGCAAATTTCCTATCTAAGAGAGCAAGCCCCAAGAGAAGTGGAGGCTTGCCTGGCGTGGCAAGCAAAACAAACTAACCATCACATCATTACCCCGAATTGCTCGCATTATCCCAAACTGCTGAATGAGACCGCCTCTGCGCCGAGCGTGCTTTTCGTTAAAGGTCACGTTGAAAAACTGATTGAGCCTCAAATCGCAATGGTCGGCAGTCGTAATGCCAGCCTCGAAGGGCTGCAGACAGCGAAGTCCTTCGCCAAAGAGTTTGTGCAAAACGGTTTAATTGTCACCAGTGGATTAGCGTTGGGCATTGACGGCTATGCTCATGATGGTGCTCTGGATAAAGGAGGGGAAACTTTTGCGGTGTTGGGTTCAGGCTTGGACTCCATTTATCCTGCACGTCACCGAAATCTAGCGGATAGAATTTGTGAGAATGGCGCGCTGATTTCAGAGTTTCGCCCAAGCGCAAAACCACGACCTGAACATTTCCCTCGGCGTAACCGTATTATAAGTGGGTTATCGCTCGGAACCTTGGTAGTTGAAGCTGCTGAGAAGAGTGGTTCTTTGATTACGGCTCGCTATGCCATGGAGCAAGGCCGAGAGGTGTTTGCGCTGCCTGGCTCAATTCATAGTCCAACCAGCCGCGGAGGTAACAGCCTAATTAAAGCTGGTGCATGTTTGGTGCAAAATGCTCAAGATGTTCTGATCGAAATAAAGAGTCTGTTAGACTGGTCTATAGATCAGCAGCCCAGCTTGTTCGAACCTACGCCCAGTATGGGGGAAAATGAACAATTGCCATTTCCACAGCTGTTAGCTAACGTAGGGTTAGAGGCGACACCCGTTGATATTTTGGCACAGAGAACCCATATACCTGTGCATGAGGTCATGATGCAGCTTTTAGAGCTTGAGCTCTCAGGGCATGTTGTTGCAGTTTCCGGTGGCTATATTCGAAAGGGGAGAGGCTAAGCTATGATGATGGACATACTGATGTACTTGTTTGAAACCTACATCCATAGCGATTCTGAATTGCAGGTGGATCAAGATGAGCTGGAAGATGAGCTTCTTCGAGCAGGGTTTCACCAAGATGATATTTATAAGGCCCTCCATTGGTTAGAAGATCTTGCTGCATTGCAAGATACTGAGAACCAAGCGGCGATTAGTGTGTGTTCCAATACCTCGATGCGTATTTATACCAGTCGAGAGATTTCACGTATTAATATGGAGTGTCGAGGTTTCTTACTTTTCCTTGAACAGATTAATGTACTCACGACAGAGATTCGTGAAATGGTGATTGATCGTGTGATGGGGCTTGAGACAAACGAATTTGAATTGGATGATCTGAAATGGATTATCTTAATGGTGCTATTTAATGTACCGGGTAATGAAAGTGCTTACACGCAAATGGAAGAGCTGTTGTACACCAAAGAGCAAGGTATCTTGCATTAATACAGGCTTGTCATGAGTAGTAAGATTGATAATCAGCTTTTTTCAGCACATGAACATGCACTAGAGCATGAACCATGTCCACAGTGTGGTGGAGAGCTTCAGCTTCGCCATGGTAAGCACGGCCCATTTTTAGGCTGTAAGCAGTATCCTAGCTGTGATTACATCAAGCCTCTGCATCAGAACGATGGCCACGTAGTTAAAGAGCTGGGTGTGCCGTGCCCTAAATGCCAAAACGAATTGGTATTAAGGCAAGGCCGCTTTGGGATGTTCATTGGTTGTAGTAGCTACCCAACGTGTAATCACATCGAATCTTTGGATCAACCAAAAGAACAACCTGAAGAGCAGCCACTTGTTGCTTGTCCTGAGTGTGGCAGAGGCCATTTGGTTGAGCGTAAATCTCGCTATGGTAAAACCTTTTATGCGTGCGATAACTATCCTAAGTGTAAGTTCGCCGTTAATCAGCCACCTGTTATAGGTCGTTGTGAAGAGTGTCAGTTCCCGCTGTTGCTGGAGAAGAAAACGGCCAGTGGCACTAAGAAGCAATGTGCTGATCGCAAGTGTCATCACATTCAATCTCAATAACTTGATGTTATAGAAAAAAAACGGCGCTCAATGAGCGCCGTTTCTATATCCAATAAACGTTCTATATCCATCAAGCAATGTAGATTTACTTCATCTGCTCAGCAAATTCATGCACAGCAGAGTAGGCTTGCTTATCGAGAATGTCTGCCAGTGAGCATAACGCTCTTTGCAGCTCTGCGTTGTAGTCAGCGCTCACGTTAATGTGGCCCATCTTACGACCTGCACGCTTCTCTTTGCCATACCAATGAACATGACAGCCACCTTGAGCCAGAATAGCCTCAGGTAGGGTATCTTCACCAAGAATGTTGATCATTGCGGTTGGGCGAATCAGTTTAGTACTGCCTAGTGGCATACCGCACACAGCACGTAGGTGGTTCTCAAACTGACAAGTTTCAGCGCCTTGCTGTGTCCAGTGGCCAGAGTTATGAACACGTGGTGCAATCTCGTTAACCAGCAGTGAACCTTTAACATCAAAGAACTCTAACGCTAGCACGCCAACGTAATCCAAACGTTCTGCAACAGCGGTGAACATGGTTTTTGCTTGCTCTTGCAGTTCAATGTCATCAATCGCTGTCGATAAGCTCAACACGCCGTCGGTGTGAACATTTTCAGCCAGTGGGTACACTTGAATCTCGCCATTAGCGCCACGAGCACCCACCAGTGATACTTCGCGGTCAAACGGGACAAACTCTTCAGCAACAATCGCTTGGTTGTCTGTTGCAGCGATGCACTCAGCCATTTCTGCCCAAGTCGCGTTAACATTATCTAATGTCTTTAAGCGCCACTGGCCTTTGCCATCGTAGCCACCAAGTGTGCTCTTCAATACCATTGGTAAGCCAACGTGAGCGATCGCAGCGTCAAAGTCTTCACGAGAGTTAATCTCGTAGTACTTAGCATTTTTCACGTTTGCTTCGTCTAACAGGGCTTTTTCAAGGCGACGGTCACCGCCAGCTTTGATTGCTTCTGTTGTCGGTAAGAACTTACCGCTGCGCTCACATACCTCAAGAACATCGTGAGGGATATGTTCGAATTCAGCAGTAATGACGTCCGCACGCTCAATCGCATTGTCTAAGCCGTTGCCTAGAATCGCTTGCGTTAATGGGTGAACAATATTTTTGCTGCCAACATCAAAAGCAGAAATTTCAATATTCAGCGGTGCCCCAGCTAGGGACATCATGCGAGCAAGTTGGCCCGCGCCTAACACAAGAACATGCATTGGAATTAGTCCTCTGCAGGGTTTGGATTAGCAAGAACCGTTTCTGTTTGCTCAGAGCGGAACGCTTCTACTTTCGCCATCACCTCTTCATTGTGTGTACCAATGATTTGAGCGGCTAGGATGCCTGCATTGGCAGCGCCAGCTTCACCGATAGCCAGAGTACCTACCGCGATACCTTTTGGCATTTGTACGATAGAAAGCAGTGAGTCCATGCCTTTCAGTGCTTTAGACTGAACAGGAACACCAAGAACTGGGACGCTTGTGAAAGCAGCTGCCATGCCCGGAAGGTGAGCTGCACCGCCAGCACCCGCAATAATCACTTTAATACCGCGCTCTTTCGCACTGGTTGCGTAATCTGCAAGCAACTGAGGTGTGCGGTGAGCAGAAACCACTTTTGTTTCGTACGCCACGCCAAACTGATCCAACATTTCTGCAGCTAGCTTCATTGTTGGCCAATCAGATTTAGAACCCATGATAATACCGACAGTCATCTCAAACTCCTTCAGGTACGATTTAATTAGTGATTAGATATTTTGCGCGCATTATACGGGTAAAATTGCTTAAGGAAAACGTTTGCGTCAGTCTAAGTTGTTAATTGATACATTTTATAAACAAATAGCTTTAGTCACAGTGAATGATAATTTGTACACTTAGCGAGTTCGATAACAGAATTTATGAGGCAACCCGTGGATAACTTTCAACATACTTTGCAGGCATTGCAACAAGGTGAAGTCATTGCTTACCCGACTGAAGGCGTTTTTGGGGTCGGTTGTGATCCCGATAATCCACAAGCCATTAAGAAATTGCTCGATTTAAAACAGCGGCCGATGGAGAAAGGGTTGATCCTAATTGCAGCGAGTTACGAGCAGTTGCTGCCCTATATTGATGAAAGCCAGTTGACGGAAGCGCAGTTGGCAACAGTGAAAGCGACATGGCCGGGACCAGTGACTTGGATAATGCCAACCAGCAGTAAAGTAACTGACTGGGTCAGTGGCCAATTTGAATCCATCGCGGTGCGAGTGACGGATCACCCTTTAGTTCAAAGAATGTGTAATGAATTCGGTAAGCCGTTAACCTCGACCAGTGCTAACCTGACAGGTGAATCGCCTTGTATGACGACTGAAGAAGTTCAACAGCAACTGGGTCAACATTTGGTGGCTATTTTAGAAGGTCAAACGGGTGGTCGTGAGAAGCCAAGCGAAATTAGAGATGCAAAAACGTCGAAAATATTAAGACAGGGTTAAACCCTGCAGAGGAAGAAAGATGTCAGCAATTGATAAAGAAGCAGTAAAACAGTTTTTACTGAGCCTACAAGATTCGATTTGCCAACAGCTTGAGCAAGCTGATGGCGCAGCACTGTTTGAAGAAGATGCATGGGAACGTGAACCTGGCGAACGCCTTGGTGGCGGTGGTCGAACTCGTGTGATGACCAATGGTGCGGTATTTGAGCAAGGTGGGGTTAATTTCTCTCACGTAGCGGGTAAGGCAATGCCTGCCTCAGCCACGGCTCATCGCCCTGAATTAGCTGGACGCAAGTTTGAGGCAATGGGTGTCTCATTAGTTATCCACCCTAAAAACCCATACATCCCAACCTCACACGCCAACGTACGCTTCTTTATTGCTGAAAAGGAAGGGGAAGACCCTATCTGGTGGTTCGGTGGTGGTTTTGATTTAACGCCATTTTATCCTTTCGATGAAGACTGCCAATCTTGGCATCAAACCGCTAAAGATCTTTGTGCGCCGTTTGGTGATGATGTTTATCAAGAGCATAAAGAGTGGTGTGATAAATACTTCTATCTGCCTCACCGAGACGAAACACGCGGTGTGGGTGGTTTGTTCTTTGATGACTTAAATGAGTGGGGCTTCGATAAGAGCTTTGCTTACATGCAGGCGGTCGGTGAAGGCTTTGCTGCGGCGTACTTACCAATTGTAGAACGACGCAAAGAGACACCTTATGGCGAACGTGAGCGTGACTTCCAACTATACCGTCGTGGCCGCTATGTTGAATTTAACCTAGTGTATGACCGTGGCACCTTATTTGGTCTACAAAGCGGTGGTCGCACAGAGTCTATATTAATGTCGATGCCGCCATTGGCTCGTTGGGAATACCGCTACGAACCACAAGCGGGTTCACCAGAAGCTCGGCTTTATAGCGACTACCTAAAGCCTCGAGTTTGGTAGTTCTTCCTTCCTTATAGGGATAGTGATAGGGTCATCTATATAGATGACCCTTTTTTATTTCTGTTAGGTAAGGATATGACACAGCAAGTAGATCGTTATGCCGTTTTCGGTAACCCTATTGGGCAAAGCAAATCGCCATTCATTCACACATTATTTGCTCGCCAAACCAGCCAACAACTTACCTATACAGCACTCCAGCCAGAACAAGGTGAATTCATCACTGCTGCTCAAGCATTTTTTAGTGAAGGTGGGAGAGGGTGTAATGTCACTGCGCCATTTAAAGAAGATGCTTATCAGTTCGCTAATCGCCTGACTGAGAGAGCTGAACTAGCAGGTGCCGTAAACACACTTAAGAAGCTAGATGATGGAGAGATCATTGGTGATAACACCGATGGTGAAGGCTTAGTTCAAGACCTTCTTCAACATCAAGTTGCGTTAAAAGGAGCTCGCGTTCTTCTTCTTGGCGCTGGTGGTGCTGCGAGAGGAGTGATTCAACCTCTTCTCGATCAAAAGCCACAACAGCTGGTGGTCGCTAATCGAACCTGCTCCAAGGCTGAACTTCTGGCTGAGATGTTTTCGTCGCATGGAAATATCAAAGGTATAGGGTTAAGTGATGTTAATGAAGGTTTTGATGTCATTATTAACTCGACCTCATCTGGTCTAAGTGGGCAGCTTCCTGAAGTGTCTGATGCTATTTTCAATTCTACTAGCGCCGTTTATGACATGGTTTATGGATCGGGAACCACAGTATTTAATCAATGGGCATTAGATAATGGTGTTCATGCTGCTTATGATGGTTTGGGTATGTTGGTGGGGCAGGCAGCAGAAAGCTTTATGCTTTGGCGTGGTCTTCGTCCGGGAACAAAACAGATTTTAAGAGAATTACGTAAAAACCTAGAGATGTAATGAGGTGTTTATAAAAAATGAATCAATCAATTCTATTTTCTGATATCCAAGATTGGGATGAAGAGAATCAATCAATCACCTTCCCAGCACAGCAGTCGGGTGCACTGATTGAGTGTGTAATGTCTATTGAAGAGTTGTCTCGATTGGCAGGCAAAGATATAGAAGAAGGCGATCAAGCTTTAGTTATCTTTTCAGAGTTACGTTTCGATATTGAAGAGCTAGCTGAAGAGTTAATAGAAGAAGAGGAGTATGACTCCTCTAATCGGATCCAAATCAAAGCGCTTTAGACTGGAAGTACAGAGTCTAGATAGTCGTTTTTATTCTGAACATAGTTGTCAGCTGACTTCTGTAAAAAAGCACGCTCTTTATCGTTTAATGGGCGTGCTTGTTTTACCGGGCTTCCTACATAGAGATAACCGCTTTCAAGTACCTTGTTCGGTGGCACTAAGCTACCAGCACCAACCATCACTTCTTCTTTAATAATCACGCCATCAAGCACAATAGCTCCCATACCCACAAGTACACGATCTTCAATCGTGCAGCCATGCAGCATTACTTTATGACCGATAGTGACATCATTGCCTATTAATAGAGGGTAACCCTCAGGGTTTTCTGCATTCTTATGGGTGACGTGCAAGACACTACCATCTTGGATATTCGTTCTCTCTCCAATATGAATGTGGTTCACATCCCCTCGAGCTGCAACCAAAGGCCACACGCTAGAGTCATTACCGATTTTGATATCACCAACCAGTACCGAACTTGTATCTATATAGACACCTTGCCCTATCTGAGGGGATATTCCTTTATAACTGCGTATTGAACTCATAAATCCTCCTTTATATAGGCACCTTAAGCCGTTAATTAAGGGGAATACTAGTGAAAATGGGGTGTTTTGAACAAAAAACGCTCGAACAATCAAAAAAGTAAGAAAAACTTCAAAAAGGGCTTGCCAGTGTGATCGAAATCTCTATAATGCCACCTCGCTGACACGGGATGGCTTCGTAAGAAACCAAAACGAATCAGCAGGTCAAATTAGCCAAGCTAAGCACTTGAAAAAAGTTTTGAAAA
>NZ_JBFRTD010000025.1:0-11491 GCF_041473955.1 Vibrio sp. 10N.222.54.E6 | reverse complement strand
CTATGACATTTGGAATGACGATTTGAAGTATGAGTAATTCGAAAACCAATTTACTTAAAGGCGTTCCGGGAAACAGTTCTTTCTTTTGAAATTCGCCCGGCCAGTGCGCCCACCCCCAATCTTCTATGATGTATATCCCACCTGACTCTAGATAAGGGAATGATGTCAAAAAGGCGGCTTTTGTTGGTTCATATAAATGGTTGTAATCATCAATAATTAGATCTACATTTTTTGTGGGGAAGTGTGATTCTAATATTTGAATGACCTTGTCTGTATGCTCTTGCTTTACTCCACAATAAGGCTCTATTACAGAGTGTGCTGAAGACCCCTTTCGGTATTGACTTAAGGCTGGATGCTCTTGGCGTTCGTCTATGCCTATGATGGAGTCAGGGGTGAAAATCTTATCGAGTAAAACGAGACTAGCACCGTGATATAACCCAAACTCAATAATGTTCTTGGGGGTCAAAGGAGCACAGATTCGTGCCATTGATTTGGCGAATGAAGGATCTTTAACTAGAACGAAACTATTTTCCGTAGTTTTCTTTTTTTGACTTCCCCAAGAAACCAAATGAAATTCAACTTCGTCAATAGAGAAGCGTTCTTCATTATGCCAGCGTATTTTATCCCAAGGGTCGTTATAATTATCCATGTCTTATTATGGGCCTGATAATTTTTGACCTGTAATTCTAGGGTATGCCTTGAGTTGTAATTAATAAATTATTAGTAAATTAATAATTTCATTGGTATTTTTATTTTATTCTCCCTGGAGCGTTTTAATTTATTTAACACTTCTTTCGAAAATTTAGATAAAGATAGAGGGAACATCATGGATAAGTCCGAGCTAATATTAAAGACCACTAAGGAATTAAAAGAAATAGCTGAATCAGGGGCTAATAAAATTGCATTGGCCATGCAAGAAGCAACAAAAGCTAATTACATAAATTTTGTTTCGATGCTTTATCACTACTCTGTCCCAGGAGAAGCTCAATTAAATAAAGCAGCTTTAGCTTCACCTACAGCTGAGATGCAAAGGTTATTCTCTACGATGGCTGAAGAAGAGGCTGATCACGACATTGTGGCGATGAAAGATATGAAATCGATGGGTTATAAAATCGGAATCGAAGATGAATTGGTTTCTAGCTACCACAGACAATGGGATAATTTCACAGAAGCTAAAACCTATGAATACTTAGGAATGAATGTTGTTATCGAGAATGCAATTCACTATTTAGCACAAGCAGTAGCAAAAATGGTGGAGCGGTTGGAACTGAGTGAAAAGGAATGTACGTGGATACGTATTCATTGTGTTGTAGATAAGAGACATGGAGAAGCCGCATTGGCTTGTGCACAACAACATATGAATGAACACACTATAAATTCAATTGTGAATGGAGCGAGGGAAGATATGGAAAGATTTTCTAACATGTTTGTGAGTGCTCTAAGAAAAGATACTCAACTATCTTATATTTCTAATTAATTTCAAATTGCTTAATATTAAAAGATATTTATTCCTATGAGGTTTTTATGAACACAAATATCTGCCATATATATAAAAATGAACAACTTGTTGATTCCGCGAAAATCTGTGTCAACTGGGTTAAGGGTAAAGGGCGTGCTGTGATTGCCAAAACCAATATTAATAAGTTTGAATTAATAGAAATGTCACCCACAAGCGAGATTCCAGCAGCTCAGATTAAGTTAATAAACAATACTGATGTTTTCGAACATTATTTCGTGAATCCTGAATGTTATTTAAAAACAAATTCAAATACTAATGAGGTTGGTGGTTATATTTCTTTTGGTTTGGTTTCATTATGCAATCATTCAAAATCACCTAATGCAATTGTAAAATGGTTGCATGATGAAATGGGGACTTGGGCAGAACTTGTGGCCTTAGAAGCTATCAAGGAAGGGGAAGAGATAGAGATTTGCTATACAAATATTGACGAGTATTCAAATGTTGATTCATTTATTTAGGTAATTTTACATTAAACTTTTATTTTCCCGTCCATTTTAAGGTGGACATATCTTATGGGTTCAAATATGAAAAAAAATGTCTGCGTAATAGGTGCTGGTCCTTCTGGCCTAGTTACCGTTAAAGAATTGATTGAGAGTGGGCATAATGTTACCTGTTACGAACAATCTCACAAAGAAGGTGGTGTTTTTTGCAAAACATCAAAGTGTAGTGTGACTGCTTATGATTCTTTGATGTTAACCGTATCAAATTATTTTATGGCTTTTTCAGGACTTCCTCCATCTATTCATGAGGGGAGACGATTTTGGTCTAGAAAAGAGTATGAAGAATATTTGCAAAAGTATACGGATACATTTGAGTTGAGACAGCATATACAGTTTGATAGTACCGTGACAAAAATCGAACCTCAGGGTGATGGGTTTAATGTATTCGTAAGCTGCTGTAATACCGAATCATCAACTTATTATGATGCTGTAGCAATTTGTGTTGGGATCACACAAAATCCACAAATTCCAGTCTATGAAGGGCAGGATACTTTCACTGGTAAAATATTACATTCAGCAAACTATACCAACCCAGAGGAGTTTAGAAATAAAAAGGTTGTTTGTGTTGGAGTCGGAGAGTCGGGAGCTGACATCGCTCACCAAATTGCGAATGTTGCAAATGAATGCACGCTCTCAATTAGGCATTATCCATCAATCTTAGACCGTTGGTATAATCAGCAAACGAACGATGCTTATACTGCACACGCCTTTTGTGCGCTAGGTCCAAAAGGAATGAATAGTTGGTATAACAAAGAATTAATTAAAAGCCTTAACGAAAAAGAAGGTGATTTGAGTGAAGAACATAAATTAACTTTTGATTGGGCTTTGAAAACTGGAGGCTATTTCAATCAGTTTATTACAAAAAGTGAAGTATTTGTCCAAGATATTATTAATAAGAGACTTGCAGTTAATGTAGGTGGGATAAAGCAGTTAAACGGACAGCGAGTAATTTTCGATGATGGTAAAGAAATGGAAGCCGACATAATAATGTGTAGCACTGGTTTTCAGGAGGAATGTAAGGTTACTGAGCCTTGGGTGAGTATCACTAACGTTAGAAATTTATTCAAACATATGATACATCCGGATTGGGGAAGCAAACTCGCCTATATCGGAACTGCTAGGCCGATGCAGGGAGGTGTTCCAGCGTGTTCAGAAATGCAAGCTCGTTACTTTGCCTTACTTTTATCGGGAGAGAAAAAACTTCCTAAGCCTTTGGAGATGAAAGATATCATAGAGAGGGACCGTCAACATGAGGAAAGTGCTATGTGTCTCACGCCAAATATTAAAGGATTAGTCGATTATGAACAATATATGCCAGAAATGGCAAGGTTAATTGGATGTAATGTAAGATTACGTCACTTGATTAATCCTTTTGTTCTTTATAAATTTTGGTATGGCTCACATCTACCTGTAATTTACAGAATTACGGGCCCAGGAAAAATCGCAAAACTACCAAAAAAAATATTACGTAAATTACCAGTCGCCTATACCATTAGAGAGCAAATATCCTTAAGTATATATTTTATTAGACAGAAGATATTCTTACGTAATAAAGAAGACATTGAAAATATAGAGCGTGAAGTTGTAGAACAAGATTAAATTGTTCTTTCGCTATTTATTAGTACTAAAAATGGTTCATCAAACTAGGAGATGTCAATGGGAAATGTCATGGTGTTTTTTGCGGCCCTTGCATGGAGTACAGCAGGGTTATTTACCAGGATAATATCTACCGATTTTCCGACAACTTTATTTTGGAGGTCGTTATTTGGCGGGATATGCGTGCTATTTATCTACTATTTTATTAGCACACCAATCAAGCGTCGCCGTATGTTGATATTTACCAAAGGTGAACTAATTATTGGAATGATTGTCACCGCAGGTATGATTTGTTTTATAGCCTCTTTTTTTTATACAACAGTGGCGAATGTTTCTTTTGTATATGGGTTGATGCCATTATCGACATTTGTTCTTTCTGTTATTTTCCTTAATGAAAAAATCAATAAAACCACGTTGTTTTGTTGCATCATATCTATGCTTGGTGTGGTATTTATTATGTGGGGGACCACGGATATCGACGACAAGTTAGGCTTATTATTAGCATTTGGGATGACATTTTTTATGGCGTTGTTGACAATAATAGCAAAGTACTATCCAACGGCTGAAGTTGCCAAATCAACATACTTGTCTGCCTTTTTATGCGCACTGATTGTATATCCGTTTTCGAGTCATATTAATGGTTTTTCCAGTGACTATTATTGGTTAGTTGCGTATGGAGTGACGAATGTTGGTTTAGGGTTCGGTGTCTATTTAATAGGAGTTTCTCGAACAACTGCTATGTCGGCAGCTTTAATAGGATTAGCTGAGATACCGTTAGGACCATTTTTAGTTTGGGCTTTTTATGCTGAGGAGGTGGGGTTACGCACGATCATAGGTGGCACAATTATAATGATGGCTGCAATAATGTACCTAGTTTCTAACAGAACCGTAAAAAGGGAGTTTGAATAACAGTGACCTCAAATACGGAATTGTTTACCTACTTAGTTTTGACCTTGTTATATGCGTTCATGCCGGGTCCAGCGATGCTTTATAGTATTGCTCTAGCGGTGTCAGGAGGGAAGAAAGTAGGAATAATGGCCGCTTTCGGCCTTCATATAGGGGGGTATGTCCATGTGCTTTTAGCTGTACTAGGTTTATCCTCTGTGCTTGTAACTAATCCTACTCTCTATTCCGTCATTCAAAAGCTAGGAGCTCTTTACCTCGTTTGGTTAGGGTTTCAGCGTATCTATCTAACTAAAAAGTCACGGGTTACTTCTCGTGAAAGTAATATTACCTCTCCTAAAAGAACTTTCATTGAGAGTGTCATTGTAGATGTCCTGAACCCTAAAGCTGCAATTTTTTATCTTGCTTTTTTGCCACAGTTTGTGAATGAAGCAGGAAGTATTGCTGTTTGGCTGCAATTACTGATTTTGGGCGTTTTTACGAATTTAATGTTTAGCAGCGCAGATCTTTTAAGTGTTTTGATGGCTAGTCATCTACATAAAATGTTTAAAGCAAGAAGTAACTGGGTTGATTTTTTCTCAAGGTGGTCTGGAAGTATTTTTATACTGTTAGGTGTTATGGCCTTGGTAAACTCTTCGTAAAGTTAGGGGGAGGGGCACTGCTCGATATGAATTTGTAAGTTTCAGAACTGAATACACAATCAGAGCGTTCATCATTGGCATGTAATACCAATTGATAAATTTAACTTTCTGGTGTTGCGCCCGTTAGCTCTTACAAGGAGAAGTATGAGAATCGTATATGAAGTTAATGTGACCGAAAAGCAGCATAAAGAAATAATGATGTTGAGGAATCAATCATTTCCAAAGCATCAAGTATCTCGTTCCTACTTTAAACAACTCCCTCATTTTCGTGCCCTACAGTATGAAGGTGATGTACTTATCGGGTATCTCGGATTAGATTATCGAGTAATAAAAGTTGGGAGTGAAGTACACAGGGTTTTGGGGGTAGTCGACTTTTGTGTTGCAGAACCTTATCGCGGTCAAGGAATTGGTACATTTATGTTATCCGAAATTTCCTTGTTTTGTGAAGGGAAGGGGGTGGACTTCATAATTCTTGTCTCAGAGTTGCAAAGTTTCTATTCAGTACGAGGGTATACTCAAGTCAAGGGAAGCAACTCTTGGTTAAGGCTTCATGAACACACGAATTATGGTGTTGCTGTTGAACATGTCGATGAGCTTTATATAAAGCCAATGAGTGCAAAGAATTGGGGAGGTGGCCATATTGACTGGCTTGGCTATATGTATTGACCCCAAAGGCTCGAATGCGTTTACAGAGTTCAGTCCAGGTTACTTTGTTTAACCTAGGAGAGTAGCCTTAAGGTAATACCCTGAAGCGTTTCTGTAGATTTTATAGGTTGTGAAATCTCAAACTTGAGACTTTTTGATCTAACGCATTCATGCCCCATTATAAGGTAGACCTTTTACTCATTCACACCTTGTTAATGTGTGTTTCCCCTAATAAAAGTTATCTGACATTAGCAGTTGTCAAAGTTATACGACACAAAAGACATCATCGTGTTGCTTTTTGGCTTGGTATATCGTTTCTATCATTACTCAAGTGATGTAATACTCTCAACTTTAAAATGATAGTGATGTGCGTGACTTTAATCACAAATTTGAGTGCGAGATAAACCTATAGAAAAGTGAAAAACACATGCGATAAAGCCAATTGATTTGCTAGTCTAGTTACATTGATTGGCCTTCATGTCTTTAAAGTCGATTATTCAATCGTAGTGACCATTCATTTCCACATTACCTATTCAAATCGCCCAGAGATAAAATAATAGGCTCTAAATAATCACTGGGCCCACCATGAATCAAGAGCCACCAAGAGATATTCTTAAGCCTACTTCAAAACCCTGCTCTCGAATTGGTTGGGTAGTGGAAGTTCATCCAGAAAAGAATCGAGTCAAAGTAGATTTTGAGCATAACCCATTTTCTCAACCTCTCTGGGCGTCAATAGGCCGTGCTTTTACTCAGTCAGAAATTTTTATGGCCATCGATAATAAACTCGATTGCCGAATCTCTTTTCTATCCGAAGATCTTACCATTCCAACATTGGTTGATATCTATATTTCTTTGCTTGAAGAGCAAGAGCTTGTTGTTAAAGCAAAGAGGATAACCCTTGATGCAGAGGAAGAAGTGCTTATTGGCTCTGGGACGACACAAACCAAATATAGTGGAACGGATGGCCGTATCACTACAACAGCCAAGCATCTTAGTAGTAGCGCTGAAAAAATTCATAAGATCCAGGGCGCTAAGGTAAAACTCAACTAATCCACTTAATCTAAGTAGGACATATTAATGGCAGTTACAATAAGTGCAAATGGACTCAGTGTTGTCCATAAAGGCTCGGGAGGAGAGGCGAATGCTACCCTGCCTGATGTGTGCCTTACTACAGTCGGTAAACCTGTTGTACCAATCCCTTATGGAAATAACGCGAAGTCGGCAGATTTAGTGGAAGGCACTACGACAGTCACAGCAGATGGCGGAAACAGTATTGCTTTAAAGGGCAGTAAGTTTGCCAAGAGCACAGGCGATGCGGGCGGGGACAAGAAAGGCGTAGCATCGGGTACGATAGAGGCCGAGGCCGAGTTCATTTCCGCATCACCGAGTGTCATCATCGAAGGGAAAGGCGTGGCTAGGTTGTCAGACCAAATGACAATGAACAAGGGCAACACCATGTGCCTAGGTGGGGTTCAAAACCCTGCTGTCACGGTCACTGAAGATGAAGACGGCACTTACACTGTCTACATCAAGGCTCGATACCCGGATGGTGTACTTCTTAAGAACGCAGATTTTGACATTACCGATGTCTCTGGTGGTGCTCTGTCTCCTGGTCACTTTGATAACTCTGGCAAAAGCAAAGTATCAGGCTTAAAGCCGGGTCAAATCAAAATTCTGGTTAAAGAAAGTACGGATGAGTTTATTGCTACCCCGGTTCGTTTAACCAACCCACACTACCTACCCGATTACAATGATGATGACTTCTTTGATAGGTCTGCTCAGGGACAGCAAACCTTCTGGCACCCGAATCGTATTGCCCCGCCAGTAGAAGGCTGGGGAACCATGGGACCTAGCCTCACCGCTGACCGATATTTTGCCGATATTGTGGAAGCAGAAACGAAAGCCCACTTCGAGTTTAGACACCCTGATTTTCATTTCAGCGTATTGTCAGAATCGCTAATCGCGGGAATTGATAGTCTCTCTGATACGAGTTTTGATAGTGTACTGGCGAACGGGTTACCAATGGTGATGGAAGAAGGGGAAATTTTCTCCGTCTTATTTCGTTTACCCAAGCATGAAACCGCAGACCGTATGCTGGCTTACATGCGAGCTCGTGGTAAAGGTAATCCTCAGGTTTTCATCAATAACTACCCTTGGGATAAGGCTAAGAATATACTCAACTCTGAACTAGAGAGTCTACTTAGTAAGATAAAAGGGCGTGTGGAATCTCTTAAGTCCGAAGCTAGTCGGTTGAATTATGATTACTTGTCGTCTGATATCTATAAAAAGCATGTGAGTACCATTGATACCTATGCTAAAAAATTGTCCGATAACCTCAGCCAAGCTTTCAAGCGTATGGAAAATAAAGCTAGTCAACTTATGGATGATGTGTCAGATGTCTCGGTCATTCAAGCGCCTGATCATGTTTACTCTGCCGAAGCAGGGACTATCGAAGTAGTCGTGAATGCGATACCGAAAATAGAGTTAGAGGAGCAGAAGTGGATTAAGATCCGTGCCGTTCACGATGACCTGTGGGGAACGCCTGTTTACGCTAAAAACCTCAAAGTGATAGCCAATGGCTCCGTTCCCCATAAAGACAAATTGGATCTCAATCCATTGCCGCAAAGAAGTACGGCCTCAGAAACTATGGATCTGGCGTTAGAGACCCAGAAGACAGAGGGAGGTGTAGTGGTGGTCGATGATCTCAAGCCCAACACAGACTCTGTCACTATCGAGTATGAAGGTGAACCAGGCATTGAAGATAAGATTGTAAAACAACAGGAAGCTATCGAGACTTATTTGGACGGCCTTTTAAACACAGTCGCGAAAGATATGACAGGTTTCCAGAAACAATGGAACGAAGAAGGTGTACTTTGTTTGGGTGATGGTGTGCTTGAAGGGGCTAAAGCTTGGGGTGCTGATGTGGTGGAACTTTTCTCTCCCGAAGTCTGGGGCGAGATGGGCCATACCTTAGCAGATGCCACCACCGATGGTTTTGATAAGCTCTATATTTACGCCAATCAAAAATACAATGCATTGGAAAAGTACACCGCCGATGCGATGAAAGGAACGGAAGTTCAGTTAGCTCAAAGTGATTTACCAAGCTGGGTAAAACAGGCGGCTTATATTTCCAGTATGGCGCCTAACTTGCTTATTGCGGCCAGTGTGGATGCGTACGAGAACATTGATGAGGCCATTGATGATGTGCAGCTTTGGTGGAATGAAGGCTCAGACGATATGGCGCGCAAGATTAAGTGTATTGCAAGACACAGAGAAGCGATTTGGAATTTGCCTACGCTCTTTACCAACAACGATGTTAAAGGCGTAGAAAAGTTCGTTGACACTGTTGTGATGGAGTTTGACCCTGAATGGGCAATGGAAATCAAGGAGAGTGAGTTTTTCCCTAAGGCCTTGGCGTTGATTAATGATGACAACAGCATCTTGCCTTTCTTTACATACTTGAACCTGATTATTGAAGCTGTCCCACCTAACTTCTATTTCTACCACGTGGGTAAAGCAGCTGCGTATATTGCCATTGAAGTGGTGTTAACCATAGTGATTGGTTTGCTAACTGGGCCAGCAGGGGCAGCCGCCAGAATTGCGACGGTTACAGCGAAATTTACCATGGGCGTTAAAAAGGTTGGTGCAGCCTCTCATGCCGCACAAGCACTAGAAACCTTTACCAGCACCGTCGATGGTTTAGTCGACATCTTGCCAGATTACGACAAGTTAGCGGGCCATTTGGCATTGCGCCGTAAGTCCGCCATAGCAGACAAACGGGTTAATAGTACCGCTCAAGTGGAAGAGAAACATGAGCCTAGAAAGGGTAAATGTCGACTGTGTAAGAGTGAAGAACATAAAACGCCTCGGTTGTACCGGGGTGAAATCGAATATGTATAGGATAAGTTATCTATGGGCACACTGATGAGTCAAGAGGCGGCAGAATCGGATTTCGTCGATGGTATGATTGAGAAAAAAGGCTATCGTAAGCGCTGGGTAAACAACGTAAAAAAATTATCTGAGCACCCTTATAATAATGGTATCCATATGGATACCCATCATATTATTTCGGCAGAAGCAGTAAAACACAGTGAGCTGGGTGAAAACCTAGTCAACAAAGGCTACGACATCAACCAGTTATCGAATTTGGTCGGCTTTCCTGCTACTTTGCCGGGTGCATGTCAACTCCATTGCCAATTACACCGCGGCGATCATATCTTTAGCCGACCTAGGGAAGAACCTTATCATCGTTACGTTTCTGGAGAGTTGAGAGATCCAGAGATAAGAAAAAAGATTAAAGACTGCTATGGAAAGACTAAGAAAACAGAAACCGAGTCAGAGATACATAAGCTGCTCGACCCGATTAGTCGTAAAGTGCTAAAGAAAATCAACAAAATTGAAAGAGGGCAATTTTTTTCATTACCGTTGACCAAAATTTCCCAATACTTTATTCCAGGAGGACCCGGCTGCGCCTGCCAATTCGATATTATCAACGCACAAACCAATCCTGATAACTATTGCAACAGTGACCGGCTTCACTATCAACTGGGCGAAAGAGATGGCAAAGACAAGCGCTATCAAACCAGTAGTTCCCCATGGAACACCAAAACGATCACGTACCAAAACACCAGATGGATACCCAAGGTAGGATAATGAGCCAATACAACGACCAATACTATATTGTTTTCGAAAATTATGATGAAAATACTTTGTACCTAAAGCCTCAAAAGCATTCAGCCATGAGGGATTACGAATACACCAAGCTAAGTGGTGATGAGCCAATGCTTTTTGAAAACTGCTATCGTGATGAAGATTTGGTTCGAGGGGTTTCTAGGCCAATTAAAAAGGCTCACTTAGACTCAACCTACCCAGTATTTTCTGATGAAATTAAACAATCTCTTGGTAATATAGACAATGCATGTTGTCAGGTTTACCCCAGCGTGATCGTAGATGATCATGACAAATATCATGAGGGCTATTGGGTGTTTAATGTATTTGAGAAAATGGATGTTTTGAATCTAGAAAAGTGTCAGATTGATGATTATGACCCGGAAGATACTAGACACACAATTGAGCAGTACTATTTGGATGATAACAAGTTGTCTGCGATGCCAGAGAAAGAACGCTTGGTCTTTATGCCAAAATTCAGCGATTACCCTCATATTATTGTTCATGAGAAAGTAGTAAAAGCGTTCAAGAAACAAAACGTGGATACGCTTAACTTTGTAAAAGTCTCTGATTGGGTAATGGGCCTCCAGTTTGTAGAGTCTTAATGGACCAGTGGGCTGCTGAAGGCATTGGGGAAATCTGCATTTATAGCTTAAAACTAGGTATTCAAGAACAATAACTTTATTTGCTGTTTCTGAATATATGTAAACTCCCCAAATAGTACAATTTGATCTGCTTCAGCGATACTGGACAATCACGTAAACAAATTTGCCATACTTTTAATAATTCATGCTTCGCTAAATTAGCAATCTTGCTAAATCGTTTTTGTCCAACTCTGAGTCAGCAAGTCGTCGCGACTCAAGGCGAGTTCCAATGATATATTTTGCAACTGCAAGCAATTAGCTTTGTCGACAAGAGCTGATAACAAAGAGAGCCAAAGCTGACTAAATTGATTAACCAATAACTTTCAATTTTTTTTGGTTATAGTATGTGTAATATAAATCCCAATAATACTTGAG
>NZ_JBFRTD010000024.1:0-88560 GCF_041473955.1 Vibrio sp. 10N.222.54.E6 | reverse complement strand
CAGTTCATTGAAATCAATTTGTTACCGAAGTAACTGTTACTACCTAAGTAATAACGTTTTGATATTCATCAACGAGTGCCCACACAGATTGATAGGTTTAAATTGTTAAAGAGCTTCACTTCGTTGTGACTTACATCACTTCGGAAGAGGCGGCCATTCTAGCTATTTAATTCTCAGTGTCAAACACTTATTCGGAATTAATTTCTACTTTTAAAAAGTAAAAGCGAATCATCGCTTAAAGCTAGTTGCCTTACTAACATTCTTCGCTGAAGCCTTATGGCGTCTGCCGTGTCAGTGAGGCGGCATTATAGAGATGCAGCTCTCATTGGCAAGCATTAAATACGTTTTTTATTTAAAAAAGAGGTTAAGTGAAGATATTTCAACCAAGGGCTTATTTATACAACTTTCAACCCAAGTTTCGAACAAACTACCCACAAGAACCTGTGGATAACTACTCACCATTATCAAAAAAGTAAGATAAACGAGCCCTAGGGTTTAGATATTCTCTAACTTGCTCCGGTAACTTGCTTGGATGAACTGCATTGACAATTTTTATCTCTTTAGTAAATAGGTCAATGATCGGGGCTTGGGTTCTTGGAACGCTAGGATCATAGATCAGTACGTTCGGATAAAGCATATGTTTGGCATTAACCGAAATCACGATTCCAATTGATTCATTGGAAAGCTGCACGACAGTACCCGGCGGATAGACTCCCATGAACTTAACCAATAGACTCAAATTATCCTGACTATATAGATGTTTGCAGTTCTTATATAAGTGGGACAATGCCAAGTATGGGATCATTTGTTGAGATTGCGCTTTACCATGACAAAGATTATCGAATGCGTTAGCCACTGAAACTATTTTGGTTAGTTCATCTATCTCTTCTTCTTTTAAGCCTTCAGGATAACCAGAGCCATCATTCATTTCATGATGTTGAACGATTACTTTTTTGGCACTTTCAGGAAAGTCATCAATTCCAGAGACAATATCAGCACCATATTTCGTATGAAGTTTTAGGTAATTCTCTTCCGGTGCTGTCAGCGTACTCTGCTTTCTAAGTATTGCAGCTGGTATTTTGATCTTTCCTACATCATGGAACAGAGCAGCAAAAGAAAGCGCTTTCAATTGTTGAGTATTGTAGCCTTTAGCTTTACCTATCATTAACGCAACGACAGAGACATTTAATGTATGAAAGTAAATGTCTTCAAAGTCAGCTTTAGCATTCATAAGATGTAAGGTAACGCTATCGTCACTTGCCAGTATTTCAACAATATCATCAACTAGACTTTTAACCTCTCCTACCGCATCTATAGGTCGGTTACGAATTTTTGTCATTACTGAACGCATTCGAGCAAGCGAGCGCTCGAACTCTTTCTCACAATGACTGACTCTACGACGGTAAGAGCTTAGGGTTTCGATACGTTCATGCTTATCTTTCCACATCCTTTCAGTTTCAAGGCTTATCTGTAGATCTGAATCGGCCCCTTTCTCTATCTCGTGATTAGAAGGTAAAGGTGCAGTATCGCTTTGACTTAGATTTATATAGACATGCTTAATCCCAAGATGCCGAATTATTTTCACTTGAGCGTCATCTTTTATTTTGAAGCTGTTGAATAAAAATGGGTGTTCGTTCCATTTTAGGGGGAGTCGTATGTGTAGGCCGGGCTGGATGCGATCTACAGTAATCTTTATGCTGCCCATATTTATATAATATTGATTAATAATCTATATTTATAATTCTAATAAAACCACACGGGAATTTCACTATCCAATTTCACAGGTTCAACTTAAAGAATCACAATGCACCATCCAACGAATACCGAACTTATCTTCCACTTTACCAAATCTAGCGCCCCAAAACGTATCTGCGAGTGGCGTCATTATTCGCCCTCCTTGTTTAAGCTTCTCAAAAATTTTCTCTTGAGTCGCGGTATCCTCGGTAACCAAGGAAAGTGCCAGATTGTTCCCTTCAAGTTCTTTAGCTTTAACGCCATCAGACATCATGAGCTTCATACCAAATGCTTCGAACTCAGCGTGCATAACCCAACTAGGTTGTGCCCCCTCTATTACCTGAGGAGCATCACTAAAGAGTTGCTTCGATAAAACAACACCACCAAAGCATTTATGATAAAAATCTAACGCTTCACTACAACGACCATCAAAAAACAAGTAAGGGGTTACTGTCAGCATATGTTTCTCCTCTATTAGTCCTTTAAACATAGACAATAGACGTGAGAATGACAGATAACATTCTGATTTAAGATAATTAATTTACTAAGGAATCGCATTACGAACGGAAACGGTAATATTTTGGAATGGCACAATAAGAACTGACTGATTGGACAGGCGTTCCTGTCGCTACTACGAAGGCAACACTTTCTATTCTCCAGATATAACAAAGCCCCGACTTGAGTCGAGGCTTTGTTATTTAAATATGGTACCGGTAGGCGGACTTGAACCGCCACGCCCGAAGGCAACGGATTTTGAATCCGTCGTGTATACCAATTTCACCATACCGGCATTATCTTGGGGCATTGCCCTGTCGATGTTTGGCATTATACGTATGCGAACTGATGTGGCAAGTATAAAAACTTGAATTCATGTGTGTTTGCCGATAATTTCGCCACTAAGTCATAAGCTGTGCGTCATGTCTCTTTTCAGGCCAAGCCTTAAACTATATTCTGACGCCTCAATTTTTAAAGAAGTAATAACACCATGACATCAACAAACACTCTGCCACCAGCTGGGGTAATGCGCCGATTTGGTGCCTTGTTCTATGACGCACTCATTGTAATCGCTATTGAAATGATGGCTGCCGGCATCATTGTTGCTCTACTGCACGCACTCATGGCTCTTGGTATTTTTAACCATAGCGGGTATGCCGATGTCAGTGACTTCTTGACTAATCATCCGATTTGGAGCCCTGCGTATACTTTTTACTTAGTCGTCGTTTGGGTTTACTTCTTTGTCTTCTTCTGGACCAGAGCAGGTCAAACTCTGGGGATGAGAGCTTGGAAGCTACGAGTTCAAAACAAAGATGGCTCTGCGATCACAATAACTCAAGCGCTAATACGTTTAGGTACATCGGGGTTTGGACTTGCAAACTTATGTGTTCCATTCGATCCTCAGAAACGTGGCTTTCACGATATCTGGGCAAAGACCGAAGTCGTTGTGTTGCCAAAGGCACAATAACGCTATTAAGCGAACTTAAAGCAAGATCAAAAAAGGAAGGCTTAACGCCTTCCTTTATCATTTATAGTTTCCGCCTCAAGAGCATGATGGCAATTCCGAAAAACACCACGCTAGGGGCTATCGCACCAAAGGCTGGTGGTATTTGATAAACCAAGCTGATTGGACCAAAGAACTCGCTGGATATATAGAAAGTAAAACCAGCAATCACACCAGAGAGAATCCTTGCTCCCATGGTCACGCTACGTAAAGGACCAAAGATAAACGACAATGCCATCAACATCATGACCGCTATCGAAATAGGTTGAGTTATCTTTCGCCACAATGCTAGCTCATAACGTGCTGCATCTTGTTCTGATGCTTTGAGATAAGAAACATAGTCATACAGCCCACTTAACGACAGCTCCTCCGGTTTCACCGTCACTATCGCGAGTTTGTCTGGAGCTAACGATGTTTCCCAAGAAAAAGTCGGTAAATTCTCTTTAGTGACCTGAATTTCATTCTCAAAAGAGGTGACCTCAACATCGCGCATTGTCCAAACGTTGTCTCCAACGTAATCGACTTCTTTTGAGTATATGGCCGTTTTCAGAGCCTTGTTCTCATCATAGCGCCACATGTTCAAACCATAGAGCTTATCATCGTCTATTTTAACAATGAAAATAAAGTCGTTGGCATCTCGAGCCCAAACACCGCTTTGAGTAGAAATAATACTACCACCAGCAACCGAGATGGTTCTTAAGTCACGAGCCATCTTCTGCGCTTGCGGAGCTCCCCACTGCCCAAGCAATGTCACTATCACCATTAACGGAATCGCAGTCTTAAGTACCGATAAACCAATATCTAACTTAGAGAAACCCGCGGCTTGCATAACCACAAGCTCAGAACTCGCAGCAAGCATACCAAGCCCAATCAATGCACCAAGCAATGCCGCCATTGGGAAGAACATTTCGATATCACGAGGAATACTCAATAAAACGAAATACAACGCTTGTAATAGATCGTATGTACCACGACCTACCTTTCGCAATTGCTCAACGTACTTGATAATTCCAGAGAGACCGACAAACGTCACCAATACCAGTGAGGTGGTCGCGATGATGGTTCTGCCTATATATAAATCGAGAATCTTAAACACGGCTTAAGCCAACCTCTTATTCTTGAATTTTTCTTTCAAACGCCTAACAGGCACACTATCCATAAAGTTGGCACCAATCGCGACAAACAATAATAATGCATTGATTGGCCACATGCCTATTGCAGCAGGAATGTCCCCTTCTTCAATTGAAGATTTGGTTGCACTGATTGCCAAGAAGTAAGTCAAATAAATCAGGATTGCCGGACCTATTTTTGCAAAACGACCTTGTCGTGGATTAACTGCTGACAGCGGTACAACGAGCATAGTCAACAATGGGATACACAACACCAGTGACATGCGCCACTGCAATTCAGCCTTGGCACGATTATCTTGATTTCCAATAAGATCAATAGTTGGAATCGCTTCCCACTCTCGACCTTTCTTCTCTACTTCACGCTGACCAATTAAGCCTTCATACTCTTCAAAGTGCGTCACTCTATAATCAAGGCGAGAAGGCACTCCTTCATGACGAGTACCATCGTACATCACAATAACTTGGCGGCCATCGCTCAATTCTTTTACGTCTCCCGACTTAGAGAACATCACACTAGGAAGCACTGAGTCACGAGGTCGCATTTGAGAAACGAACACATTGTCTAATTGATTACCATCGATACCCTCTATAAACACAACTGAAGAACCATCGGGAGTCCTTGCAAATTTGCCTTTGGGTAGTAAATCGACGCTGTTCTCTGCAGCCACTTCCTCATACATTTGTTCTACTTTATCTTGTGACCACGGAGACAGCCAAAAGGAGTTAAAAGCAGCGACAGTTGCGGTAATCAACGCCAGATAAAGTGCTGATTGGATGAGGAATTTATTGCCAATACCCGTAGCATTCATCACCACAATCTCACTTTCGGCATAAAGGCGGCCAAAAGTCAGCAAAATGCCAATATAGATACTAAGTGGAAGCATCAAGAGCCCCATCGCTGGCATATTTAGACCCACGATCGATAATACAAGGCTTGCTGGAATATCACCATCAGAGGCGTCGGCTAAAACACTGATGAACTTTTGGCTGAGAAACACGAGAAAGAGAACAAAAAATATCGCAAATTGGCTCTTGATTGTCTCTCGGATCAAATATCTAACAATAATCACGCTCAAATTACCTATACAAAACTTGTTTTTTTGATTGAATCACTATAATTTCCCGTTGAACCTTTTATTTTTTAAATTTTTAGCTAAGTGTTAACGTTCTTCTTTAAGGTCAGTTCCATTATAGGATCCAACAAGTAAGAACCCATTATCCAACATTTAGTTCGATTTGTCTTCAGGATGTAGGAGTACGCATGGAGTTCAGTGTAAAAAGTGGCAGCCCAGAGAAACAGCGCAGCGCATGTATCGTTGTCGGTGTATTCGAACCGCGCCGCCTTTCTCCAGTAGCCGAGCAGTTAGATAAGATTAGCGATGGCTATATTAGTTCACTGCTTCGTCGCGGTGATCTAGAGGGTAAACCTGGCCAGATGCTACTACTGCATCAAGTACCTGGTGTACTTTCAGAACGTGTTCTGCTTGTAGGCTGCGGTAAAGAACGTGAGCTAGGCGAGCGTCAATATAAAGAAATTATCCAAAAAACCATCAGTACACTAAACGAAACGGGTTCTATGGAAGCAGTATGTTTCCTGACTGAACTGCACGTTAAAGGTCGTGATACTTACTGGAAAGTTCGCCAAGCAGTAGAAGCGACTAAAGATGGCCTTTACACTTTTGATCAATTCAAGAGTAATAAACCTGAGACTCGTCGTCCACTACGTAAACTGGTATTCAACGTACCAACTCGTCGTGAATTGAGCCTTGGTGAGAAAGCAATTTCTCACGGTCTTGCGATTGCTTCAGGTGTGAAAGCGTCTAAAGATCTAGGCAACATGCCACCTAACATCGCAAATCCTGCTTACCTTGCATCTCAAGCTCGTCGCTTGGCCGATGATTACGAGACAGTGAAAACTAAGATCATTGGCGAAGAAGAGATGGAAAAGCTGGGTATGACTTCATACTTAGCGGTAGGCCGTGGTTCTAAGAACGAATCTATGATGTCTATCATGGAATATAAAGGTGCTGCTGACCCAGATGCAAAACCGATTGTTCTAGTCGGTAAAGGTCTTACTTTCGATTCAGGCGGTATTTCGCTTAAGCCTGGTGAAGGTATGGATGAGATGAAGTACGACATGTGTGGTGCGGCTTCTGTATTCGGTACAATGAAGGCACTAGCTAAACTGAACCTACCGATTAATGTAGTTGGTATCCTAGCAGGTTGTGAAAACATGCCAGGCAGCAATGCTTACCGCCCAGGTGATATCCTAACGACCATGTCAGGCCAAACAGTTGAAGTGTTAAACACGGATGCTGAAGGTCGCTTGGTTCTATGTGATGCGCTTACTTACGTTGAACGCTTTGAACCAGACTGTGTTGTCGATGTAGCAACACTCACTGGCGCGTGTGTGATGGCGTTAGGTCACCACATCAGTGCTGTACTGTCTAATCACAACCCACTATCTCACGAGTTAGTGAATGCTTCTGAGCAAGCAAGTGACAGAGCATGGCGCATGCCAATGGCCGATGAATACCATGAGCAACTAACGAGTCCATTTGCAGATATGGCAAATATCGGTGGCCGACCTGCTGGTACAATCACAGCAGCATGTTTCTTATCTAAATTTGCTAAAAAGTACCACTGGGCACACATTGACAGTGCCGGCACAGCTTGGAAGTCAGGCGCAGCGAAAGGCTCGACAGGTCGTCCTGTCTCAATGCTTGTCCAATTCTTATTGAACCGCAGCGGCCATGAGACTGAAGAGCAATCTTCAAAATAATAGAAAGGGCCTACGGGCCCTTTTTTAATAAGCGTTATTTGCTAGCTCCTGTTGACCAAGTATGATTGGTTTCCACGATTCCAAGTTCGAGTATTCAGTATGCAGACTGCCACATTTTACATTGTGTCTTCAGACAGCCCACAAGCCGGCGAAGAGAGTTTTGCTCACTACGTGTTGTTTCTTGCTCAGCATTTTGCAAAACAAGGCGCTAAACTTTATCTCAACTGTAACGATAAAGTTCATGCTGAGCGTATCGCTGAAGTTTTTTGGCAGGTAGAGCCTACTGAATTTATCGCGCACAACTTGGTTGGCGAAGGTCCAAAATATTCAACGAATATTGAGATAGGCCATCAAGGAGTCAAACCTAATTGGAACCGCCAATTGGTAATAAATCTGGCCGATAATCATACAACCTTTGCGAACGCCTTTGCTCAGGTGATAGACTTCGTTCCTTGCGAAGAAAAAGCTAAGCAACTCGCTCGAGAAAGGTATAAAATTTACCGTCAGGCTGGATATCAGCTACAAACTATCGAGATTCAACATCCATAGTCAAACCTCATAGTTAAAGCTATCTTTGGATTTAGATTCAAGAAGCTTCACTTATGAAGTTTGACCACGATTAACCATTCACAGTATCCGTTATAAGAGCACTATGGAAAAGACATACAACCCAACATCAATCGAACAAGCTCTGTATAAGACTTGGGAAGAGAAAGGCTACTTTAAGCCACACGGTGACACATCAAAAGAAGCTTACAGCATCATGATCCCGCCACCGAACGTCACTGGTAGCCTACACATGGGTCACGCGTTCCAAGATACGATCATGGATACACTTATCCGTGCTCAACGTATGAAAGGCAAAAACACGCTTTGGCAAGTGGGTACTGACCACGCTGGTATCGCAACTCAAATGGTTGTTGAGCGTAAGATCGCTGCTGAAGAAGGCAAAACAAAACACGACTACGGCCGTGAAGCTTTCATCGACAAGATCTGGGAATGGAAAGGCGAATCTGGTGGCACGATCACTCAACAACTTCGTCGTCTTGGTGCATCTGTAGACTGGGATCGTGAGCGATTCACTATGGATGACGGCCTATCAGCTGCGACTCAAGAAGTATTTGTTCGCCTATACGAAGAAGACCTAATCTATCGTGGTAAGCGTCTAGTAAACTGGGATCCTAAACTGCACACTGCAATTTCTGATCTTGAAGTTGAAAACAAAGACAAAAAAGGTTTCATGTGGCACTTCCGCTACCCACTAGCGAATGGTGTTAAAACCGCTGATGGCAAAGACTACATTGTCGTTGCGACTACACGTCCTGAAACCATGCTTGGTGATACAGGCGTTGCAGTTAACCCTGAAGATCCTCGCTACAAAGATCTTATCGGCAAAGAAATCCTGCTTCCTATCGTAAATCGTCTTATCCCTATCGTAGGTGATGAGCACGCTGACATGGATAAAGGCACGGGTTGTGTGAAAATCACGCCAGCTCATGACTTTAACGATTACGAAGTGGGCAAGCGCCATAGCCTACCAATGATCAACATCCTAACGTTCAACGGTGATATCCGTGATGCGGCTGAAATCTTCACAACGAACGGTGAAGAAAGCGATGTGTACTCAACAGAGCTTCCAGAAAAATACCAAGGTATGGAGCGCTTTGCAGCTCGTCGTGCAACGGTTGCTGAATTTGAAGAGCTAGGCCTACTTGAAGAAATCAAAGATCACGATCTAACCGTTCCTTACGGTGACCGTGGTGGTGTGGTTATCGAACCAATGCTGACTGACCAATGGTACGTGCGTACAGCGCCTCTTGCTGCTCCTGCTGTTAAAGCCGTTGAAGATGGTGAGATTCAATTCGTACCTAAGCAGTACGAGAACATGTACTTCGCGTGGATGCGTGACGTGCAAGATTGGTGTATCTCTCGTCAACTTTGGTGGGGCCACCGTATCCCAGCATGGTACGACAACGATGGTAAAGTTTACGTAGGTCGCACTGAAGAAGAAGTTCGTGAAAAGAACAACCTTTCACCGGTAATTGTTCTTAAGCAAGACAACGACGTTCTTGATACATGGTTCTCTTCTGCACTTTGGACTTTCGGCACACAAGGCTGGCCTGAAGATACTGAAGCAATGAAAACATTCCACCCATCAGAAGTACTAGTATCTGGTTTTGATATTATCTTCTTCTGGGTTGCTCGTATGATCATGATGACTATGCACTTCGTGAAAGACGAAGACGGCAAGGCTCAAGTACCTTTCAAAACAGTTTACATGACGGGCCTTATCCGTGATGAAAACGGCGACAAGATGTCTAAGTCGAAAGGTAACGTACTTGACCCAATCGATATGATTGACGGCATCGGCCTTGAAGAGCTAGTAGAAAAGCGTTGTGGCAACATGATGCAACCTAAACTGGCTGCTAAGATCGAAAAAGCAACACGTAAAACTTTCGAAGATGGTATCGAACCATACGGTACCGATGCACTGCGTTTCACTCTTGCTGCTATGGCTTCAACTGGCCGTGACATCAACTGGGACATGAAGCGTCTTGAAGGTTACCGTAACTTCTGTAACAAGCTATGGAACGCAAGCCGTTACGTACTGATGAACACAGAAGAGCACGATTGTGGCATGTCACTGTCTGTTGAAGACCGTGCAAACATGGAATTCTCTCTAGCAGACAAGTGGATTGAATCTCAGTTTGAAGTTGCAGCGAAAGAGTTTAATGCTCACCTAGACAACTACCGTCTAGACATGGCAGCAAATACGCTTTACGAATTCATCTGGAACCAATTCTGTGACTGGTACCTAGAGCTAACTAAACCTGTTCTTTGGAAAGGTACTGAAGCTCAACAACAAGCGACTCGTTACACACTTATCACGGTTCTTGAGAAGACTCTACGTCTTGCTCACCCTGTTCTTCCTTACATCACTGAATCTATCTGGCAAAGCGTTAAGCCGCTAGTAGACGGCGTTGAAGGCGAGACCATCATGACTCAAGCGCTTCCTCAGTTTAATGAAGCTAACTTCAATGCTGAGATCGTTGACGACATCGAATGGGTTAAAACTTTCATCACAGCTATCCGTAACCTACGTGCGGAATACGACATTGCACCAAGCCAAGGCTTAGAAGTAATGATCAAAGTCGCTGATGAGAAAGATGCAGCTCGTATCGAAGCAAATAAGATCGTTCTTACTTCTCTAGCTAAGCTAGACGATATTAAAGTTCTAGCAGACGGCGAAGCGACTCCAGCTTGTGCAACTAAACTTGTTGGCAAATCTGAGCTGATGATCCCAATGGCGGGTCTTATCGACAAAGATGCTGAACTTGCTCGTCTAGATAAAGAAGTAGCGAAGACTCACGGTGAGATTAAGCGTATCGAAGGTAAGCTAGGTAACGAAGGTTTTGTTGCTAAAGCACCAGAAGTCGTTATCGCGAAAGAGCGTGAAAAGCTTGAAGGCTACCAAGAAACTCTTGTTAAGCTAGAAGAGCAAAAAGCGACTATTGCTGCGCTTTAAAGGTGAGTGAACGAGAAGACTTCGAACTTCTCGCTCTAAATAGAAAGGTTGGTCTTCGTGACCAACCTTTTTTTATGCCTCTCACTCCAAGTCTTATCGTCAGTCACTTATTTATTGATAGGTTTCATCTATCAAATTAATCTCTCCTTCCCATTAGATTTAATGATAATAATTCTCAATAATAGTTCTATCGAAACAACACAACGACTGAGTAATTATCATGAAAAAGACACTAACCTTTGCCGCATTACATTTTACTATCGCATTTAGTGTCGCTTATGTACTAACGGGCGATATCTTAATTGGTAGCTTAATCGCTATGATTGAGCCTTCTGTGAATACCGTCGCCTTCTATTTTCATGAAAAGGCTTGGGCTCAAGTTCCAGCGCTTAAAGCTCGTCAGTGGATGACTAAATTAAAAACAGCAAGCTTCGCTACTATCCACTTTAGTGTTGCCTTTACCGTTGTCTACTTATTGACTGGCGATGCCTTTGTTGGTGGTGTGATGGCAACGTTAGAACCCGCTTTGAATACCGTGGCTTACTACTTCCATGAGAAAGTTTGGCTACGAAAGGCAGAAAGCCAAACAACACAGCCACAGTTTTGTTTGCACCAACACGCTTAACCTAGAGAGTTTATTGTTGACATAGTTGCGGCGCGCAATTAAATTGTAGTTGTACATCGCAACCATATTGAGAGGCAACATGACTTCAGCACAACTTAGAGAATTATCACGTCAGCTCGTTCGACAGCTCGGAATGCTCGACAAAGATTGTGGTGATATTGCCCTACCTCCGATTCAAGCGCATACGCTTATCGAACTAGAGCAGCAGCCATTAACCGTGAATCAATTAGCGGATAAGCTCAATATTGATAAGTCCAACGCCAGTAGAGCAGTCAACAATCTAGCGAAGAACTCGTTAATTCAAACCTCGCCACACCCCAACGATAAGCGCAGTGTTGTTGCTTCAGTTACAGAACAAGGGATAAACACTCTTACCCAACTTCACAGTCAACAGAATCAGTTTTATGACTCGGTACTTGAGCGTTTAACGGAAGCGGAAACTCAACAAGTTTCGGGGGGAATTAAGCACTACCTTAAAGCACTGCAACAAAGCCACGCTTCAAGCGGTGTGGTGGTTCGTCCCCTACAACAGCAAGACAACACCGTAGTGGCCAATGTAATTCGCCAAGTCTCTTATGAGAACGGGCTAACTGAAGATAAAGGTTATGGTGTGGCCGATCCCACCTTAGAAGACATGTTCAGTGTTTATAACAATGAAAGATCTCAGTATTGGGTGATTGAACTTGATGGAAAGGTTGTCGGTGGTGGTGGATTTGCACCACTAGCCGGTATGCCAGAAGTCTGCGAACTGCAAAAAATGTACTTCTTGCCAGAAACCAGAGGCAAAGGCTTAGCGAAGAAGTTGGTTAATATGTCGATGGAGAAAGCTAAGGAACTGGGTTATCAACATATGTATCTAGAAACGACCGAATGCCTTAATGCCGCCGTTAAACTTTACGAAAAATTGGGCTTTGAACACCTTGATTCAGCTTGGGGAGAAACAGGCCATGACGCTTGTGAGGTTGTCATGGCCAAAACGCTATAATGTGTTTTTGAAATAGGGTTAGCGTCGGCAGTTCATTAGATGACAAGCGAGTGAGCAAATTGATTCATTACGTAACGGGCTAATTGAATAACCGCTAGTTACGCAAAAAGTTACTCACGCAAGAGGCTGGATTCAAGGCTACGAAAGAACTCTCTTTTTGCCCATCGAGTTCCACTTCTAACTGATATAAATGCTTAGGGTTGGGCTTCTCAAGGTTAAATACCATTGGAGCCTCAACCTGAAACACAACACCCGTATGTTCTGCTCGCACATCAATCGGCATCACGAGAGTCATACCATTAAACTTGATTGATGCCGATATTAACCCCGGCTTTAGCGTTTGATAGATAACATCTACTTTAAACTCACACCCACCACCGTGATGCCAGATTTGCTCGGTGACAACTTGATCAAGCTTGACGTTACGAACGAACTGAAGATATGGAGCTTGCCAGATTCCGATACGAGAATCTGATTTAGCGACGACCTGTGAAGAGATAGAGTCATCCATATCCTCTTCAAGCAACAGGCTCTCCTCTTCTTCAAGGAAAAGGATCTCAAAACGATTTCGACCAGGCTGCATATAAGGACGAATGTCCTTGCGATATTCGGCTTCGCTGCCATCACAGTCAAACACGGCAACGCCATTGAGTCGCACTTCTGCAAAGTAGTCAACGCCTGCGACGACTAGCTCAACAAATGGGCATGCCAACATGGCATCATCCACTTCGATGTCATGCATCAGGTGCCATTCTTGCTCTGCGATTTCCTCTTCACTCAAGCTATTAGGGAGCTTTGAGCTTAATGGAGCAGGAAAGGTAATGTCATCTTGTGGGATAGAGAGATCCGTCAGTGGCGAAATTTGCCAAAGACCATCGAGAGGTAGCCGCATGTCATTCCTTGAGCTAGATCAATTTTGACCGCATTATAATGAATGAATGCATATAAAGACATTTATTTTTCTGAGGACAAAAAAATGCCAGCTCAAGGCTGGCATTCTTTAAAACTGGGAGAGATTACTCTTCGTCTTCATCATCTTCGTCAGGGTAGATAGCATCTTCACCTTCGTAGTAAGTGCCCCAACCGTCGTAGATAATGTCAAACTTCTCTGCAAGATTTACAAGCTTCTCAACTTGCTCATCAATCGCTTCTGCGTTCAGAGTACACTGCATCGTTGCATCACAACAAAGTAGCTTGTTGCCATCTTCGTCTTCTGTCTCTTCAGCTTCAAGCACTTCAAAGCCCATTTTGAATGCTTCAACAACGGCTTTCTCAAGTACTGCGAAATCTTCAGCGAATAGGTGATGCTCGATATCGTATAGAGCTTCAGGATCGCTACCATCTTCGATTAGTGCTTCAATGATGTCGCGAGTCTCTCCTTTTTGAAATTCAATTAATTCCGCTACTGATAGATATTCATCTTCGTGAGACATGTGTCTGCTCCAGAGTGTTGACTATGAAAAGATCAAATTTGATTGCCACGAAATATGGCACGGATCGCCTAGAAAAGCCACCTAGATCAGGTGTAGAAGAGCAAGTTTATCGCTAGATAACAGAAGGGATATCAATTAAAAAGTGAAATTAAAATCACAGAAACAAATTTTCAACATATTATTAACTACCGTGTGTTTTAGCATTTCATTTTTATTGTTACTTTTAGCCTTACTCCTTCAAAATTGAGTGGTTAGTCATATCAGATGCATACTGCCGAACACTTCATCGATGCATAAAACCTCACTTATAAGTAAGTAACTGCATAAATTTTGAATGAAAAATCACGTTCACCAAGCAAAGTGGATTATCAAATCACTGAAATTAGAGCATAGATCCGCAAAAAGTTTGTTCCAGAACTCAGCCTTTCAGTTGGATTTTAATATTAACAATCACAAACAACTCAGCATTTAAAACCAAAAATATCAAAATAACATAACCTTTACACAAGTTTCAAAACTTGCATATTACGAACAAGCTTGTCATAAATAGACGCTGGATTAATAGTAAGGATGCAAAATGAGTAAGCTGTACGTTGGCTCCGAAGTCGGTCAATTAAGACGAGTTCTCCTAAATAGGCCTGAAAGGGCACTCACCCACCTCACCCCTTCTAACTGTCATGAGCTACTCTTTGATGATGTACTTGCAGTAGAAGCAGCAGGTGAAGAACATGATGCCTTTGCGACAACACTTCGTGACCAAGACGTTGAAGTGTTATTACTGCATGACCTACTGGTTGAGACACTCGCTGTAGCACAAGCTCGTGAGTGGCTGCTTAATACTCAAATCTCTGATTTCCGTTACGGCCCTACATTCGCGCGTGATTTAAGAGAGTACCTTGCTCAAATGGACAATGAGCACTTGGCTACGATCCTACTTGGTGGTTTAGCCTACTCTGAGCTTCCTATTAAATCTTCTTCAATGCTACCGAAGATGCACCGCCCACTTGATTTCGTTATTGAGCCGCTACCTAACCATCTATTTACCCGCGATACTTCTTGCTGGGTTTATGGCGGTGTCTCTCTTAACCCGATGATGATGCCTGCTCGTCAACGAGAAACGAATCACTTGCGAGCAATATATCGCTGGCACCCTGTATTCGCAGGGCAAGATTTCATTAAGTACTTCGGTGATGAAGATCTTCATTACGACAACGCCAATATTGAAGGTGGAGATGTACTGGTTATCGGTAAAGGCGCTGTTCTTATCGGTATTTCGGAGCGTACCAAGCCACAAGGTGTCGAAAATCTAGCTGCGAGTTTATTCAAGTCCGGTCAAGCTAAAGAAGTGATTGCGATTGATTTACCGAAGCACCGCTCTTGTATGCACCTTGATACGGTCATGACTCACATGGATATCGATACATTCTCAGTCTATCCAGAGATCGTTCGTAAAGACCTAGATACTTGGCGCTTAACGCCGAAAGAAAATGGCGAAATGCGAGTAGAGAAAGCTGAAAACTACCTAACAGCGATTGAAGGCGCACTGGATCTCGATCAACTGAAGATCATCACAACTGGTGGTGATAACTACGAAGCTGAACGTGAACAGTGGAATGACGCTAACAACGTACTGACGGTGAAACCGGGTACGGTTATCGGTTATGAGCGTAATGTTTACACCAATGAGAAATACGACAAAGCAGGCATCGAAGTTCTGACAATTCCAGGCAATGAACTGGGTCGCGGTCGTGGTGGCGCTCGTTGCATGAGCTGTCCTATAGAAAGAGACGGTATTTAACTCAAGTAGTTCAGTAAAGCGAACACATAACTTATCTAGGCCAGTACCATTGTACTGGCCTTTTTTATCAAATTAATAAAATAACTATTCACAAATATAGCATTTTTATGTTTAACTAAGTTCTTCATTGATTCTATATACCCAAGGAGCGAGAGATGGCATTTAATCTTCGCAATCGTAACTTTCTAAAACTTCTCGACTTTACTCCTAAAGAGATTCAGTTTTTACTCGACCTGTCTGCTTACCTTAAAAAGGCTAAGTATGCAGGTACAGAGCAAAAAAAGCTTAACGGTAAAAACATCGCTTTGATCTTTGAAAAAGCATCAACTCGAACTCGATGTGCCTTTGAGGTAGCTGCTTTTGATCAAGGAGCTCAAGTCTCTTATTTAGGCCCTTCTGGTTCTCAGATTGGTCAAAAAGAATCAATGAAAGATACCGCGCGTGTATTAGGTCGTATGTACGATGGTATTGAATATCGTGGTTTTGGCCAGAGTATTGTCGAAGATCTTGGCGCTTATGCTGGCGTTCCAGTGTGGAATGGCCTTACTGATGAGTTCCATCCAACTCAGATCTTGGCTGATTTCCTCACTATGCTTGAGCATGGTCGCGGTAAACATCTGCATCAAATCAGTTTTGCTTACCTAGGCGATGCACGCAACAACATGGGTAATTCTCTGTTAGTCGGTGCCGCGAAGATGGGTATGGATATTCGCCTTATTGCACCTAAAGCTTTCTGGCCAGAAGAACAGCTTGTCGAAGAATGCCAAGCAATTGCGCAAAATACAGGTGCACAAATAACGCTGACTGAAGACGTTGCCGAAGGCGTAAAAGGTTGTGATTTCCTTTACACCGATGTTTGGGTTTCTATGGGTGAAGCACCTGAAGCTTGGGACGAACGCGTGGCTGTGATGACACCTTACCAAGTGAATATGGATGTCATAAAGCTCACAGGTAACCCTCAAGTGAAGTTCATGCATTGCCTGCCAGCTTTCCACAACAATGAAACCGTGATCGGCCAGCAAGTCGCAGACAAATATGGAATGAACGGTTTGGAAGTAACAGACGAAGTATTTGAGTCCGACTACTCAATTGTGTTTGATGAAGCAGAGAATCGCATGCACACCATCAAAGCAGTAATGGTCGCGACACTTGGCCAATAGAGAATAATGAAAGTAAACAAAGCTTGATGTAATCGCTTGCGCTCACAAATTGAAAGCGTATAATTCTCGGCAATTTGTCTGAGAGTAGTGAAAATGACGCCAAGCAATGTTGTGATAAAACATAATGATATTGTGAAAACACATAATAAAATTGTGAAGACACCAAATATTGCTCGCAAGCTAGCATGCTTGCCAGGCCGTCTATTCTGCTTTTCAGCACTTTTTTAAAGCCTCCCATTATGGGGGGCTTTTTTATGGCCAATACATTATTGTGGGGAAGAAGATCATGGCGAATTCGCTCTATCAAAAGCACATCATCTCAATTCCAGAGCTTTCTCGTGAAGAGCTAGAATTAATTGTTCAAACGGCAGGTCAACTTAAAGCTGAACCAAACCCAGAACTCATCAAGAACAAAGTTGTTGCAAGCTGCTTCTTCGAACCTTCAACGCGAACTCGTCTCTCTTTTGAAACGGCTATTCAGCGCATCGGTGGTGATGTGATTGGTTTCGATAGCGGTGGTAACACGTCACTGGCGAAGAAAGGCGAAACGCTGGCAGACTCAGTACAGGTTATCTCTTCATACGTTGATGCTTACGTAATGCGCCACCCCCAAGAAGGCGCAGCGCGTCTGGCTTCTGAGTTCTCTAACGGTGTACCTGTGATTAACGCGGGCGACGGCGCAAACCAACACCCAACACAAACGCTATTAGACCTGTTCTCTATCGCCGAAACTCAAGGCCGCCTCGACAACCTTAACGTTGCATTCGTTGGTGATCTTAAGTACGGCCGTACGGTTCACTCACTAACTCAAGCACTAGCGAAGTTCGACAACATCTGTTTCTACTTCGTTGCTCCAGAAGCACTGGCGATGCCTGACTACATTTGTGAAGAGCTTGATGAAGCGGGTATTAAGTACCAACTGCTGACAGACATGGAAGATGTGATTCCAGAGTTGGATGTTCTGTACATGACTCGAGTTCAAAAAGAACGTTTTGATGAATCGGAATACGCGCACATCAAATCAGCGTACATCCTGACGGCTCCGATGTTGGAAAATGCACGTGATAACCTAAAGGTTCTTCACCCTCTTCCTCGTGTTGATGAAATTACGATTGATGTCGATAAAACGCCTTACGCTTACTACTTCCAGCAAGCTGAGAACGGTGTTTACGCACGTGAAGCATTGTTAGCCCTTGTTCTTAACGAAACGCTGTAGAGGAGAGATATCATGTCTAAAGAGACTCAATTAAAAGTTGAAGCAATCAAGAACGGAACGGTTATCGACCATATCCCAGCCAACATCGGGATCAAGGTACTCAAACTGTTCGACATGCATAACTCTAATCAGCGAGTAACGATTGGCCTAAACCTGCCATCCTCTGCTCTAGGCGGTAAAGACCTGCTCAAGATAGAGAATGTGTTTATCACTGAAGAACAGGCGAGCAAGTTAGCACTTTACGCGCCTCACGCGACCGTAAACCAAATCGAAGATTACGAAGTAGTTAAGAAGCTACCACTAGAACTTCCTGAGCAAATCAACGATGTGTTCGAGTGTCCAAACACCAACTGTATTACTCACAATGAACCCGTTGAAAGCAGCTTTAAGATCTTTGAAAAGAAAGAAGATATTCGATTGAAGTGTAAATACTGCGAAAAAGTCTTCTCTCGTGAGATCGTAACAGAAAGATAACGTCATACGGCAACGCCGATCGAACGCAAAAACTATTCAATACCTCGCCTGTGCGGGGTATTTTGCTCTTTACCTATCCTAAGTTTGAAGGCACACTAAAAATCGCTTTTTATCCAATAACTGATGGAATAACCAATGACTAAAGTACTTCACACAGAATCTGCTCCAGCTGCAATCGGCCCATACGTACAAGGTGTTGACCTTGGCAATATGGTTCTGACTTCTGGTCAAATCCCAGTAAACCCAGCAACTGGTGAAGTATCTGCTGATATCGCAGTGCAAGCTCGCCAATCTCTAGACAACGTTCAAGCGGTTGTTGAAGCTTCTGGCCTGACTGTAAAAGACATCGTAAAACTAACGGTATTCGTTAAAGACCTAAACGACTTCGGTACAGTAAATGAAGTTTACGGTAAATTCTTTGATGAGCACGGTGTTGCAAACTACCCTGCACGTTCATGTGTTGAAGTAGCGCGTCTGCCAAAAGATGTAGGTATCGAGATCGAAGCTATTGCGGTTCGCAAATAGGTTTTAATATCTAGAATAAACGGTTTCTAGTAAACAAATTGGCATAAAGCTGAGCGTTTATCAGATACAAAAAAAGGTTGCCCACTTGGCAACCTTTTTTATTGTTCATCGTTTCGCTTAGATGATTACTTCTTATTAAGCTCAACCACTTCTTTGTCTAACTCTTCAAGCTTCGCAGCCATCTGCTCACGAGCTAGGTTAGCCAGTTGACGAACATTAGACTTATCGTAATCTTCAGTGCTGATTGGTGGCAGCATTTCAACAATCACATGACCATTGTTCCAACGGTTCAGCTTCACGCCACCTGTTGAGCTACACACGATAGGGATAATAGGTAAGCCAGCGCCAATCGCAGCATGGAAAGCACCCGTTTTGAATGGCAACAAACCACGACCACGAGAACGAGTCCCCTCAGGGAACATCCATACTGAAACATCACTCTCTTTAAGGCTAGTAACCACTTGATCGATCGTACCTACCGCTTTGCTGCGGTTAGCCCGGTCGATTAGGATATTACCCGTCAACCAGTACAGCTGACCAAAAAGAGGCATCCACGCTAGGCTCTTCTTACCAACAGTCACAACCTTAGGTGTTACCGCAGATGAAATCGTGAATAGATCCCAGCTATTTTGGTGGTTTGCAACGTAAACATGTTGGCCACGAGAGTAAGCATCTTCCGGGATACGAAGCTCTAACTTCATACCAAAGATTTTCGACATGCGACCGAAATAACGACCAAAGGTAAATACGTGTTTCGGGTTACGTGGGCTTAGTAAACAGTAACCACACCCAAATACAAACATAAGAATCGCAAATATCGCCACTGCGAAAATACGTAATATTGCTATCATTTTGTTCCTCACAACCACCAAGTTGATTCATCTATTTGCACAAAATAGGCAATAGATTCACTGGCGGTAAATACAACTATAAAAAAGCCGAAACCAAGGTTCCGACTTTTCTGTTTTCATCTTACTGATTCATGAACTCACTAACCTAAGTTAGTTCGACTCGCTAAACCGTGTAATGTTTGCGCCTAAGGCTGACAATTTATCTTCAATCTTATCGTAGCCACGATCGATGTGATAAATACGGTCAACGATGGTTTCACCTTGAGCGATACAACCAGCAATAACAAGGCTCGCAGATGCGCGAAGGTCCGTTGCCATTACTTGAGCGCCGCTCAATTTTTTGGTTTCACCACAAATAGCAGTGTTGCCTTCTATTTCCGCTTTTGCTCCCATTCGCTGTAGTTCAGGAATGTGCATAAAGCGGTTTTCAAAGATAGTCTCAGTGATTACACCACTGCCCTTCGCCATCATGTTAAGCAGGGTAAACTGTGCTTGCATGTCGGTTGGGAAGCCTGGGTGAGGTGCCGTTACGATTTTCACCGCTTTCAACTCACGAACAGTCATATCAAGGCTGATCCAACCTTCGCCCGTTTCAACCTTCGCTCCCGCTTCTTCAAGCTTCGCTAAGGCAGCTTCAAGAAGATGAGCGTTGGTGTTGCGACAAACCACTTTACCGCCAGAAACCGCAGCAGCAACCAGGAAGGTACCCGTTTCAATACGGTCTGCAACCACAGAGTGTTGGCCACCACCAAGACGCTCAACGCCTTCGATAGTAATCGTATCTGTACCTGCACCAGAAATTTTAGCTCCTAGTTTGTTTAGGAAATCAGCCGTATCAACAATCTCAGGCTCACGCGCTGAATTATCTAACACAGTTGTACCTTCCGCTAGCGTTGCTGCACACATGATAGTAATGGTGGCACCCACACTTACTTTATCCATCACGATGTGCGCGCCTTTCAAACGGCCGTCAACACTTGCTTTTACATAACCATCTTCCAATACAATGGTCGCACCTAGTTGCTCTAGGCCATGGATATGTAAATCAACAGGTCGAGCACCAATAGCACAACCGCCCGGAAGTGACACTTGGCCTTCACCAAAACGAGCGACTAAAGGACCTAAAGCCCAAATAGAAGCGCGCATTGTTTTTACTAAATCGTAAGGTGCACAAAATTCATTAATTTCGCTGCCATCAACATGAACACTACCATTGCGTGATACTTTTGCGCCTAAACGCTTAAGCAATTCCATCGTAGTATCGATGTCACGTAGGTGAGGAACATTACTCACTTCAACCGGCTCTTCAGCTAGAATTGAAGCAAATAGGATTGGTAGGGCTGCATTTTTTGCGCCTGAGATCGTCACTTCACCGCTTAGCGGCTTATCCGATCCAATAACTCGAAACTTTTCCATCATAAACCTTAAAGTGACATCAGTTTCTTATCACGTTCCCACTCTTCCGGCGTGAAAGCCTTAATAGAAAGAGCATGGATATCATTGCGTTGAATGTATTCCATTAGTGGGCCGTAGATTAGTTGCTGCTTCTTAACTCGATTCATGCCGTCAAAACATGGATCAACCGCAACAACTTCGTAATGACTGCCTTCACCCTTCACGATAATTTCCTGAAGGTTCAGAGCCTCTGCTAATAATTCTTGTACTTTTGTGCTGTCCACAAATAGCTCCTGCCTAATTTTTTATGTGTTCTGCCATCATTGGCTGGATATTGCTCAATTGGAACAACGTTCGTAATTGTTCTGGCACGAAACTGAGCATTATATGACAGTTTTGATTTTTTGCATGCTCTAATAAGTGAATTAGCATCACCATTCCTGCTGAATCGACTCGATTTATATGGCTAAGGTCAATTTCAACGCTCGATTCCGTCGTTTGCCACTTTTCCAATATACGCCAGATTGCAGGTACACTATCTCGATCTATATCACCAAGAAGTTGATATTCTTTAGAGCTTAGCGCTTGCCATTGAGAATGGCTCATTATTTATTACTCTCAAAACGAATCGGTTGAGAAGCCAGTTTCTCGAGTTCGTCAGCTACTTGTAAGATGCCTTCTTGACGAATCTTAGTGTTCCACTCAGACTTCTTGCTTGATAGCAGGCTTATACCTTCGGCAACCATATCAAATGCCTTCCACTCACCTGACTTCTTATCTTTGCGCAGTTTAAACTCAAGGTTAATGTTTGGTCGAGGCGTATCAATGATATCAACCTTAATACTGGTAATACGGCTATCTGTTTTAATTGTTGGTTCTGGACCAAATTTAATCGTCTGATCTGTATATTGAGTTAACACTTGAGCATAAGAAGAAACGAGATATTTACGAAATGCATCAATAAATACGCGCACGTCTCCTCTATCAGCACCTTTCAAGTTCGGCCCTAGCAACTTCAGCGCCGCATATTGAGCATTCACATAAGGCATCAACTCTTCTTCCACGATGACCTTCAGTAACTCTGGATCTTGTTGGATATTCTCTTGCTCGTTCTTCAAACGGGCGAAAGCCTCTTCTGCAACTTGAGTCATCATCTGATAAGGCTGAGTTCGATCAATCGGTTTTGCCGAAAAAGCTGGAGTCGACATCAGCAAAGCGACAGCTGTCAGAAGCAGTCTTTTCAATAAGTAATTAGTCTTCAATAAATTATTCGTCTTTAACATGAGCCTACTCCTTAGCTTCGCTATTATCAGAGCCACCGACGCTATACAGCACTTGACCAATCAAATCTTCTAATACTAATGCCGACTTGGTGTCTTCGATAGAATCACCATCAACCAACATCTCTTCATCTTCAAAGATGAAGCCTGGAACTAAGCTGATGTACTGCTCACCGATCAAGCCCGACGTTAAGATTTGAGCACTAGAGGTATCAGGAAATTGTGAGTACTTCGCATCAATAGACAGTTCAACCACAGGAAGGTAGCTCTCAGTATCAAGTTCAATACTTTGAACTCGACCAACAACGACGCCCCCCACCTTTACTGGTGAGCGAACCTTTAGGCTGCCAATATTGTCAAAGGTCGCTTTTAGGTTATAAGTATGGTTTGAACCTATACCTTTTACGTCAGCGACTTGAAAGATCATGATTAAGATTGCGCAAATTCCGGCAATAACAAAGGTGCCGACCCATAATTCTAATTTTCGAGTTTGTTGCATGATTAATTCCCAAACATCAATGCGGTAAGAACAAAATCTAGCCCTAATACCGCTAGAGAAGAGTGTACTACTGTGCGTGTGGTTGCCTGACTAATACCTTCGGATGTCGGTACTGCATCATAACCATTAAAAAGTGCGATCCAAGTTACGGTGATAGCGAAGACCATGCATTTGATCATACTGTTACCAATATCACGGCCAAGCTCAACGGAAGACTGCATCGCAGACCAGAAACTGCCGTGGTCAATACCTTTCCAATCCACACCGACTAACTGAGCACCCCAAATCCCGACCGCCATAAAAATCATAGCGAGCAGTGGCATAGAAATAAGGCCGGCCCAGAGACGTGGCGCAATAATGCGTTTAAGAGGATCAACCGCCATCATCTCAAGGCTAGAGATCTGTTCAGTAGCTTTCATTAAGCCGATTTCAGCCGTTAATGCTGAACCCGCACGACCAGCAAACAGAAGTGCTGTCACCACAGGGCCCAATTCCCGTAACAACGAGAGCGCGACCATTTGCCCAAGGTTACCCTCTGCGCCATAGTCGATTAATACGACATAGCCCTGCAGACTGAGTACCATGCCAATAAACAAGCCTGAAACTAAAATGATAGCCAATGACTGAACGCCAACGCTATAAAATTGTTTAACTAATAGAGGGAAATTTTTTAGTTTCGGGATGCCAAACAAAGCCCCAAATAGCATTAGGCTTGCTCGACCAAATGACTCACAGATCGCAAGTGCGCGCTTACCGACACCCGCAATAGTTTTAGCAATCATATTCAAACAAATCCTTTTCTAAGCTATTTGCAGGAAACCTAAATGGCACAGGGCCATCCGATTCACCTTGCAAAAATTGCTGCACTCTTGGGTCGCTGTTGTTGTACAACTCATCAGGAGAACCTGCAGCAATAATTTTCCCATCAGCCATCAAATAAACCCAATCAGCAATGCTCATCACCTCAGGGACATCATGAGAAACGACAATAGAGGTTAAACCCAAGGCTTGATTGAGGTTACGAATCAACTCAACCAAAACACCCATGGTGATTGGATCTTGGCCAACAAAAGGCTCATCATACATAATAAGTTCTGGGTCCAATGCGATCGCACGGGCCAACGCCGCTCGTCTCGCCATACCACCAGACAACTCACTCGGCATTAATTGCGCCGCGCCTCGCAACCCTACCGCCTCAAGCTTAAGCAATACAATGGTACGAATGAATTTTTCGTTAAGTTCAGTGTGCTCTCGCAAAGGAAACGCCACATTATCAAAGACATTTAGATCCGTGAAAAGTGCCCCCGATTGGAAAAGCATGCTCATTTTCTTACGTGCTTGATATAGCTTTCGACGTGGCAATGCAGGGATGTTGTCGCCATCAAACCAAATTTCACCTTCATCTGGTGGTAATTGTCCACCAATCAGACGTAATAAGGTTGTTTTGCCGATCCCTGACGGCCCCATGAACGCGGTTATTTTTCCTTGAGGAACTTCTAAACTGATGTCATCAAAGATAATTCGTTCACCGCGTGAGAAGCTGAGATTCTTAACTTTCACAAGCTCAGTGTTCAACATACTTTTGTTGTTTCCTTGCTTTAAAAACGCCAATTATGACTGCAATAATAATGAGTCTACTTTAGAATTAAAAGCGCTGTTCAATTAATTATTAAAAACAGAAAACAAAGGCAGGGATTTGAAAGCATTGAGAAATTCATTCCTCAACAACATTTCTTTACCACTAACTAGCAATTAATTTGTCGAGTGACTTCCCTTTTATCTAGCAACAAGTCAAAATTAGCGGTTAATTCTCCGTTTTTTATTAATTTTTAGGAATCATCATGCTTGAAGCGATTGCGTTTCTTATTATCGGTCTAGGTTTTTTGGTGTGGAGTGCAGATAAGCTGGTATACGGTGCCGCAGCTCTTGCTCGCAACTTCGGTATTTCACCACTAGTTATCGGTATGACAATCTTAGCAATGGGATCTTCAGCCCCTGAAATGATGGTTTCTGCGACAGCAGCCCTTGATGGTAAAACAGATACGGCGGTAGGTAACGTATTAGGCTCAAACATCGCTAACATCGCGCTGATTTTAGGTATTACAGCCCTTATCAAGCCATTATCGATTAGCTCTGGTGTGATTCGTCGTGAACTACCTTTAATGATAGGTGTCACTCTATTAGCGGGCGCACTGCTTTGGGATAATCACTTAGGTTTCTATGAAGGTGTGTTGTTGTTTGTTCTTTTTGCCGCTTTCTTATTTGCGATGCTGCAAATCAGCCGTAGTGAGAAAAAGAACGGTGATGCCTTTCTTGACGAACAAGAATCTGAAGTTCCTGAAGGCGTGAGCAACCCCAAAGCCGCAATGTGGGTGGTGGTTGGCCTGATTATTCTACCTCTAGCGGCCAACATGTTGGTTGATAACGCGGTTGTAATCGCGAAGTTCTTTGGTATGAGCGACCTTGTGATTGGTTTAACCATTATTGCCGTTGGCACAAGTTTACCTGAACTTGCAGCATCACTAGCTGGTGTTATGAAAGGTGAAGATGATATGGCTGTGGGTAATATCATTGGCTCAAACGTATTCAACATCCTTGCCGTGATGGGTATCCCAGGCATCCTAAACCCTTCAATCTTGAGCGAGTTTGCAATGGGTCGTGACTTCTGGGTAATGCTAGGCGTATCACTACTTCTTGTTATCATGGCACTAGGAAAATCTCGTAGCGTGAATCGTATCGAAGGCGGCGTGTTAATCGTGACGTTTGTGGCATATCAAAGTTACCTACTAATGAACATGTCAGCTTAATTGTTGATTTAACTTCCCGTACTTGGAGTATTTGATGTCTCAGCCATTTGATTATTGCAGCGTTGCAAAACAAGTTTTGGAAACTGAAGTTGCAGGTCTCACGCAATTAGACCAATATTTTAATGATGATTTTAGCAAAGCTTGCGACCTAATCCTGAACAACAAAGGCAAAGTCGTAGTAATGGGCATGGGCAAATCAGGCCACATTGGTAACAAAATAGCAGCTACACTGGCAAGTACTGGTACATCGGCTTTCTTTGTACACCCAGGTGAAGCGGCGCATGGTGATTTAGGCATGATCGAACCTGGCGATATTGTGATAGCAATATCCAACTCAGGTGAATCAGGAGAAATCCTCAGCCTATTCCCAGTATTAAAGCGTTTAAACATTAAGATTATCAGCATGACTGGCAAGCCAGCATCAAACATGGCGACTTTATCTGATATTCATTTACAGATTTCAGTACCCGAAGAAGCGTGTCCCCTTGGTTTAGCACCAACAACCAGTACTACCGCTACCTTGGTTATGGGTGATGCATTAGCCGTTGCACTTTTACAGGCAAGAGGTTTTACCGCTCAAGATTTTGCACTGTCTCATCCTGGTGGTGCTTTAGGCCGTCAACTGCTGTTGAAACTAGACGACATCATGCACACCGGCGATGCACTCCCAACTGTTGCTCCGGATGCACTAGTTCGAGATGCCCTGTTAGAGATATCTCAAAAAGGCTTGGGCATGACGGCAATCGTCGGTGAAGATGGCCAAATGAAGGGCATTTTTACCGATGGTGATTTACGCCGTATCTTAGATAAACGTATTGATATTCATAACACGCAGATCGGCGATGTGATGACACTGAACCCAACGGTAGCAGAACCAAATATGCTCGCAGTTGAGGGCTTAAATTTGATGCAAGCTAAGAGCATCAATGGCCTGATGTTGTGTGATAATGGCAAATTAGTAGGCGCTTTAAATATGCATGACTTACTGAAAGCAGGAGTAATGTAATGTCACAGGCAATTGAAACCCTTTACGGCACAGTGGATTCACGTGTATTTGCGATTGCAAAAGAGATCAAACTGCTGATTTGTGATGTAGATGGCGTATTCTCTGATGGCCGCATCTACATGGGTAACAACGGTGAAGAGCTAAAAACTTTCCATACGCGCGACGGTTACGGCATTAAATCGTTGATGAACGCCGGCGTTGAAATCGCAATCATCACTGGCCGTAAATCTCAAATTGTTGAGAATCGAATGACCGCTCTCGGTATTAAGCTAATTTATCAAGGTCAGGATGATAAAGTTAAAGCCTACCAAGATATTTGCGATAAGCTTTCAGTTAATCCTGAAAACACAGGTTATATCGGAGACGATTTAATCGACTGGCCTGTAATGGCAAAGGTCGGCTTAAAGGTATGTGTGGCAGACGGTCACCCATTACTTGCACAAAGAGCCAACTACGTAACAACCATTAACGGCGGTTACGGTGCAGTACGTGAAGTCTGCGACCTTATTTTACAAGCAAGAAACGAACTCGACGTGCACAAAGGTTTAAGCATATGAGTTTTAATCGTATTATCTACTTAATACTCATCTTTATTACCTCTTGGTCAGCCTATTACTTGTACGACAAAGAGCAAACTTCGACGATACAAGTAGATCCAAATTTAGAACTGCCCGCGTTTAGTGGCAAGAATCTTGATAATATTAGCTATGACGAAAGCGGTATTCGTAGCTATCAAGTTGAATCGACCAATCTAGAGCACTACTCCGTCGTTGGCGATACACACTTTCAAGCCCCTATTCTTTCAGTATTCCGTGAAGGGCATACGATAGAATGGCGAGTGACCGCTGATCGCGCAATTATGGATGAAAATCAAGTCATCACTTTTTATGACAACGTTGTGGCGAAGAACCTGTTGCCAGATGCTAGTTTCGATACAATGACCACTGATAAAATGGTTGTTGAACTGACTAGCCGAGATTTTTATTCAGACACTCCGGTCCATATGATCGGTACATTTTTTGAAAATGAGGGGCAAGCAATGAAAGGGAACTTCGGTACCAACAATGCGACTCTCTTTAATTCTGTTCAGGGTAGATATGAAACTCTCACACCTTAGTTTATTGGCTTTGACCCTTGCGGCGTCTAATGTCTATGCTCTATCTTCGGATAGCGAGCAGCCTGTCTATATTGATTCAGACAGTCAGCAATTAGATATGAAAAGCAATCAAGTTACCTTTCTTGGCGATGTGAACCTTAAACAAGGTAGCATCAATATCAATGCCGATAAGGTCATTGTTACACGTAATGCCGTCAACGGTGAAATTGAAGAAATACAAGGTTTCGGAAAGCCCGCAACCTTTTCTCAACTTACTGACGATGGGAAAACACTCTATGGTGAAGCTGACGATTTACATTACCAGCTGATTGCCGATAGATTGATCATGACTAAGAACGCGATGCTATCTCAAGATGGCAGTATCATTCGTGGCTCTAAGATTACCTATCAGATCACCTCTCAAAAGTTGGTTGCCGATAGTGATAGCAGTGAGCGTGTATCAACGGTTTTACAACCAGCGGAAGTGAATAAGTAATCATGGCAGTCCTTACAGCAAAGAACCTAGCGAAGACCTACGGAAAACGTAAAGTTGTAACAGACGTAAGCTTGCAAGTAGAGTCAGGTCAGATCGTCGGGCTACTTGGCCCAAACGGTGCAGGTAAAACCACCTCTTTCTATATGATAGTGGGTCTGGTTGCGCGTGATGAAGGTACTATCAGCATTGACGACCGAGACATCAGTATCTTACCAATGCACAGTCGCTCTCGTCTTGGTATCGGTTACCTTCCTCAAGAAGCATCCATTTTTCGTAAATTGTCAGTTGAAGACAACATCATGGCTGTTTTGCAAACGCGCGATGAGATGACTAACGCACAACGTCAAGATAAGCTGGAAGATCTTCTCGAAGAGTTTCACATCCAACATATTCGAGCGAGTAATGGTATGGCTTTGTCGGGTGGTGAGCGTCGACGTGTTGAGATTGCTCGTGCACTAGCAGCAAACCCTCAATTCATTCTCCTGGACGAACCTTTTGCCGGTGTTGACCCTATATCGGTTATCGATATCAAAAAAATCATCGTTCACTTACGCGATCGCGGCTTAGGCGTTTTGATTACCGACCACAACGTTCGTGAAACATTAGACGTGTGTGAAAAAGCTTACATCGTAAGTCAAGGGCATCTAATAGCTGAGGGAACTCCTGAAGATGTTCTCAATAACGAACAAGTTAAACAAGTTTATCTAGGCGAACAATTCCGTCTATGATTAGATAGAGAGTATCGAGAGTTCTTAGAATAATAACTAGGTAAGTAACACTGAATGAAACCCTCATTACAACTTAAGCTAGGCCAACAGTTAGCAATGACTCCTCAATTGCAACAAGCGATTCGTTTGTTGCAATTGTCTACTTTGGATTTGCAACAAGAGATTCAAGAAGCACTTGAATCGAACCCACTACTCGATGTCGAAGACGGCAATGAAGATACGCCAACATCGGAAGAAAAACCTAGCAGTGACGAGAAAGAAACAGTTGAAACAGTTGAACAAGACTTACCTGACAGCTCCGATTTGATCGAAAAATCAGAGATCGGCAACGAACTAGAAATCGATACAACTTGGGAAGACGTTTACAGCGCAAACACAGGTAACACTGGCATTGCGATTGATGACGATATGCCCGTTTATCAAGGCGAAACCACACAAAGTCTATACGATTACCTGCTCTGGCAACTCGATTTAACACCATTTACTGAAACTGACCGCAGCATAGCTTTTGCGCTAATTGATGCTATCGATGACCGCGGTTACCTTACCGTATCTTGTGAAGACATCCTTGAGAACTTCGACAACGAAGAGATCGAGCTTGATGAAATTGAAGCCGTTCGTAAACGAATTCAGCAGTTTGATCCGCTAGGTGTCGGTTCTGTGAATCTGCAAGATTGCTTGTTACTGCAATTGGCGACCTTCCCACAAGATACCCCTTGGCTTAACGAAGCTAAGTTAGTACTTACTAGCCATATCGACCAACTCGGCAATCGCGATTACAAACTGGTTATCAAAGAGACCAAGTTGAAAGAAGCGGAACTACGCGAAGTTTTGCAATTAATCCAACAGCTGGACCCTCGCCCTGGCAGTAAGATCACGCCAGACGAAACCGAGTATGTGGTTCCTGACGTATCCGTCTTCAAAGAGCTTGGGAAATGGTTGGTCACCATCAATCCAGATAGCGTGCCAAAACTAAAAGTGAATCAACAATACGCGGCCCTTAGTAGCAAAGGCAGTAGTGCTGACAACCAATTTATCCGCTCAAATTTGCAAGAAGCAAAATGGCTAATTAAAAGTCTAGAGAGCCGAAATGAAACACTACTAAAAGTCGCTCGGTGTATTGTTGAACATCAACGCGGTTTCTTCGAACATGGCGCAGAAGCCATGAAGCCGATGGTACTGAATGATGTGGCTTTAGCTGTTGATATGCACGAATCCACGATCTCTCGTGTGACGACTCAAAAATTCATGCACACACCGCGTGGCATCTTCGAACTCAAGTACTTTTTCTCAAGCCATGTCAGCACTGACAATGGCGGTGAATGTTCATCTACAGCAATTCGCGCACTCATTAAGAAGCTTGTCGCAGCGGAAAATACCGCAAAGCCTCTAAGTGATAGTAAGATTGCTGCTTTACTGGCTGACCAAGGAATTCAGGTAGCTAGACGTACCATAGCGAAATACCGTGAATCTCTGGGCATTGCCCCATCGAGTCAGCGTAAACGCCTGCTATAAACTAAAGTAGTTAGCTCTTTATTCATTAACGATTGATTAGTTAACTATTAATTTAGTTGTAACCTGGCAACCAACTGAAAAGGAAAGTCTATGCAAATCAATATTCAAGGCCATCACGTTGATCTTACCGATTCAATGCAAGACTATGTTCACACCAAATTCGACAAACTTGAGCGCTTCTTTGATCATATCAATAGTGTTCAAGTTGTTTTAAAAGTTGAGAAAATCAATCAAATCGCAGAAGCTACCCTGCATATAAATCAAGGGGAAATTCATGCGACAGCAACAGATGAAAGCATGTATGCCGCGATTGATTCATTGGTTGATAAACTTGTTCGCCAACTCAACAAGCACAAAGAAAAACTAAGTAGTCACTAACATGCAATTAAGCGAAGTACTTTCATTGGACTGCACTAAAAGTGCAGTCCAATGCACAAGCAAAAAAAGAGCCCTTGAGCTGATCAGTCAAATCGCAGCAGAAAGCTGCGGTCAAGATTCAACAGAACTGTTTGAGTGCATGCTGAGCCGTGAAAAAATGGGCAGTACAGGTATCGGTAACGGTATTGCGATTCCCCATGCACGCATGAATGTCAGTGATAAAGCGATTGCTGTATTAATACAATGCCAAGACCCAATCGAATTTGATGCTATCGATAACCGCCCAGTTGATCTACTGTTTGCTCTACTTGTTCCTAGTGAACAATGTAAAGAGCATCTGAAAACCCTTTCTTGTATGGCAGAGCGACTTAACGACAAGCAGACTCTTAAACAGTTGCGTAATGCTCAAAGCGATCAAGAGCTTTACGACATCATGATTCAAGTGCCAACTTGCGAGTAATAACATGCGATTAATCGTTGTCAGTGGCCAGTCAGGAGCCGGGAAAAGTGTTGCGCTACGAGTTCTTGAAGACTTGGGGTATTACTGTGTTGATAACCTACCAGTAAACCTGCTCAACGACTTCGTCGAATCGGTACGCGAGATCAATCAAAACGTCGCTGTTAGCATTGATATTCGTAACCTACCAAAAGAGCCTCAGTTAGTTACAGAAACGCTAGACCAGCTAGAAGCCGCCACAGATATAGACCTAAACGTCTTATTTCTAGATGCGAGTAAACAGACGCTACTCAAGCGCTACAGCGAAACACGCAGAATTCATCCTTTATCGATCGGCCAAGAAAAACTCTCTCTTGAACAAGCTATTGATTTAGAAAAAACACTTCTGGCTCCTCTTGTAGAGCAAGCCAGCATTGTGATTGATAGCAGTGACTGTAACCTCTACGAATTGAGTGAACAGGTTCGTTTCAAAGTTGAGGGCAAAGAAAAACAAGAACTCATTATCGTTTTTCAGTCTTTCGGCTTTAAGTTCGGCCTACCAAGTGATGCCGATTATGTGTTTGATGTTCGATTTCTGCCAAACCCTCACTGGGAACCGGCACTACGACCATTGACAGGACTTGATGCACCAATTCACTCTTTCCTAGAGAAACACGCTGAAGTTCTTGAACTCAAGCAACAAATTCAAGGCTTTGTTGAGCAGTGGTTACCCATGTTAGAGAAGAATAATCGCAGTTACCTAACGGTCGCGATTGGTTGCACTGGCGGCAAACACCGCTCAGTTTATCTAACTCAGAAAATTGGTGAATACTTCGAACAACTCGGTCATCAAGTTCAAATCAGACATGCCTCCCTAGAGAAGCACCAACAGGGCTAACCATGGAATTAACTCGAACTGTACTGATCCAAAATCGCTTGGGTCTTCACGCTAGAGCAGCCGTAAAATTGGTTGAGCTTGCCCAAAGTTTTGATGCAACTATCACTATCCATAGCGAAGAAGATAAAATCGCAACTGCAGACAGTGTGATGGGTTTGCTTATGCTGGAATCAGCGCAAGGGCAACACATCACGATCCAAGCTACAGGCACCGATTCACAACAAGCACTTGATGCTGTTTGCCACCTCATTGAAGACAAGTTTGATGAGGGTGAGTAGCGAAAACGAGTCACTGACAACACTGAAGACTCAAACTTCGAACCAACCAGTATTAAATATTAGTTCTAGCTAAGTTTATGATTTAAATAAGCCCCAGAATTAAGTTACTATCCCAAGCATTGTTAGAATAATGAAATAGGAGGAAAATATGGCAGAGCAATTAGAATTCGACCAAGCTCACCAAACCCTCCAAGAAGTCAGCGAAGCCCTAGAAAACGGCCGATTTGTTCACGTACGTCGACAACTTCAGGACATGGAACCTGAAGATATTGCACACCTTTTAGAAGCCTCCCCTCGCAAAAGTCGTGACGTACTCTGGCAACTCACCGATCCAGAAGACTACGGTGAAATTCTTGATGAACTAAACGAAGACGTCAAAGATGCGCTTGTGTCGAAAATGGCACCAGAAACCTTGGCAGAAGCAACAGAAGGTATGGAAACCGATGACGTCGCGTACGTACTTCGAAGCCTACCCGACGATGTTTCTCGCGAAGTCCTTTCTCAAATGGACTCCGTCGATCGTGCATTAGTAGAAACCGCCCTTTCGTACCCAGAAGATTCAGCGGGTGCGATCATGAATACCGACGTAATCACGATTCGTGGCGACGTCGATGTCGACGTTGTATTGCGCTATATGCGTATGCGTGGCGAATTGCCCGACGCAACCGATGCTCTGTATGTTATTGATGAAGAAGAACGTCTGATCGGTAACCTATCGCTTACCACACTAGTAACGACTCAGCCCGATATTCAGGTTTCCGAAGTGATGGAAGATGCTGACGAAGCGATTGCGGTTGAAACCAGTGCTTCCGATATCGCCAGTCTGTTCGAACGTCGTAATTGGGTTTCTGCACCCGTTGTTGATAGTAACCAGCATCTTGTTGGTCGTATCACTATCGATGACGTGGTTGATGTTATCCGTGAAGACGCCGAGCACTCAATGATGAGCATGGCGGGTATGGACGATGACGAAGATACCTTCGCTCCAGTCGTAAAATCTGCTCGTCGTCGTAGTGTCTGGTTGGGTGCCAACGTACTCGCTGCACTTGCTGCTGCATCTGTATCCAATATGTTTGAAGCAACACTCGACCAAATGGCAGCGATTGCGGTTCTAATGACTATCGTACCTTCAATGGGCGGGGTTGCTGGTAACCAAACCGTTGCGCTTGTGATTCGTGGTTTAGCACTCGGTCATATCGGTGACAGTAACAAACGCGAACTACTACTCAAAGAGGCGGCCATCGGCTTCCTAAACGGCGTGTTATGGGCTGTTATCATTGGTGGTATTGTGGTTGCTTGGAAAGGTAACTGGATACTGGGAGGCATCATCTCAGCAGCGATGATGACCAACTTGATTGTCGCTGGTATCGCCGGTGTAACCATCCCGGTAATGCTGAAAAAGATGAATATCGACCCGGCATTGGCAGGCGGTATGGCACTGACCACAGTAACCGATGTTATTGGCCTATCGGTGTTCTTAGGCTTAGCAACCATACTGATCTAGTTATCATAAGCAGCTAGCCTATTTTTGGCGAAATACAGAAAACCAAAAGGGAGCCATCGGCTCCCTTTTTTAATTCATCATATTGGCGCTAACTTCATTAGTCACCCGCGACTTTCATCGACTCAAGCAAGATAGAACCCGTTTGAATTTGTGAACGCGTTTCAACATCGTTACCAACCGCAACAATCTGAGTGAACATGTCTTTTAGGTTACCCGCGATCGTCACTTCAGATACTGGGTATTGGATTTCTCCATTCTCAACCCAGAAACCTGCTGCGCCACGTGAATAATCACCGGTCACGGTATTAACGCCTTGACCCATTACTTCAGTCACAAGGAAGCCGGTGCCTAGTTCTTTTAGCATCTGCTCAAAGTTTTGACCCGTTGATTTAACGAACCAGTTATGAATACCACCAGCATGGCCTGTTGGTGTCATATCCATTTTACGTGCGGCATAACTAGTTAGCAGGTAAGTTGCTAACACACCATCAGTGATGATTTCACGATCTTGAGTGAACACACCTTCGCTATCGAATGGGCTTGAAGCCAAACCACGTAAGATATGAGGACGCTCAGAAATGTTAAACCAATCAGGTAGAATTTTCTGACCTAGGTGATCCAATAAGAACGATGACTTACGGTATAGGTTACCACCACTGATCGCCATCACAAGGTGGCCAATCAAGCCAGTCGCGACATCGTTAGCAAACATGATTGGGTATTGGCCTGTTGGTAGCTTTTTCGCATCCAAACGGCTAATTGTCTTTTCAGCTGCTTCTTGACCTACGCGCTCAGGCGTCCATAGCTCATCACGGTGACGTGCAACGGTGTAGCTGTAGTCTCGCTCCATCTCACCGTTAGCGCCTTGTCCAATCACACAGCAGCTCGTGCTATGGCGACTTGAAGCGTAGCTGGCTAGTAAGCCATGGCTGTTACCATAAACCTTAACGCCATAATGGCTGTCGTAGCTTGCGCCATCACTCTGTTTGATCTTGTCGCTATAAGCTAGCGCTTGCTTCTCAGCAGCAATTGCAATCTCAGCGGCATAGTCAGGGTTTGGTTCATCAGGGTGGAAAAGATCCAAATCTGGAATTTCTTTTACCATGTATTCTTTTGCGGCAGGACCAGCAAACGGGTCTTCAGAAGTGTACTGAGCGATATCAAGCGCAGCCGCGACTGTTTGAGCAATTGCCTTCTCACTCAGATCAGATGTAGATGCGCTGCCTTTTTTCTGACCGCGGTAAACAGTAATACCTAGAGCACCATCACTATTAAATTCAACGTTTTCCACTTCACACATACGTGTTGAAACACTTAAACCCGTTGACTTAGTAATAGCAACCTCAGCGGCGTCTGCACTCACTGATGCCATATCCAACGCTTTAGCTACTGCGGCTTCTAGCTCAACTCGTTGTTGGGCGACTTGCTGTTTTACATCCATATCTATTCTAATTTTTTAGGTCAATATTACGTAGGATAACAAGAATTTCGCTTTCTCCCCAAGATTCTTGCTAAAATAGGCAATATATTCGTTTGAGATAGTGACATAGGCAGAAAAGATGGCTCGCAAAAACCAAAAAGCCCCATGGGAACCAGAAGAAGAAATCATCTGGGTAAGTAAGACAGAAATGAAAACGGACATGGACGCCCTGCAAAAGCTGGGAGAAGAGCTTGTTGACCTAAAGCCTTCTGTATTAGACAAATTTCCGCTGTCTGAAGATTTGGCACAAGCGATTAAAGATGCACAACGCTTTAAAAATGAAGCGAAACGCCGTCAACTTCAATACATTGGTAAAGTAATGCGCAGTGTCGATCCAGAGCCAATTCAAGCGGCTTTAGATAAGATTCGCAACAAACACTCTCAAGCAACAGTTGAACTGCACAAACTAGAACAACTGCGTGATCGTGTTGTTGCAGAAGGCGATGCGGCCATTTCAGACGTTATGGAAATGTACCCTGAAGCAGACCGTCAACGTCTTCGTCAGCTCGCTCGTCAAGCTAACAAAGAGAAAGCGGCAAACAAACCGGCTAAGTCTTCTCGTGAAATATTCCAAATCTTAAAAGAGCTAAAGCTAGGCGACTAATCTTCGCCGCCCTTTAATCAGAAAGATAATAAAAGACCTAGCGCATGCTAGGTCTTTTTGTTTTTGACGCACTCGATATCAAGAAGCTCTCAATATCAATAAGTACTCAATATTAAGAAGTACTCACAGGAGTGAAAAATTATCATTCACCCGCTTTAACAAACGAGCTTAGCTCTTGCTGTGGATGTTCAGCCGTCAGTGTCTCTATCGAGTCTGCAACCAACACCTTACCTAGCGCTACAAAAACGAACTTATTTGCGATACTGCGTGCATCACCTAAGTGGTGAGTAACCATCAATACCGTAATGTTTCGCTCGGCGGCTAATCGCCTAACAAGGTTAAGCATTTCCTCACGAAGCAAAGGGTCAAGCGCAGAGAAAGGTTCATCAAGCAGCCAAATATCATGAGGCTGAACAAAGCATCTAGCTAACGCGACACGCTGACGTTGACCGCCCGATAAGTGCTCAGGCAATCTATCTAAATACTCCGCGACACCCACTTGTGCAGCGGCCTGTTCGACTTCGTGCTTTTGAGTTGCCGTAAGCTTTAACCCTGGATGCAAGCCTAAGCCAATATTTTCACGTACGGTGAGATGGGCAAACAAATTGTGCTCTTGAAACAACATCGCTAATGGACGCTGATGTGCTTCTTTGCCAATCAGTGATTGTCCCGCTACAGAGATCTCACCCGAAGTGGGCTCAATAAACCCAGCAACCAATGCCAACAGCGTTGATTTACCTGCGCCACTTGGCCCCATCAGCGCAACAATATCGCCCTGCTCAGCTTGAAAATCAAAGCAAAACAACTCTCTGTGATAGTGGTAGTCCACATCTTTCATCACTAACATCATCGGTTCCTCAACTCTTTAGCATCGAGCTTAGATCTTCGAGTAAATAAAAATTCAATCAGGCTAAAGCTGCCAACACTCAGTAACAGTAAGCTCACGGAAACCACAGCTGCGGCTTCCATTTGATAGCTGCCTAATAATTGGAATAGGTACAAAGGCAGAGTTCTAAAATCTTGGCTACCAAACAAAGCAATCGCACTTAAGTCACCCATTGCTAACATAAAGCTGATCGAGAAAGCTTGTGCCATCGGTTTTCGCAATGCACGCCACTCCACTAGCCTAAAACGCGTGAAACCAGTCATTCCCAAACTTGCGCACACATACTGATACTGCTGAGACAAATGCAGCATAGGTTGAGCCAAGGTTTTAATTACGTAAGGAAGCGCCATTAAACTGTTTACTGCAATCACGATAAAGAAAGCTAAGCTGAAAACATCGGTGAATGAACGCAGTAATAAGAAGAGCCCCGTACTGATCACAAGCCCGGGAGTAACTAAGATAATAGTGCCAATCAGCTCGATTTTATCGGCTCGAAAATTCTTATTCTGTAAGCGCCATGCTCGACTAGTCAGCAGTATGGCGATACCAATACCAACCGCGATAACACTTGCTAATGACGCGACTTTAACCGAGGTCATTAACGCAGCCCAAAACGGCTCGCTGCTCAGTACGATTAATGCCTGCGAGTTAATGCCACTGACGATAACCATAGCTAATGGCGGCAATACCAGCATTGAGACGGTGATGATCCAAAAGCTATCCCAAGCTTTTGACCACCAGCTATCCTTAACCAAATATTTCTCTTCCGACAATTGACTGGCTGTCACTGAAATAGGTTTCGATAGGCGTTGAATGCTCACAGCTAGCACACCACACAGCAGCATTTGCCATATCGCGAGCAAGGCACCAGCCTGCAGGTCAAAGTCGAATTTAATCGCCTGATAAATAGCGAGTTCGATAGTGGTTGATTTAGGTCCTCCGCCTAGTGCCATCACGGTAGCAAAGCTGGTAAAACACAGCATGAAGACCAAACCACACACATGTGGCAGTTGCTGTCTTAAACGAGGCCATTCAACCCATCTGAATTTATTCCAATGGCTCATACCCAAATGAGCACAAAGCTTATGCTGCTCGGCAGGTACGGTATCTAAAGCTTGTAAAAGTAAACGGCTAGCATAAGGCAGGTTAAAGAAGACATGTGCGAGCAAAATACCATTCAACCCATAGATCGAGAATGGCAATTCAATATCGAAGTTCGCCAGAAATTTAGCTAACCAACCACTGTTACCATAAATAGCTAGCAAACCAAATACGCCAACTAATACGGGTAAAACCAAGGTCGAAGCAAACAGCCTTAACAACAAGGCCCGTCCAAAAAATTGTCTGCGACATAGAGCATGAGCAATAGGTATAGCAAAGCCAACACTCAGCATCGTTGAGAGTGTCGCTTGATAGAAACTGAATTTCGTTACATGCCAATAGTAAGGATCGGACCATACTTGGCTGATATCAAGAGAAGGGGCATTGCTAAGCAATGCCCCAACTGCTGAAACCACGAAGGCGGTAATGAGTATCGCAACCCAAACCCCGACCTTAGGTGTTTTCTTTATCATAAATCGATTTTTTACCGTAAATGGTTCACTCCAAACATAACGAATGAACCTTTAAATACAGAAAGCTAGTTTTTTAAAAGTACGTTAGAAAACTCATTTTCTTAAATAATAAGTTAAAAAGTAAGTGCACTCTGCCATTCACGAATCCAAGGCTTACGCTTCTCGGCGATCTCTTCTGGTGTGAAGCTTAGCGCTTTCTGAGGAACCGTAAGTTGCTCGAACCCTTTTGGTAGCTCAACATCGGTCACTGGGTACATCCAGTTGCCAGTAGGCATCGCCGATTGGAACTCATCACTTAAGATAAATGCCATAAACTCATCGGCAAGCTTTTCGTTCTTGCTACCTTTAACCTTCGCTGCCACTTCCACTTGAGTGTAATGACCTTCTTCAAAGCTTGCAGCTGCGTACTTAGAATCACTTTCTGCAATGATGTGATAAGCCGGGGAAGTTGTGTAAGACAACACTAAATCAGACTCGCCCTCTAGGAACATAGAGTAAGCTTCAGACCAACCTTTAGTCACAGTCACAGTTTTCTGAGCAAGCTTCTTCCATGCTGCAGTTGCTTCATCACCGTAAACCGACTTCATCCATAGCATCATGCCTTGGCCTGGTGTTGATGTACGTGGATCTTGATAGATAACCTTAAGATCGTCACGTTGCTCAACCAGTTCTTTCAGGCTCTTTGGCGGGTTTGCTAGCTTCTCTTTGTTATAGATAAACGCAAAGTAACCAAAATCATAAGGAACAAAGGTACTGTCGTTCCAACCGTTAGGAAGCGTCACAGATGATGTATCAACACTGTGCTCAGCCAATAAGCCTGTAGATTTCGCTTCAGCCATGAGATTATTATCTAGGCCTAAAATGATGTCAGCTTTGCTGTTGCCACCTTCAAGACGTAAGCGGTTTAGAATAGACACTCCATCTTCTAACGCGACAAAATTCACATCACAACCACACTTTTCTTCGAATGCTTTTTCAACGGCAGGACGAGGGCCCCAATCCGCAGCAAAAGAGTCGTAAGTGTAAACCGTTAAGGTGTTGTCTGCTGCGAAGGCAGAAAAAGAGATGGCTGTAGTAACAGCAAGAGTTGTTAATGTTAATTTCACTGGACGCTCTCCATGGTCTGAGCGGCACAGGTTTGAGGGAGGAGAACGGTAGAGGTTGTTCCTAACTCAATTCCTACGCCAGCATTATCTGGTTCAGGTTTACGGGTCCCAAGCACTTGCTTGATCTCAGCTCGCATTCATTATTTGAATGGTTCGCTCCCCGATGAGTGTTCAGGATTGTAATTTGATTTTTAACAATAAGCCATCAAGTTTGGATCAATTACGTTGATCGTAACCCCAACGTGGCACTAAACCTTGCTCGATACCAAGGTGATCAAGAATACGTGCCACCATAAAGTCGACCAGGTCTTCAATCGACTTAGGTTGATGATAAAAACCCGGAGCTGCAGGCATAATCGTCACGCCCATGGTCGAGAGTTTGTGCATATTCTCTAAATGCAACGTAGAAAATGGCGTCTCACGAACCACCAACAACAACTGTCCTCGTTCTTTCATAACCACGTCTGCTGCACGCTCGATCAAGTTATCTGATAGGCCATGAGCAATCGATGCCAAGCTTCCCGCAGAGCATGGACACACCACCATCTGCTTCGGTGCTGCTGAACCAGAGGCAACCGGTGAGAACCAATCATCTTTGCCACACACCACCAGCTTTTCTGGGTCGCAATCTAAATGCTTAACCAAAGCTTGTTTCGCAGCATCTGGCCCAGCAGGTAACTTAAGTTCATGCTCGGTCGCCAACACTACTCGCGCTGCCGATGATATCAGCAAGTAGACCTGATAATCGGCGGCCAAAAGGCATTCAAGTAAACGCAGGCCATAAGGCGCACCGGATGCGCCAGTGAAAGCCAGAGTTATCGCTTTATCGTGTTTTGTCATGTTCTCAATTACTTCAAATTATAAGGTCGAGGATGCGTTAGCCTTTGAGTGCCAATCCATCCAACAGTTTCTGGTGAATACCACCAAAGCCACCATTACTCATTACCAAGATTTGGTCACCCGCTTGTGCCTCAGAGACAATTTTAGCAACGAATGCATCCATGTTATCACTCACGTGCGCGGGTTGGTGACACGCATCGGCGACGTCTTGTACTGACCAATCAATGTTATCGGGTTGGAATAAGTAAGTAGAATCCGCTTGCTTCAACGAATCAGCCAGCGTTTCTTTGTGCACTCCACGTTTCATTGTGGCAGAACGAGGCTCTAAAACGGCAATTATTTTTTTCGTGTCGACCTTATTACGTAAACCGCTCAGCGTAAGTTCAATTGCCGTTGGGTGATGAGCAAAATCGTCATAGACAGAAACGCCTGCCACTTCGCCTTTAAACTCTAGACGACGTTTGGTGTTGATGAACTTCGCCAACGATTCACACGCTAAATCAGGTGTCACCCCTACATGTCGCGCAGCTGCAATCGCCATCAAAGCATTATTGACGTTATGGTCGCCAACCAAATTCCAGTCGACAGTTCCTACGCATTCGCCTTGGAAGTACACTCCAAATTGAGACCCGTCTTTAACCAGCTTCTTGGCATCCCAATCACCTTGTTCACCACTCGATTCTGTCTCACTCCAGCATCCGCGAGATAAAACATCTTGAATCGCCGTATCTTCTTTAGGAGAGAAAATTCGGCCATTACCTGGCACAGTGCGCACTAAGTGGTGGAACTGACGCTTAATCGCCTCAAGATCATCGAAGATGTCAGCATGATCGAACTCGAGGTTATTCATTACCAAGGTTCTTGGGTGGTAGTGAACGAACTTAGATCGTTTATCAAAAAAAGCACTGTCGTATTCGTCAGCTTCGACCACGAAGAACATGCTTTCACCAAGGCGAGCAGAGATACCAAAGTTACCTAACACGCCGCCCACTAAGAAGCCAGGCGCATAGCCACAGTCTTCTAAAATCCAAGCCAGCATGCTCGATGTTGTTGTCTTGCCATGCGTTCCCGATACCGCTAATACCCAACGATCATGCAACAAGAACTCTTGCAACCATTGCGGGCCTGAGGTGTATCTAAGGTTGTTATCCAATACATACTCAACACACGGGTTGCCACGACTCATCGCATTACCAATCACCACGAGATCAGGCCTTGGTTCTAACTGGCTTGGGTTAAACCCTTCAATAATTTCAATCCCTTGAGACTCCAACAAAGTGCTCATTGGTGGGTAAACATTCGCGTCACTACCGGTAACCTTGTGACCTAATTGACGAGCCAATACCGCAGCACCTCCCATGAAGGTGCCACAAATTCCTAAGATATGAATATGCATAAATTGCTTCCAAACGCTTGGCTAAATGAACCATGTCTAAATCAAACTACTGCACTCATTATCATTAAATGGCGATTAAAAGCGAGTAGCAATGCAAAACAAATTTAGTCGACATAGTAAGTGAGATCTGCGTCGCTTAGTTCATTACCATTAAAAAGATCTAACCTTTAGAATTTAAGTAGGCGTCTAGGTGAATAAAGTCCGAGTAAGAGGCAAATTCTATAGTGCTCAAATCCCCCTAATATTGAGAGAAGTTTAAGGAAATAACATGTCTGAGATGCGCACCCTTGGTGAGTTCATTGTTGAGAAACAGAGTGACTTCCCCCATGCAAGCGGTGATCTATCATCCCTTTTGTCGTCTATTCGACTTGCTGCAAAAATTGTTAACCGTGAGATCAACAAGGCTGGTCTAGTCGACATCACTGGCGCTGTTGGTACAGACAACGTTCAAGGTGAAGAACAGCAAAAGCTAGACCTTTACGCGAACGACAAGTTTAAAGCGGCTCTAGAAGCTCGTGATCAAGTTTGTGGTGTTGCAAGTGAAGAAGAAGACGAAGCTGTCGCCTTCAATAAAGAGCTCAACAAAAACGCAAAATACGTCGTTCTGATGGACCCACTTGATGGTTCTTCAAACATCGATGTCAATGTATCTGTTGGGACAATCTTCTCTATCTACCGTCGAGTATCACCTGTTGGTACCCCACCAACACAAGAAGACTTCCTACAGCCAGGACACAAGCAAGTAGCCGCGGGGTACGTAATTTACGGCTCTTCAACTATGCTTGTTTACACAACTGGTGCAGGTGTAAATGGCTTCACCTACGACCCATCTCTGGGCACCTTCTGTCTGTCTCATGAAAACATGATGATCCCTGATGAAGGTAAGATTTATTCCATCAACGAAGGTAACTACATTCGCTTCCCTACGGGTGTTAAAAAGTACATCAAGTACTGCCAAGAAAATGAGCCAAGCGACAACCGCCCTTACACATCACGTTACATCGGTTCTCTAGTATCAGATTTCCACCGTAATCTTCTGAAAGGCGGTATCTACTTATACCCGAGTACGCAAAGCCACCCTCAGGGTAAACTACGTCTGCTGTACGAGTGCAACCCAATAGCCTTCATCATGGAGCAAGCTGGCGGTATTGCCTCCGATGGCGCCCAACGCATCATGGATATAAAACCAACAGAACTGCACCAACGTGTGCCTTTCTTTGTCGGTTCTAAGAACATGGTGAAAAAAGTAGAAGAGTTCCTTGAACTTAACCGAGACTAACCGTCTCGCTTATTTTTCAAGTTAACGCCATTAAAAAAGCCAGCATTTACATGCTGGCTTTTTGTTCGACAACTCAGAATACATAGATGTTACGGATAGATAACTATTACGGATTGTCCCGCTTACACCAGTCACCCGAAAGTATTTCTTTATTAGCCGTTAGATCAAGCTGATACAAATATACCCATGCTAATCCAAATATAGTTTCTATTTGTTCGCGACGATACTCAACAGGAACATCTTCTAGCCGATCGAGCGAAGCCAAAACTTCGTCGTTAATGGTATAGACCTCGCCAACGACATTTTTCTTTCCAGAAATCATCGCTGGATAGGCACCTAAATCAAAAAGAGCGTATTCCTCAGGGGTGTCAAATCTTCCTAAGCACTCACACTGCTGCAAATAGTGGTGGTTGGACTGACCTTGCCTCAAGGTTCCATAAACAAAAACAAGTTGCTGCATAACCCCTCCTCAGCATTCGTAATCCGCTAATCATTCACGACTCAAGTGTTACTCGAATTCAAATTGATAGAGAAGATCCACGGCACTGTCTAGCCCCGATACGGCTTCAACATAGAGATCCTGCATCAATCGATAACGAACAGTAAACTCACCTAACGAGTTAAAGATACCTACGCCATACTTCACCTGTAAACCAGGGAGAATGTAGCCGCTGACCGTAACCTGGGAGTCATCTCCAGAGCCTGCAGTATCCAATTGCAAGTCCTGTACGCCAAAAGCCTCACCAATTTCGCCGACAACCTTGCCGCTCTTCGCCAAGCTTAAGCCAATTAAGGTCGTTGTCATTGAACCATTCGACTCACCATCAATATCTTGACCACGCAAAATATAAGACAACGCGTTGGCTTGCGGCATCGCAGGATCAGAATAAATTTCGATGGTCGGCTCTGTCGCCGGGCCTGTCACTCGAATACCAGCAGTCACATCATCCTGAGTATTATCAGGGTTACGTATCGCATTGATCGCTACATATGGCTGATCCGGAGGCCCATTCATTAGAATCTTACCTTCTTTGATCAAGAGATCTTGTCCAAAGGATTGGTAAGTACCATCGACGATATTTACCTCACCTGTGATAAAAGGACCTTGGTCTTTTTGAGCCACGTTGAGCTTGCCGACCAAATCACCTTCAAGACCAAAAGCAGACAGTTTAAAGTCATCGCCAATGGAGATATTAATATTGGTCATCACATTGAATGGAATCGTGTCTTCGCTCTCTGGCTCAAGATCTTTATTCAAGATAACTTGATCAGAAGAGACGCCGACCGCTGACGGTGGTAAGTCTTCGACAACGATACGTCCCCACGGTAATGCGATATCACCCGTAATTTTTGCAAGCTCTGGCGTGACATCAATGGTCATATCAGGCACGACCTTCACCTTAACCATAGGTGGAATATCAACCATCAACTCATCAGCAAACACTCTAACGTTAGAGTGCCATGCTTTAAGATCCTGCCAGTCCCCGGAGCCTTCGATATCAAGGTGACCATCGGGTGTTTCAACATTGGCCTCTAACTTCGCGCTGTAGCCGTCAAAATCGAGGTCAATACGACCATCTTTAATATCGACTGGTGTGACATCGCCTTTGACTTGAATACCATCAACAGAGAATTGACCAAAGACTTGAGGATGCATCAAAGAGCCTTTTACCTGTAGGTCACTCTCAAGATCGGCCTTCAACAGGCTGTATTCGCCGAGGATTGGCTGTAAGAAGTCCAAATGGAAAGTTGTCAGCTTAATTGCCGCATCGACCATTTTGTCTTCTGCGAGAATGTCTGGTAACGACACCGTGCCAGACAGGTCACCATTATCAGACACATCCAACTTAAAGTCGGCGTTCAGTTGGTTGTCTTTTAGTTGGGCATTCAATGCAACGCTTTCCCAACCGAGTGTGATTGGCTCACCAACTTGTTGAACAGCCTGACCTTTCGGCATATCGACGCTTACCGTCACCTCAGGTTCACCTTGTTCCGACCATTTGGCATAAGCGGTCGCATTGACTAAGCCCTGTAATTGCGTTTCTTTAGGCATGAGGGCTTGGATCTGCTCAAAGTCGAATTGGTTAACGCCCAGTTTGGCCTCACCTGACTTTCCAGCGCGGATATCCTCATCCAGACACACGCTCGAACCCGATTGCTTCCAACAGTGCGCTTGAACGTCGGCATACTGCTTATCGACATCCGCCTTAATCGCAACGGGTTGGTCTAATACCCAAGGCCCCTGTTGAGTGGTAATTCTGACTCTGTCTAACGACCCATCCCAAATAAGAGAAGGCTTCTGAATCAATTCTCCAGAGATAGCCAAACTGGTCGACACTATATCGGATATCACATCAAGTGTTACGGTATGCTGCTTCTCACCGCCATTCACGGTTAAATCAATGCTTTCCACATTTTGTTCTTGATAGGTTAAGTTCTTAGCTTTCAATACAAGATCGGCTTGAGCTTCAGGCAATGGCAGAGGAACCACTGAGCCATTAAGCGATAAGGATTCTAGTGTTGCTTCGTTATTCCAATCGACCTTATCAACATTAAGTGCGAGATCGACCTTTGGCTCTTTCGTTGGGCCACTAAGCTGGATATTACCCATCACTTTACCCGTCAGCTCTGGAACACTCTTATCTAACTGTGGAAAATTAATCGCAACGCCCATACCCCATTGCTTATCCAGTTGCCCTTGAGCCTTAATCGAATTAACACCGTGAGCCAAGCTCAAACCACTGGTTTTCAGTTTAGGTTCACCGCTCGCGCTGCGATCTGACGCTGACAACTGCCCTTTGATATCCAGAGGGTATTCTCGTAGGATCCCCTCGATATCGAGCTTAGGTAGTTCAATCGCCCAACCACCCGCTTGTGTCAGTTCACCCGAAGTTACGATGCTTCCGCTAATGTTACCCTCGGCTTCTGGCCACTGCAGACCCGGTTGTATGTCTTTGAGCGTCACATCGGCTTGCCAATTAACGAGCTTCTTCCAGTTAGCTTTAACTACACCATTTAGTTCGCCACCCAAGGTATTCAGTTTCAAGCGTTCAAGTTCAATCTGTTCCGTGGTGCCTTTACCTTGTAGATCTATTGTTAAGGCAGGTATCTCCTTACCATCGGCTTCAGCTTTAAGCTGCACATTAAAACCATCTAATGAACCATCGGCTTTGAATTTCTCAATTGCAGCTTGGTAGTCACTTTTACCTGTCAAAGGCCATTGCGCTTTACCTCCCTCTAAAAGAAGGTCAAATGGCAGAGTCGGTTCTAAGGGTTGAATATCCCCAGACAACTTTGCCTCAATCAATTCGGAGAACTGAGACTCTAGGCTTAACTTAGCCACGCTGCCTTGTGCTTTCAGAGACAGTTTCTGACCAGCAAGATCGGTTTCTTTCACCAACGCACCCAAAGAAAGCTCTAGCGGATAGCCGCCCTTGAGCTCAACCTTCGTCGTTAGGTTCGCGCTTGCTTGTGGCATATCGAGTTCGAGACTGGAAACGTCAACCGTGTGTTTACCCGCGCGAGCTTCTAACCCGAGGTGATTCACAACAATTGGTGCTTCTTGTTCTAGAGTGAAACGGTTGAGATCAAAACGCTCAAGTACAACCTGCAAAGGAATCCAAACTTCAGGCAACTCGATAGCTGTCTTAGTTGCAGTATCTGGCTCGACTATTTCTGATTGTGGATCTTCAGTAGACTCTGCAAGTTTAACCTTAAGATCATTGAATAAAGTTGGCGATACTGTCAGCTTTTCCCCCTGCATACTCAGGGCAGTAGAGAACAAACCCCATTCAATTTCATGACCTAAGATATTCAGTTTGATATCAGATAAAGCGATTCGATTAATGACGATTGGTAGTGGTGTTTTTACCGATGTTACGGGCGGAGTAGGTTCTGCCTCTTCTGTAGAAGCTAGTGGCAATTCAGTAAGTGCGAAATCCAGCCCTTGAATCGCTAAGCGGTCAACACACACTTGAGGGTCGAGCAGACAGCGCGGATTGATAGCCAATGCCAAATTTTCAACCTTGGTATCGATATGTAGGCTATCATCTTTAAACTGAACATTGTTAAGCGTAAAGCTTGGGAAAAGAGCGCCTTTAGTACTTTCCACTTTCAGTTGTGGCAATGCTTTTTCGGCGCCCCACAACACAGTATTCAACCCCGAATTGGTGAACAAAACAAAACCTAGTAGGGCGATTAACAATAGCAAAATCGACGTCAATGAAATCGACGCCCACTTGATACACTTACCCACCACTTTGATCATAATTCTGGCCCTAAACTAAAGTGCAGTTGGAACTCATCACCTTTTTTCGCATCTAGACCCCAAGCAAAATCTAAACTCACAGGACCGACGGGGGACGCCCAACGAATCCCGACACCAGTACCATGTTTCCACTCTGGCGTGTCATTGAATGCATCACCAATATCGTAGAAAGCCGCTCCCCACCAATTCCCAACTAAGCGATATTGGTATTCAAACGAACTGGTTGCAATGAATTTCGCCCCCGTTAGTGCGCCACTTTCATCTCGAGGAGAGATAGACTCATAGCCATAACCACGGATGCTATTATCACCACCCGCAAAAAATCTTAAAGAAGGAGATAACTTATCAAATTCGTCCGCAAAGTTTCCGCCGAATTGAAGGCGGGTTAAACCTCGGTGGTTATTACCAATGCTTCGAATCCATGCGGTTTGCCCTTGAAAACGTACGACTTGGGTTTCAGATAACAAGGTATCATCAGCCGCTTCAACCATGATGGTTTGTTTATCGCCCCACATCGGCATTGAACCGCCTCGGGTTCGAGTGCGTGAGAAAGAGACACCTGGCAACACAAACTGCGCCAAATCGTCTTGTAAACCTTGTTTATAGTTTTCGACTAGGTATCGAATGAATACCGTGCGTTGCCAACCATTATCTAGACGCCAGTACCTTTCTAAGGCTAAGTTTGACTCCAAACTCTTGGTATCACGGTTATCCAGATTCTTCATTCCATACTTAATTTGATAGTAGTCATTAAGCACGTCATCCAATGGGATTTTATAAGCCGCCGTAATCGTCTGCTCAGGCTTGGAGATCGATAAACTACTATTAAAACTATGACCTTTCTCATTAACCCAAGGTTTCTTCCATTTAAGGGTACCTTTTACACCCAAGTCTGTTGATACACCGATACCCGTTTCAATTTGGTTCCGCGCTTGCGGAGCAAGGCTTACCTTCATCGGAATTTCTCGACCTTCACCCAATTGACTTAAATCAGGCTCAACAAAGACTGAAGAGAACCAATCCGTATTGGAAAGGTTTTGGTTGTATTCACCAACTTTGGTTATCGAGTAAGGTTCGCCATCTTCAAATGGTTTAAGTGACTGCACCTTCTCTTCTTCTATTTGGCTACCAGTAACCTGAGTAGAGCCAAAGTGATAACGAATACCACTGTTATAATGAAGGCGGACATAAGCGCGGTTTAATTCAGGAGCGACTTCTAGTTTGCTAAGATCATACGCCCCATCGAAGTAACCTTTCGCTAATCCAAGATTGCGGATCGATGATTTTAAAGAGTCATAATTACCATGATTCAAAATCGAACCTTTAGACAACTTGCTCTTAGCTATTAAGGCCAAAAAATCAGGATCATCTTTGGCTTCACCAGTCAGAACAATATCTGAAGCATAAATAACAACCGGCTCTCCCGGCTCAACCGTAACAGTCAATTCGGTATCATCTTCAGAATGAGTAAATGTGATATTAGGTTGGTAGTAGCCTAATGCATTCAACGCTTCGTTGATCATCGACTCCAAGCGAGATTGAAATCTTAATGAGACCGAATACTCTTCTTCAGGAATCGCACTCAGATAAGCATCCACATTATCTGCAAGCGCGCCATCCAACCCTTTAATATCAAGGGAAACGTCAGCGAAAGCGAATGTCGATGACAGTAGAGTGCCAATCAGAACTGGTAAAGTTTTTCTTATCATGTTTAATTGGTGAAGAAGTTATCAATACGTTAATAAGTGAAAAGAAATCATACCGCTAAAAAGGCATTGAGTCTGTAACAAATCTGGTAATAACACGGTCTAATGTAAAGACTTAATCAATATTAACCAGCCGTTAATATGAGCCTCCAGTTAATATAAACCTAGATCTAATGTTAACTAACGCGGTAAACGTATGCGAAAAGGAATATAATATGCTAAACAAACAACAACTGGTTTCCGCAGCAACCGCATTACCGGGAAATGCTGACCCAATCCGAATCACTGAGCGCCATTTCGTCAATCAAACTGACTTGCTCAATACACCTACGGGTTCTCAACAAGAAGTCCTACTTGGTATGGGATGCTTCTGGGGAGCTGAGCGTTTGTTCTGGCAGTTGAACGGCGTTATTTCAACATCTGTTGGCTACGCTGGTGGATACACGATTAACCCCACTTATGAGCAGGTATGTAGCGGACAAACTGGCCATACCGAAGTCGTTCGTGTCATTTTTGATAGCGAACAAACATCTCTCGCTCAAGTACTTGAAACCTTTTGGGAGCGTCATGACCCAACTCAAGGGATGCGCCAAGGCAACGATTTAGGGACTCAATACCGTTCTGCGATATACACCTTCAGCGAAGAACAACAGACTATCGCTGAGCACTCTAAACGTGAATACCAACGAGCAATGACTGAATCATTGGGCAACGAAATCACAACGGAAGTTCTGCCTGCTGGAAAATATTTTTTCGCAGAAACCTACCACCAGCAATACTTAGCTAAAAATCCGAATGGTTATTGTGGATTGGGTGGAACAGGTGTGTGCTTCCCTCCGCAATAATGTGTTATACCAATCACAGTAAGTAAGTGATCATAAATAGCGCAGGAAAAATGCTTGAGAACAAGGCAGAAATTTTCGATAAGTAGTTATTCTACAATCAAAATTTCTAACGATGTTATCGAGTGTTTTAACCAGCTAAGATGAACAGTTATTTACTACGATTGGTATTAGGCATACAAACTAGAACAACATCCATTAAAAAAGGGCTTCCGCTAGGAAGCCCTTTTTCATTGGAAATCTATTTGACGAAATGCAAATCTATAACAGTCAGTTACACCGGCAGCGCAGCAATGGTGCCGTTAACTTCTTTAAAAATCGTTAGCTTTTGTTTGTCTGAAACTTCAGGAAGAAGCACCTTGCCTTGGTCGAAGCGAAACTCTCCGATACCCTCTATAGCAAACTGGCCTTTGAACAGGACTTTAACGAAACGCGCCACCTGATGTGGACGGTAAGTAGAAAATTTTCTTAACATAATACAACCTCAATTCCATTTGAGTACTACAGCCACGTACCTGAACACCAACGTATTCAAAGCACATTAAATCGCTAATTCCTTTAGCAAACAGCAAGATAATCTATTGTTCATCTCGATATTGATGCATTATACCTTTTGGTAACAAGCCTGCAACTTATTTCCACACCGTACGATAAAAAAGTTAAAGAGGCATTTTTCAAATTTCATATTATACTTCCAGAGCAAACCAATAAGCGGAACAAAAATATAATGAAAAACAAAACTCTACTGGCTTTTTTAGCCGCAGCCTCTCCACTTTTCGCCAATGCTCATAATCTATCAGTCGGTGCAACTCTGCCTGCTGTCGATGTTAGCAACTATGGTGAAATCGTACTAAACGACGGAAATACTGGATATCAAGCTTGGGCAACCAATGATCTTCTAGGTAAAGTTCGCGTCGTTCAAGCTATTGCTGGCCGTAGCAGCTCGAAAGAGCTCAACGCACAACTGATGGCAGCAATTACAGCATCGAAATTCGCAGAAGACAGCTACCAAACCACTACCATCATCAACCAAGATGATGCGATTTGGGGAACTGGGTCTTTTGTTAAATCGTCAGCAGAAAGTAGCAAAGAAGAATTTCCATGGTCTTCTATGGTGCTAGATGAAGACGGAACCGTAGCGTCATCATGGGCTTTAAAAGAAGAGAGCTCAGCGATTATCGTTCAAGACAAGCAAGGTAAAATATTGTTTGTTAAAGAAGGGGCATTAAACGACTCAGAAGTCACTCAAGTTATTGAGTTGATTAAAGCGAGCCTTTAATAAGATATTCGCGTCTTTTTCGAGACCTGACCAAAGGATATTGTTATATTATAACAGTATCCTTTTTTAATTCTGTGGTTAATCATCCTGATGTGGAAAAACACACCTAATAATGTGAAACGTAAAACAGGCTTCTTGCTTGGGCTGATGCTCATGTTGAGCGTGTTAGCAGCGACACATATTGTAGATATCGACCCACATCATCACTCTTCACATCACTGTGAGCTGTTTTCGATAAATCAGTTCATAACGGCGCATTCACTTCCACAGATCCCAGAGTTCCATTCGGAATTTACTGTCGCTATCACAGAGTCAGTCATTTCGTTACAGCGCCTGTATTTCGCTTATTTAGCACGTTCACCTCCTGTAAAGATTTCTTAATTACCACTACTTTTTAATTAACCTTTATTCAGGAAAAAAACATGAAACCTACTATTCTAGCCGTTGTTATCGGTATGACTGTCTCTACTAATGTTCTAGCTAACGAAGAATTCCGCTCTCACGAAGCACACGTGCACGGTAAAGTTGAGGTGAACATCGCTCAAGATGGGCAAGAACTACTTGTTGAAGTAACAGCTCCCGGCGCTGATGTGGTTGGCTTTGAACATGCTCCAGAAACTGCTGAGCAAAAGAAAGTATTTGAACAAGCGATTGCGCAATTAAACAAGCCAGATGAGCTATTTGGTTTCAAAAATGCAAGCTGTACTCTGAAGTTCAAGTCGGTGACGAACACCTTGGAAGGCGATCATGATGACCATGAAGGCCATGACCACGCTGAACACGCTGAACACGACCATGATGACCACAAAGGCCATGATCACGCAGAACACGACCATGATGACCACAAAGGCCATGACCATGCAGAACACGATCATGATGACCACAAAGGCCATGACCATGCAGAACACGATCATGATGACCATGAAGGCCACGACCATTCAGAAGGTGGGCACGGCGAATTCACTGTCGAGTACCATTACCAATGTTCAGATATTGCGAAGCTAGATACCGTGAGCACTCAATGGTTCTCTAAGTTCAGCAACACAAAATCAATGACGGTAAACCTTCTAACTGACAGCGCTCAAATTCAAGAAGTGCTTAACGCAGATCGTATTAGTTTTCGATTCTAATCCGTATTAGATTGAATTAAACGTAGATACGCAGCCAAGTAAGTAGTCACTTACTTGGTTGTGCAAATCGGTGTGTTCTGGGAATTTATTTTTCTAATAGCTGTCCAGTAAATACACCGCTTTAATCATTGGAGCTAATATGTCTTTTGACAGTTCATCACTTGTGGTCAAACTCGAAAATATCAGCTTTCGTTGGAAGCCTGAATTACCCCCAACGCTAGAGATCCCCTCACTGCATATCCAAGCCCAAGAGCACCTTTTCATCAAAGGGCCTAGTGGTTGCGGGAAATCAACATTGTTAGGGTTACTGACCGGAATCAACCAAGCTGAACAAGGCGAAGTATCTATCCTTGGCCAAGACCTCACACAGCTAACACCTCGTCAGAGGGACAAGTTCAGAGCCGATCATATTGGCTATATATTCCAACAATTTAATCTGCTTCCTTACTTGTCAGTGATCGACAACGTGACGCTTCCTTGTCAGTTTTCTAAGATTCGTAAGCAGCAAGTCACTGAAAGTCAGAACAGCCTGCAAGCAACCGCTCAAGAGTTGTTGCTCAGATTAAAGCTACCTCAAGCTCTAATGGACAAGCCTGTTACCGAATTGAGCATTGGTCAACAACAACGTGTTGCTGCCGCTCGTGCTTTGATCGGCCAACCGAAAATCATTATTGCCGACGAGCCAACCTCGGCTCTGGATCATGACAACCGAGAAGCCTTCATCGAATTGTTACTAGAGCAAGCAAATCAAGCCGGGTCTACTCTGATATTTGTCAGTCACGATCCAACATTAGAAACGCTATTCACTCGAACCATAGATTTAAAAACCGTTAACCAAGCTAAGGTTGTCGTATGAAAGTAATTACTCACTTAGCCCTAAAAAGCGTACTCAACCGTAAAGCCACCGCTATTCTGACGATTCTCACCGTGGCAGTGTCAGTGATTCTATTACTCGGTGTTGAACGTGTAAGAACCGAAGCAAAAAGCAGTTTTGCTAATACGATTTCAGGTACCGACCTTATTGTTGGTGGCCGCTCTGGTCAGGTAAACCTACTGCTTTATTCGGTATTTAGAATTGGTAATGCAACCAACAACATCGACTGGAAAAGCTATCAAGAATTTAGCCAGCATAATGCTGTAAAGTGGGCGATACCCATCTCATTGGGAGATTCACATAAAGGCTTTCGTGTAATGGGCACGAACCATAGTTACTTTGATAATTATCGCTATGGAAGTAAGCAACCACTTACTTTTCAGCAAGGTAAAGAGTTTAATCAGCTATTTGATGTCGTGATTGGTGCCGATGTCGCGAAGAAGTTAGATTACAAGATTGGTGATCACATCATTCTGGCGCACGGTATCAGTGATGTCGCCTTCAGTCGCCACGACAACCTGCCTTTCACCATTGTAGGAATACTCGCGCCAACCGGCACACCAGTAGATAAAACGGTGCATGTCTCGTTAGAGGCCATTGAAGCGATTCACGTTGGTTGGGAATCGGGGGCTAACCTAGGCCACACACCGAATGCTGAAGCGCTAAAGCAACGTGACTTCCAACCAAAGCAGATTACCGCGATGATGGTTGGCCTTAAATCGAAGATCCAAACCTTTGCACTGCAACGAGAAATCAATAACTACCGCCAAGAACCTTTGAGCGCCATTATGCCAGGCATTGCGCTTCACGAATTATGGGGAATGATGGCCGTAGCAGAGCAAGCACTACTGATTGTTTCAGGGTTTGTGGTAATCGCGGGACTGCTAGGGATGCTGAGTAGTCTACTCACTAGCTTGCAAGAAAGACGTCGAGAGATGGCCATTCTGCGCGCGATGGGAGCAAGGCCTCGTCATGTGTTCGGTTTACTGATCAGTGAAGCAAGTGCCCTAACCTTCCTCGGTATCACATTGGGTGTTGCCGTGTTGTTTGCGCTAATCGCAGTAGTTGCTCCTATTGTGCAACAAAGTTATGGTATCAACATATCGATATCCGCAATCACACCTCATGAGTGGAAACTGCTTATGTTGGTGCAAGTTGCCGGAATCATTATTGGCTTTATTCCCGCTTTCAGAGCTTACCGTCAGTCATTGTCTGATGGCATGACTATCCGAATCTAAAATAGGAACCTACGATGCAACGCAAATTCCTACTGATACTTGGGTTACTTATGTTCCCATTTATCAGCACAGCTCACGCTGAAACCACTCAGACTGACGAATCGGTATTAACACTCGATTGGATTGACTTGATTCCAGAGTCAGAGCGAGCACAACTCGACTCATTTGGTATGCCTATGGTTAACCACGACAGTATGGACAAACCTCAACAATCGACACTTGGCGCTGTTCGCCCAGAGCTGAATGGCAGCACAGTCAAGATTCCTGGCTTTGTGATTCCATTGGAAGGCGATGAGAACATGATCACTGAGTTTCTGTTAGTGCCGTACTTTGGCGCATGTATCCACGTACCGCCACCGCCGCCGAACCAAATCATCTACGTGAAGTTCCCTAAAGGTGCACCAATACAGCAGCTATGGGATGTGATTTATTTAGTAGGTACACTAAAAACCGAGTCAATAAGCCACGACTTAGCTCAAACAGGTTATCTTATTGAAGGTACTGCGATTGAAGAATATGACGACATGTAGTCATTAGAAGGGTGGCTCAAGGATGAGCTGCCGTCACTGAACGAGTGAGATCATTCAATAACAGTTTAATAACGATAATTTTATTCTAAATTATGCGATGTAATTAGACAAGTACGCTAGAACAGCGACATAAGTAGCGAGTAATAACCCTATACTAAGCTGTTTCTTCAGCTTGTTATCATTGACTTGATTCATAACTCCTCCTTGAGAATTACAACAAATTTAACATTTTATTATCATTAGCAAAAGTAAAATTTTGTTGAAACCTTCAACTCTGCACGCAAAATCTAGCCACCAATAAGATAAAGAGTTACATTTTAGACAGTTATACCAATCACAATAAGTAAGTGTTCAGAAATAGCGTAGGAAAAAGGCTTGAGAACAAGGCGGAGCTTTTTGATAAGTAGTTATTCTACAATCAAAAATTCTAACGCTGTTATCGAGCGTTTTAACAAGCTAGAGCGAGCAATTATTTACTACGATTGGTATTGAGTCGTCTCCTAACGGTACTCTTATGTCAGAAACCAAACAGCCAGTGATCATTGAGCATGCTAGCGATACACAGCAAAAGCATGAGAAAAAGCCTCATATTGCCGACAGTGCAAGCAGAATGCGGCACATCGCACAAAGCTTCGGCCTCGATTCCTTAATTAGTCATAGTGCAAAGCCAAACGATAAAGCTGAGAGTACGCTTATCGAACGGGCACTATTACGAGAGAAAAAACGTAGAGAACTTCGCCAAAAGAACCTAGAACAGATTCTAAAGTTGGCACACTCTTCATGTAAGGATGAAGCGGCTGGAGACCCTGATCAGGACTGGCTATACCGTTTCTTCGATATGGCACAAGAGATCCACAATACATCGATGCAGAGGCTATGGGCTCAAGTACTGAAACGAGAAGTCACCAACCCAGGCTCGACTTCGATGAAAGCGCTGCAGATCTTAAAAGACATGACACCAAAAGAAGCGCTCACCCTGCAAAGAGCAGCGTCACTTGGTTGTAGCTTTGGTAGTGATAACAGCAGAAAACTGTTACTCGGCTTTAAATCCCATGCTGGAATCTTCAGCTTTGGTAAAAGGGACACCACCAACACCATCAATCTTGGTGGACACAACCTTCCCTACTCTAGCTTGCTCCACTTGATTGAACTCGGAATTATTCTGGGCACAGAACTAGAATCTGGAGAGATTGATTTCGATCCTGCTCTGCACTTAACTTATCAAGGTAAGGGCATGTCACTGGCACCATTATCAAAAGGGGTAAAGCTGATTTACTACCGATTCAGTCCAACAGGCAATGAGCTTTGCAACTTACTTGGCAACAAGCCTAACACGCAGTATTACGACCAGCTGATTGCGCTATTGAGCCAAAAATTTACGGTTCAAACAGAAGTTAAAAGCAGTGTGAACTACACCGTCTAGACAATCGATACTGTAAAAAATAGACGGTGTACGCTGTGAAGAGTATTGATAAGAGTGAAGAGAATCTAGAGGATAAGGTTCTTGTCTCGGAAAACCAAGGCTGCACTATTTATCCGCAGTGAATTAAGCAGATAAACAGGAGAGTAGCCTTAGTCATACCATCGATCTCAATTGGATAAAATATTACGCTTCTCTAAAGCCTCAATACACAATTCGACCAGTTCATCGAGTGTCTTTTCGCCCGCGGGTAGATCTATCTCAGGGCTCTGAGGCGCTTCGTACACTGAGCTAATACCCGTGAAGTTCGGGATTTCTCCCGCTCGTGCTTTCTTATACAGGCCTTTCGGGTCACGCTGCTCACACACCTCAAGTGGTGTGTTCACAAACACCTCAAGAAACTCCCCTTCCGGTAATAAATCACGTACCAACTGTCTCTCCGCTTGATGTGGAGAGATAAACGCTGACAACACGATCAAACCCGCATCCGCCATCAATTTAGCGAGCTCACCAATACGACGAATATTCTCTCGACGGTCTTGCTCTGAGAAGCCAAGGTCGCTACATAACCCATGACGGACATTGTCGCCATCCAATAAGTAAGTATGGTAACCAAGTTGGGCTAAGCGGTTTTCTAATGATCCAGCAACTGTTGATTTCCCAGAACCAGATAATCCAGTGAACCAGAGCACAGCTGGTTTCTGTGATTTCAGATCCGCACGAAATGTTTTATCAATCGAATGTTGATGCCACACAACATTCTCATCTTTTGGTTTGAGTACTGCGGTCATAATTAGTCCTTTAAATAAACAGCATTAAAATGGGAAAAAGTAAGGAATCAGGGTCAGCACCAAGCCCGAATAGACAATCGAGATTGGGATGCCGATACGTAGATAATCCGTGAGATGGTAATTACCTACGCTATAAACAAGTAAATTAGTTTGGTAGCCGTATGGCGAAATAAAACTGGCACTGGCACCAAATAGAACCGCCATAATGAATGGCATAGGGTCAACGCCATAGCCGATAGCCATGCTATAGCCGATTGGGAAAGAGAGTGCTGCGGCCGCATTATTGGTAACCAGTTCTGTTAGAACCAAGGTCATAAAATAGGTCGCGACTAACGCACCAAACACGCCCCAGCCATTAAAGGCTTCCATAAACATCAGCCCCATACGCTCAGACAGCCCAGATGAAATCATCAGTTGAGCAATAGACAGAGCGGAGCCAACGATCACCACAATATCAACCGGAAAACGGCGACGGAGTTCACCCAGTTGCACCACACCAAAGGCCACCAGCAACAGTAAGAAACCAGCCAGCCCTTTGATAATCGGCACGACTTCAGCAAGGGCTAGACCAATCACACTGGCAAAACCGAGCAATACAAACGTCGATTTATCGGCATCAAGCTTGGCACTCGAGTCCAAGTCATTCATCAACACAAACTCTTTGTTGTGTTGCTGGCGCTGTTCTTCAAAGCGTTTACCGGGAACCAAAATCAAGGTATCACCAGCGGTCAATGTGATATTCCCTAGCCCACCTTCAAGGCGCTCATGGCCACGACGAATAGCAACTACAACTGCATCGAAACGGTCTCTAAACTGGCTTGTTTTGAGGGTTTTATTACAGAAGCTTGCCGACGAACTCACCACCACTTCAACAAAGCTCTGGCCGTTAAGGTGATGCTGGCCAAACAGGGTCAACCCTTGAATTTCTTGTAGTGTCGCTACGCTTTCAACGTCGCCACAAAACAGCAACCGGTCACGGGCTTGAAGAATAAAATCAGGGTCAATCGAAGCCGTGGTCTTACCGTCGCGAATCACTTCGGCTAAGAACAATTTTCTCAAAGCTCTTAGATTATTTTCGCTAACACTGCGGCCAACTAACGGTGAGCCAGGTTCAACTCGCGCCTCTAGAAAGTAAGGCAGATCATCCTGCGACCCATCATCGTAGCTTGGTAAGAAGTAACTCAGAGGGATAAGAATCAAAACACCACCCACCAAGACCGCTAAACCGATCAAGGTTGGAGTGAAAAAGTTTAAGCTTGGCAGTCCAGCATCTTCAACAAAACTATTGATGATCAAATTAGTTGAAGTGCCGATCAATGTCAGGGTTCCGCCTAAAATGGCAGCGTATGACAAAGGGATAAGTAACTTAGATGGCGCGTGCTGTTGATTGCGTTTGATCGCTCCGATCAAAGAGACAACCACCGCTGTGTTATTAGTAAAAGAAGAAAGTAGCGCTGTGGAAATACCCAACTTCGCAACCACGGTACCTAGCCTACCTTCAGAGATATTGCGGCTAACCCAGCTGATTAAGCGAGTTTTCTCCAACGCACTTGATGCGAGGATCAGAAGAATTAAAGTCAGTAACGAGGAGTTAGTGAAGTTATTGGCTAGGCTCGACAAGTCGATCATACCAGCCATAAAAGCAATAAAAGCCGCGCCAGCAAAGATAAAGCTTGGCTTAATACGGGTAACGAGCAGGCAAGTAATGATGCCGAGCAAAATCGCTAATACAAATCCTTGTTGCCACATATACCCGTCCTTTATGGCGGAAACAATCGGTTTCCGCCTGATTCAATAAGCTGTTACTTGGTCGTTTATGACTTCAGTAGTTGGCTTAGATCTTTGGCATCCCAATGAGGGAAGTGCTTGCGTACCAATGCGTTGAACTCAAGTTCAAATGCAGAGAAGTTACCGACTTGCTGTTCAACAGAGTCCAAACGGTCTCGAATCAAACCAGCACCAACCGTCACATTAGTCAGGCGGTCGATAACAATGAAACCACCGGTGTCCGCACTCTCACGGTATTTATCCAGCGCGACGGTCTCGTTCAATGACCATTCACACAAACCAATACCATTCAGTGGCAACTCATCAACAGCGTGAGTCGACAGGTTGTTGATATCATATTGATGACGAACCGTTTCAACCTGACCGACGGTTTTCTTGCCTGCGATCTTGATGTCGTAAGCTTTACCCGGTTGCAGTGGTTGCTCTGTCATCCACACGATGTCTGCCAATACATGGTTGGTTGATTCAATCTGTGCATTTTCTAGCACAATCAAATCACCACGGCTGATATCGATTTCATCTTCAAGAGTCAGTGTTACCGCCAAACCCGCTTGTGCTGATTCAAGTTCACCATCAAAGGTCACAATGCTTGCCACCTTAGAGGTTTTACCTGAAGGCAACGCCTTGATTTCATCACCGACGCTGACACGACCAGAAGCCACGGTGCCGGCAAAGCCACGGAAATCTAAGTTAGGACGATTGACATACTGCACAGGGAAACGGAATTCGCCCGCAGAACGTTTTTGGTCAATGTCTACGTTCTCTAACACTTCTAATAGCGATGGACCTTCGAACCATGCAAGCTCTTTGCTTGGCGCAGCAACGTTAATACCTTCAAGTGCCGAAACTGGCAGAATCTGAATATTAGTCTCGCCCTCTAGGTTTTCAGCAAACTCTAGGTACTGATCGCGAATCTCCTCAAAACGATCTTGCGAGTACTCGACGAGATCCATTTTGTTGACTGCAACGATGAAATGCTTCAAACCAAGTAGGTTAGAAATAAACGAGTGACGACGTGTTTGATCCAGTACGCCCTTACGAGCATCAATCAAGATCACTGCCAGATCACACGTTGAAGCGCCTGTTGCCATATTACGCGTGTACTGCTCATGCCCAGGGGTATCAGCAATAATGAATTTACGCTTTTGAGTCGAGAAGTAGCGATAAGCCACATCGATCGTAATCCCTTGCTCACGCTCAGCCTGCAAGCCATCAACAAGCAATGCCAAGTCAGGTTTCTCACCTGTGGTACCCACTCGTTGGCTATCCGAGTGAACTGCTGCTAGCTGATCTTCATAAATCTGTTTTGTATCATGGAGTAAGCGACCGATTAACGTACTTTTACCGTCATCTACCGAGCCACAAGTTAAAAATCTAAGCATAGATTTATGCTGATGCTGACTTAGATAACCTTCAATCCCTAGTTCAGCCAATTCGGCTTCTACTGCACTATTCATTTTTCTTTCCTTAGATTCTTAGAAATAACCTTGGCGCTTTTTCAGCTCCATAGAGCCCGACTGATCATGGTCAATCGCTCGACCTTGACGCTCACTGGACGTCGCCACCAGCATCTCTTCAATAATGCCTGTTAGCGTATTCGCCTCAGATTCAACGGCTCCGGTTAGTGGGTAACAGCCCAAAGTACGGAAGCGAACGCTTTTCTCTTCAATCACTTCACCTTCTTGCAGTTCCATACGGTCATCATCAACCATGATCAGCATGCCATCACGCTCAACCACAGGACGTTTATCAGATAGATAAAGCGGAACAATATCGATACTCTCTAGGTAGATGTATTGCCAGATATCAAGCTCAGTCCAGTTAGATAGTGGGAAGACACGAATGCTTTCGCCCTTATTAACCTGACCGTTGTAGGTGTGCCAAAGCTCTGGACGCTGGTTTTTTGGATCCCATGTATGGTTCTTATCACGGAAAGAATAAACACGCTCTTTTGCTCGAGATTTTTCTTCATCACGACGCGCACCACCAAAAGCCGCATCGAACCCATACTTGTTTAACGCCTGCTTAAGGCCCTGTGTTTTCATGATGTCAGTGTGCTTAGAAGAACCATGTACGAACGGGCTACACCCCATCTCAATACCTTCTGGGTTCTTATGTACTAAAAGGTCGAAGCCGTACTTTTTAGCCGTACGATCACGAAACTCAATCATCTCGCGAAATTTCCAATCCGTATCAACGTGCAATAGTGGGAATGGAATCTTGCCTGGATAAAACGCTTTGCGAGCTAAATGAAGCATCACAGAAGAATCTTTACCGATGGAGTACATCATCACTGGGTTATCAAACTCAGCAGCAACTTCACGGATAATATGAATACTTTCCGCTTCAAGCTGTTTTAGGTGGGTTAAACGTTCTTGGTCCATTTCAGTGCTTCCTTTAAGGCTCGCAGTACGAGCAATTCATTACTTGGTCTTGCCAAGCAAGGGATTTAACTCATCCACTTAAGTGAATGGGAGTATTGGCACTAGAAGAAAACAGAAGCTTCGTTTTGAGCTATCCTTGCTATTCATCTGCCTGATACGTCCTTGATATAGGCATTATGACGAGCCTCTCATATTACTGGAAATTCTAAAATTTCATTTTTTATTCGAAAAGCTGATAAGGGATGAGATTCATCGATAAATAGGTGAAATGAATGGGCTAATATTATCGATATCAGTTGCGCATCGATTGAGCAGCTTTGGGAGGCGCCTTGCAGAACACTATAAAGTAATCGATCTAAGTCACGAATTAACATTCGTTGTAATCATTGTTTCATTCCATTTTGTTACATTACGCAACGAATTTTCTACTAATCCACTTTGGAGCTCCAAAATGAAAGTTGCAATGAAACCTTTGTCATTGGCTGTACTTGCTGGTCTTGGTCTGACTTTAGCAGGCTGCACAACAACACCAGATACCGATGAAGTGATTAAATTACGTGTCGTAGAAACGACGGATATCCATACCAACCTAATGGATTACGACTACTACAAAGACAAGCCGTCGAAAAAAATCGGCTTAGCACGTACTGCAACTCTAGTAAAAGAAGCTCAAAGCGAAGTAACCAACAGCGTATTAGTTGATAACGGTGACTTGCTGCAAGGTAGCCCAATGGGTGACTACATGGCAGACAAAGGCATCGAGGCTGGCGAAGTTCACCCTGCATATAAAGCAATGAACCAACTAAGCTACGACGCTGCAAACCTAGGTAACCACGAATTCAACTACGGTCTTGAGTTCCTAGAAGAATCTATTAACGACGCTGATTTCCCGTACATCAGTGCTAACGTTTACGACGCAGAAACCAAAGAACACTACTTCACGCCATACATCATCAAGACGCACACCTTTGAAGATACTGCTGGCGTAGAACATGAAGTAAAAGTGGGTTACATCGGTTTTGTTCCACCACAAATCATGACGTGGGATAAGAAGAACCTTGAAGGCAAAGTGATCGCTCGCGATATCATTGAGACAGCTAACGAGTTAGTGCCTCAAATGAAAGCGGAAGGCGCTGAAGTAATCGTTGCTATCCCTCACTCAGGCGTATCAACTGACCCGTACAAAAATGGCGAAGAGAACTCAACGTTCTACCTATCTGAAGTAGACGGCATTGATGCAATCGCATTTGGTCACTCTCACGCAGTATTCCCAGGAAAAGGTTTTGATGACATTCAAGGCATCAACAACGAAACGGGCACAATGAACGGCGTTGCGGCTGTAATGCCAGGCCGCTGGGGTAGCCACGTTGGTGTTATGGATCTAACACTTGCACAAAAAGACGGTAAGTGGGAAGTTGTTAAAGGCCAATCAGAAGCACGCCCAATCTACGACAAGGTAGAAAAGAAATCTCTTGCTGCTGCTGATGAAGGCATCGTTTCTGCACTAGAAAAAGACCACGCAGGTACTCGTGAGTTTGTTAACCAACCGATTGGTAAAGCAGACGATGTGATGTACAGCTTCTTGTCTCTAGTACAAGACGATCCAACTGTTCAAATCGTGAACCTTGCGCAAAAAGATTACGTTGAGCAGTTCATCCAAGGTGATCCAGACTTAGATGGCACACCTGTACTTTCAGCAGCTGCACCATTCAAAGCAGGCGGCCGTAAGAATGACCCAGCGAACTTCACTGAAGTTGAATCTGGTCAACTGACATTCCGTAACGCGGCTGACTTATACCTTTACCCGAACACGCTAGTTGCAATGAAGGTAACAGGCCACGAAGTAAAAGAGTGGCTTGAGTGTTCTGCTGGTCAATTCCAAAAAATAGATGTTAATTCGACCGCACCACAGCAGTTGGTTGAATGGGACGGCTTCCGCACTTACAACTTTGATGTCATCGATGGCGTTGAGTACCAAATCGATGTTACACAACCAGCAAAATACGATGGTAACTGTAAAGTTATTAATGAAGGCTCTGAGCGTATCGTAGGTCTAACTTACCAAGGTAAGCCAATCGACGTGAAGCAAGACTTCCTGATCGCAACCAACAACTACCGAGCATACAGCAATAAGTTCCCAGGTACGGGTGAAGACTTCATCGCATTTGATGCACCAGATGAGAACCGTACTGTTCTAGCAAACTACATCTCTCGAGTGAGCAAAGAGCAAGGTCAAGTGAGCCCAACGGCTGATAACAACTGGTCATTTGCGCCAATCAAAACGGATAAAAAGCTAGATATCCGCTTTGAAACATCTCCAAGCGACAAAGCGGCAGAGTTCATCAAAGAAAAGGGGCAATACCCGATGAAACGTGTTGCGACTGACGATGTTGGTTTTGCTGTTTACCAGATTGACCTAACTAAATAGATTACCTTGTAATCCATAGTTAACGTTCTGAAAGGCTGAGTTTAACGACTCAGCCTTTTTCTTTTGTTATTTATAAACCAAATCCACTGCCCTACTTTTCTCACCGTAAACGCCCGCTAATTCAATACCCAAACAGCGCGACTCAAACCGCCAATAAAATCAATCAAATATAAAAAAGCAGCAATCGCCTGTAAGTTTTTCTCCGCTCCTCCTGTCTATTTAATTTACTACACTCAATGAATGGTCATTAAGCCATTCATCTATGGGATAGATAAGGACATTTGATGAGCACCGTCGAGAGCATTCAAGCATGGTTAAATACGGGAGAGGAATCGCTGCTATGGCTGATGCTTGGCATTATCGCGCTTTCTTACTTGCTTGAAGATCTGGCGATTGTTACAGCGGCAGGTTTAGCAACTCAAGGACTCATGCTTCCTCAATATGCGTTGCTTGCCATTTTCATCGGCATTGCCACAGGAGATATCGGCCTCTATTACCTAGGTAAATCAGGACGTTATTTCCGAGGCGTTCGTTACAAAGCCCTCACCAACCGATACTTTCGTGCACTTCGCACTAAATTACGTCAAAACGCTTTCAGCAGCCTTTTTGTTATCCGCTTTATTCCCGGGCTTCGTACCGTCGGTTTTACCTTAAGTGGCTTTTTCGCAATCCCACTGCCTACTTTCTTGTTTGCCGTTATTAGTGCCACTGCGATCTGGACTGGCATTGTCTTCTCTGCCATCTACTATTTAGGGACATCAGCGTGGCTGCAAGCCTCTGAATATCAATGGATCATCATCCCGTGTGCCATCGCTTTGTTGTTTATCGGCAATCGATTAATGAATAGAACCTACTCTAGAGGATTATCATGAGTTCACCGCAAGATATTCGCATCATTCCAGCACATCAAATCAATGCAGGCATGCCCTTGCTTGAAAAAGATACCGTGCGCAGTGTCTCTCCTTATGAGTTTCTTCCAACTTGGTTCTTCTACACGCCAGTGGTGATTCAAAGCCTGATGCAAGGGTTACGGCACTTTGACTGGGCGCTGCCGCTCATCGCCAACCCGAGCATCAAGTTAAGCGGCATGGTAGGCGAATCAAAACACGAAATACTGAGCCTTGCCGGATCATCGAGTCAGCGCTGGATCTCTCCGTTTATCACCCTAACCAAAACGGATCTTAGCAGTAAGAAACAAGCTGAAGATGCACGCAGTGCACTCATACAATCGGATCTCGATTTCCCGATTGTGGCTAAACCGGATCTTGGCTGTCGAGGTGTTGGCGTTAAGCTGATCAACACACAAGATCAACTTGAACAGTATGTTGAATTTTTCCCAAATGGTGCTCGCTTTCTATTGCAAGAAAAGGCGCCTTATCAAGCTGAAGCGGGGGTTTTCTATGTTCGTTACCCAAACAAAAAGCAAGGTGAGATCATCTCGATCACACTCAAATATTCACCAATGGTGATGGGTGATGGCAAGTCGACACTCAAGCAGTTAATTGAAAATAGCCCGCGTGCTGGGCAACTCAGCCACCTGTATCTACCAAGGCATGAAGATAAATTGGATCAAGTGCTCGCAGAGGGCGAAGAGTTCCAACTCGCGTTCGCAGGTAGCCATAGCCGTGGCTGCATCTTCCGCGATGGCAATCAATACATTACTCAGGCTTTAACCGAACGCTTAGACGAAATATTCGACGACTTCGATGGCTTCCACTTTGGTCGACTCGACGTCAAATTCAAGGACATGCACAGCCTAATGAACGGCGAGGATTTCACTATCCTTGAGGTCAATGGCGCAAGCAGTGAGGCTGGGCATATCTGGGATCGCAACACACCATTGCGAGAGATATTTTCTACGCTACTCCTGCAATACCGCATTCTTTTTGATATTGGCGCTCAGCAAAAACAGCGAGGCCACCAGCCTCCTTCTTTTAAGAGCTTATATAACGCGTGGCAAGAAGAGCGACGTCTTGTTCAACAATATCCGACCACCGATTAACTTTGTACGAGGATCATGAATGAACCCCATAGCCCAACCGAGCGCCCTAACTTCTTTCTCTCCTAGTATCAAGGGAGCGGTAGAGATATTGAATCAGGGTTTAGAGTTTTTGTTAGCGATATCTGACAGCGACTATCTGACACGAGCAAAGCCGCACGTCACAAGTTCTATTGGTGAGCATACCCGTCACACGCTCGATCTTTTTCACGCTTTGATTTTAAAAGAGAATGCGACCGTTGATTACAACACTCGTCGTCGTGGTCACCCCGTCGAATTCGACAGGTCGATTGCGTTGAAAGAGATCCATTACGTGATCAACTGGCTTGAACGAATAGACCGCAGAGATCTCGAAGCGCCCATCATGATCCAAACCGAAGTTTCAATGGATACACAAGTGTTTGCCAGCCTGCCTTCTACGCTAGAAAGAGAGGTCACCTTTGCCGCGCTGCATGCCAATCATCATTACGCGATGATCAAGGTGATCACGACCTTTCTTGATGTCGAAACATGCAACACCTTTGGTTATGCCCCAACCACCAGCAGCTATTTGAGGGAGCAATAATCATGTGTTCAGTATCTTGGCTGCTTGAAGACAATGGCTATCAGGTCTTCTTTAATCGTGATGAACAAAAGACACGGACACTGGCGATGCCACCTAAACAATATCGAGTTAACGGCGTCGATATCATCATGCCACACGACCCAACCGGCGGTGGTAGCTGGATCAGTATCAATGAGTTCGGGCTTTCGTTATGCCTACTCAATAACTATCAAGGCATCGTACCTGATGGACTTTTAGTCAGCCGTGGTTTGTTACTCAAGAACCTATCATCGAGTCGTAATATCAGTCAGCTCTCTGAAGCATTTCATAAGCTCGATCTGCACTCTTTTGCCCCATTTACCTTGCTAGCTTTCGCGCCGAACTTAACTCAACACCATGGCTTGGTTATCGCCTATATGTGGGATGGCATTCAACAAAAAATAGTCGAAACCGACTCTCCGCTGTTCTCATCCGGTGTTGATTTAGAGCGAGTGCAAGCCTACCGACAAGAAAAATACGATCAGCTTATGACAACAGGTAAGAATCAGCAGAACTTACTTCAATTTCACTCTCACCATCATAGCGAACAGCCTCATTTAGCGACCTGTATGCATCGTGAAGACGCACATACGGTGAGCTTTACACACTTACGTAATCTACATGGCCAAGCCTCGATGTTTTATGCACCCGGCTCGCCTTGTGAACCCATTAAACCATGCCAGATAAATCAACAGCGTTTTACCTTCGATTTATCACCAGCAATCAATCTATAGATGGAGTCCATCATGAGAAAACTATTAACCATGGTCATGCTACTTGTTAGCCCTTACGTATTTGCCGCCGATGAAATCTACACCGGATTCTTTAGCAGCAAGGCGCTCGATGGCTACGACACTGTGGCTTATTTCACTTCAGGTAAGCCTATTGAAGGCAGTAAAAAATTCAGCACCGAGTACAAAGGCGCGGACTGGTATTTCTCTTCTGAAAAGAATCTGACTTTATTTGTTAATAATCCTGAAAAATATGCCCCTCAATATGGTGGTTATTGCGCTTGGGCTGTTTCAGCAAAAAGTGATTTTGCACCCGGAGACCCGAATCAATGGACGATTGTTGATAACAAGCTTTACCTCAACTACGACCAAGAGATTAAACAGCGTTGGGAACAAGACCGAGCACAACATATTCAAAAAGCCGACACCATTTGGCCGCAACTGATCAAATAAGGGAATAACCATGACATTCACTCCAGCTAAACATATTCCTGCGGCATTTATCGCTTTCGTATTTGTTCAGTCGCTGTTTTTTAAGTTCACAGGCTCATACGAGACTGAGCATATCTTTGGCACCTTGGCGACATGGTCTGGCTTAAGTTGGTTCGGTTCATTTGGCGGCTACTTGATTGGGTTCGCTGAATTGATTGCGGCCATTTTGCTGTTTACTCGTTGGCATGGCCTAGGTGCCATCATGAGTGTGGGGATTATGAGTGGCGCGATATTTTTCCATCTGTTTACGCCGCTCGGTATTCAAATGCCTGAGTTTAACGCAGCGGGTGAAATTGTCGGTTATGACGGCGGATTACTGTTTGGCATGGCATGTCTAGTATGGCTTTGCGGTGCATTTTTAAGTGTAAAAGATTTCAAGAATCAAGACGGTTTCCTAAACAACTTTAGTCAATAAGGTAGCTTCATTATGATTGATAGTCCTTTTCGTTTACCACGTTACACGCCTTTTGGTTTAGGTGAGTCTGTTGTCGAGTGGGCAACTGGGCTATCTAAGCTAGATAAGCTCTATCAAGATAGACCTGATGAGTTATCTAGCTTTGAATTCATGCATCACACCTTGTCAGCATTGAATATCGACTATTCCGTTTCAGCAGGCGCCACTGATAATATTCCCGAACAAGGGCCAGTAGTCATTGTGGCTAACCACCCGCTTGGTGCGATTGAAGGCGTGATCCTTGCAGATCTCGTAGGATCGGTAAGAAAGGATGTGAAGGTGTTGGCCAATGAGTTGCTCAAGCGACTGCCTGAACTGGATGATCTTTTCATTGGGGTCGATGTCTTTAACAGTAAAGAATCGAAACGCACCAATGCTAAAGCTATTCGAGATGCCAATCGTCATTTAGCAGACGGTGGACTCTTGATTGTGTTCCCTGCTGGCGAAGTATCGAGTTACCGTAAAGGGGCCAAGACACTAACAGACATCGAGTGGAGCAAATCAGTCGCAAAGTTTGTTAAGCGTCACCAAGCCACCACAGTGCCTATCTTTATCAATGGCAAGAACAGTGAGCTTTTCTACCAAGCGGGCCGTGTTCATCCACTACTGAGAACGGCTTTACTTGGCCGCGAACTTCTTAATAAACAGGCGACGACTATCTCTATCTCGATTGGCTCTTCGATTCCGTATTCAGAGATCAAATCGTTTGAACAAGAGATGGATATCGTCAACTACCTACGACTCAATACCTACCTAATGAGTCAACAAGATAGCCCGAATACGCCAATCCACGCGCCCTCTTTTGACACCCAAGTGATTGCGCCTATTCCACCAGAAGTGTTGGCAATAGAGGTCGATTCTCTTCCTGAAGAGATGAAGTTACTTGAGCAAGGGGACTTCGAGGTCTACTGTACGCCAAGCCAATCTATTCCTAACTTAATGCGCGAAATTGGTCGAGTTAGAGAAGAGAGTTTCCGAGAAGTCGGAGAAGGCAGCGGGCTTGCCTGTGATTTAGATGAGTATGACCTTTACTACCATCAACTGTTTGTGTGGAACAAAGCTAAGGCTGAACTGGTCGGGGCGTACCGACTTGGTATGGTCGACAAGTTGATCGCTGAGCACGGGCTTGACCAACTCTATTCCCGTAGTCTGTTTAACTACAATCAAGAATTCATCGATACCCTAGACAACAGTATCGAGCTTGGGCGTTCTGTAGTGAGCAAGCCTTATCAAAAGAGCCTTAACTCACTATTACTATTGTGGAAAGGTATCGCGGCCTTCGTGTATCGTCATCCTCAATACACTCACCTATTCGGCCCAGTCAGTATCAGTAATGATTACAGCCACAATGCGCGTCTGTTGATTGCGACGACCTTATCGATACATCATTATGACGAAGAAAAAGCAAACCTGGTTTCTCCTTCTTCACCACTCAATACCAGTAATCATGTGTTCTGGCAAAATCATCTGTTATCGTCATTGGCGAGTGTTCCTCTGCTCTCTAAAGTGTTAGCGCGTATGGAGCAAGGAAAAGGCCTGCCAGTACTACTCCGCCAATACCTAGGGATGAACGGTAAGTTGGTGTGCTTTAACGTCGACCCATCATTTAATGATGCTCTGGATGGCTTGATTGTGGTTAACCTTAAGAAAGTACCACTGAAAACTCTTGGTAAATACATGGGTAGAGAACTTGCTCAAGATTATCTAGCACAGCACGCTCGACGCTGATTTAGCCCGCTCTGTACCTAAACTCAAATAAGTGCGATGATTTCGACACTTATTTGGGTTAGGTTATTTCCATGCACACCTCTTTTATCGAACAACTACAAAGCTTCGACTTCTCTGAAAGTCAGATTGAATCTCTATTAGCCGTCGCGAAACCACTTGAGCTACCAACCAGACACATCCTGATCAATCAAGGTGAAATGGCGAGTTCAATCTACTTTGTACTTGAAGGCTTGTGCCACGCTTGTTATCTCACTGATGACGGCAAGCAATACAGCAAAGAGTTCTACTGGGAACAAGATTGGATCATCGGCTTTGAGAGTCTGATAAAAAACCAAGCGTCCCCTTACCTATTAGAAACGCTCACACCAATTACTATGTTAGAACTGCCAATGAACGCAGTTATCGAGTGGCGCGCATCAAACAACCCTTTGTATTTAAAGTTATTAGAAACTCAGCTGATGCATAAGGAAAACAAAGAACGCTTTATGCTGCTCTATACTCCAGAGCAACGCTATCAACTTTTCTGCGAACATTATCCCGACCTTGAACAGCGCTTGAACGACAATCAAATTGCTGCTTACCTCGGTATAACCGCGATCAGCCTGAGCAGAATCAAAGGTCGAATTAACAATAGTTAATGCCAACAATCATCGCACATAGTACATTCAGGGCATCGATAACCTCTGGATGTAAACATGATCACTTGGCACTCAATTCCCTTCTCTGAACTTTCAACACAACAGCTTTATCAACTACTTAAATTACGAGTAGATGTGTTCGTCGTTGAGCAAAATTGCCCTTATCCAGAGCTCGATGGTAAAGATACACTCGCAGGTGTTGAACACTTGCTTGGCTATGCTGATGAAGAGTTAGTGGCGTGTGCACGCTTGTTACCACCAGGAACTTCTTACGACTACACGAGCATCGGCCGAGTGGCGACTAAGCAATCGGCAAGAGGCGATGGTTTAGGGCATCAATTGATAAAAGAAGCGTTAACACGCTGTGAGGCTCTTTGGCCGAGCACGACTATCGATATTGGTGCGCAACAACACCTAGAAAACTTCTATGCGAGCCACGGCTTCAAAACGATCTCTGAGATGTACTTGGAAGACGATATTCCGCACGTTGATATGAGATTAGAGAAGTGATGTCGAATATCACTGTCGGTATCCTATTGCTGATTGCAGGTAACTTGTTTGCCTCGCTTTCCGACGTAGCGGTAAAACTGTTGAATGGCGAAGTGCCACCTCTTCAGTATATTTTTTTCCGACAGTTGATATCTCTGCTCATCATCACCCCTTTGTGGCTACAGCAGAAAAAGGAACAACGACGCTTACAGCAAGCCAAAGTGACCATCATACGCGGACAGCTAATACTAATTGGCAGTGGATGTATGGTTGTCGCGATTACCCACTTATCTTTGGCTACCGCCAACGCTGTATTTTATGTCGCGCCCTTATTGATGCTGCCTCTATCTATGTTTCTACTGAAAGAGCAACCAGCACTTGGCAAGGTCATCGCCACCACTATCGGTTTTATTGGTGCATTGATTGTCTTGAGGCCATCGCAATTTCATTGGGCTGCATTGTTTGCATTAGGCACAGCTCTGACGCTCGCACTGTTCAATGTATTGGTAAGAAAGCTTCCGAGTGAGCAAACGGTGATCACTACGCTGTGGTGGACAACGTTATTCTCTATTCCAGCATCATTGGTACTGTGCTTCCTATACTGGCAACCGGTATCGGTGGAGCATTTGGGATACATAGCACTCAGTGCAACGTTAATCTTGAGTTACAACGGCCTTGCGGTTGCTGCCTACCAAAAAGCACACTCTAGCCAAATTGCCTTGGCTGAGTATTCAGGACTGGTGTTTGTCGCGTTAATAGGTGCAATATGGTTTGATGAGATACCAGATACGTTAACCTTTATCGGTATTATGCTCATCATCTTGCCACTCGCCCCTTTCAAGCGACCAAAAAAAAGAGCTAATGCTTAGCTCTTTTCTATCGTTTATATGTGTCTGGTGAAGTGCTTTAACTCAGGTTCACTATTCATCTATTTACTGCGACCAAAGCCACCATCTGATAACCGGAAAAACATCACCGAAGTATTGCCTTTCTCAAGCTGAAGAATGTCTAGTTGCCCAGTCTCGGCTAGTTTGAATCGAACCAGCTGGCCTTTACGAATCTGGCTAAGCGGCTTGTCTGCACCTTCAATACGAACCAAAGCGTTAAGATCAGACAGCGGTAGATCATTATTTCGGAACACTTGAGCTAACGTATCTCCTTGCTTAACAAGATACTCTTGCCAACTGGTTGGCTCAGAAGAATTACTTTTAGCATTTTTCTGCTCGCTTAAGCCAACAGTATTTATCTCAAGCTCAACACGAGATGTTGCTGGTGCGTTGTCTACTTTAGGCTCTGGTAGCGGTGCAAACAATAAGATTAATATGATCGGCGAAATCACCATCAATAATTTCTGGTGTAATTTCGGCAATGATCCCCAAGTTTGCACTGTTGAGGTTTTCATTTTCTTTAGATCGATCGAGCTTAGTTTCTCTTTGACCTGATTCAGTCGGTCCTTGAACTCTGCTAAGTGGTCTACTTTCTGTTTTTTCTTTTGACGACGATTCATGCCACTGCGTCCTATACATTGAATAACTACAGTATAAAAACCAAAGTACCAACAGTATAGATCTTTCCGCGACAACAGAGAGCAAAGCAAGAAAATTGACATAGCTGTGATTTGGACACGGTAAAGCGTAAGTGATCAGAGGCTAGCCGTTTATTCAGGCTGCTAATACTGGTATTCTTACCCTTTTAGTACTGATAAAAAGAGTGACTTTTCATGTCTGAAGTAAAATTTGAAACTGTAGAGCAAAAAGCTAGCTACGGTATCGGTCTACAAATGGGCCAACAACTTGCTGGTTCTGGTCTTGAAGGCCTAAACGTTGATGCAATCGCTGCTGGTATCGCAACAGCTCTAGTTGGCGACATGCCAGCTATCGAAGTTGACGAAATCAACAACGCACTACAAGAGCTACACACTCGTGGTGAAGCTGCACGTCAAGAACTAGCTAAAGCTGCTGCTGCTGACGGCGAAGCTTTCCTAGCTGACAACGCTCTTCGTTCAGAAGTTACAGTTCTTGAGTCTGGTCTTCAGTACGAAGTACTAACTGAAGGTACTGGCGAAATCCCAACTGCAGACAAGCAAGTGCGCGTTCACTACCACGGCGAACTAACTGACGGTACAGTTTTCGATAGCTCTGTATCTCGCGGTCAACCTGCTGAATTCCCAGTAACTGGCGTAATTCAAGGTTGGGTACAAGCTCTACAAATGATGCCTGTTGGCTCTAAGTGGAAGCTATACATCCCTCAAGATCTAGCATACGGTGAGCGTGGCGCAGGTGCTGCAATCCCACCATTTGCTGCTCTAGTATTCGAAGTAGAACTTCTAGCAATTCTTTAATTTCTATAAAAACCTTTAGTAAAACAAAAAACTATAGGTAAATTAGACTGAATTAGCTCAACGGCGATGTGACTACATCGCCGTTTTTCGTTTATAGTGAAAGAGTAAATTACTTTATTACTTAAGGACGAATAATGAAGAAAGTACTCATCACCGTTTTAAGCAGCCTTGCTGTGGTATCTTGCGCTAGTACTAGCGAGTCAGAACAAGTTAGTTCAACTTCTGATATTAACTATTCCCAACTATCACAAACAGCCCTTATGACCGCTGTAGACATGTGGTCTCAAAAAAATGAAGCAACACCATTTACGAGCACCCTTGCTAATTCCCTAAGTGACAAAGAATCTGTAACAAATGAGCAAGCTATAGGTGGAGTAGGTTCCATGCTAGCTCTTGCCCAGAATACCCTTGATAACTTTGACAACCAAGAGCTCGAAATGCTTTTCCCTGGAATGTCGACGCTTGATTCTACCGGTTTAACGTCAGTATTGGACTCAAAAACATCTGTTGAAAATGCATTTTCAGGATTAGGTATGGATTCATCAATGGTTGCGGCGTTTGCACCAATCATTATTCAAGGGCTAGAGTCACAAGGCGCAACAAGCGGTCTCGTTGATTCACTCGAAGCTATTTGGTTGTAATAACCAGTGATTAATAATTGATTTAAAATACTTAAAGGGCGCTTCGGTGCTCTTTTTTGTGCGTTGAATAAAAGAGATACGAGATACGAGATACGAGATACGAGATACGAGATATTATTGAGAAATGGAGCTGAGAAGGTAAAGAAAAGTGCCAAATATCGTGGTGCAATTCTTATGTCGGTCTCCTTATTCTACAGATACAAAAAAGCCGAGCTAATGCTCGGCTTTTGTATTAAGAATCTAGTATAGATTACTCAGCAGCTTCTTCAGCAGCTGGGCGGTCTACAAGCTCAATGTAAGCCATTGGAGCTTTATCACCAGTACGGAAACCACATTTAAGAATGCGAGTGTAACCACCTTGGCGAGCCGCGAAACGCGGGCCTAGTTCATTAAATAGTTTTGCCACAACTTCGTTATCACGAGTGCGAGCAAATGCAAGACGACGGTTAGCAACACTGTCTGTCTTAGCTAGGGTAATCAATGGCTCAATTACGCGACGTAGTTCTTTTGCTTTAGGCACGGTAGTTTTAATAACTTCGTGACGAACAAGAGAGCTAGCCATGTTGCTGAACATCGCTTTGCGATGACTGCTGTTGCGGTTGAGTTGACGACCACTTTTACGATGGCGCATGACCTAATCCTTCTAACTTTTCGATTAATCTTCAGCGATTGACGCTGGTGGCCAGTTTTCTAGGCGCATGCCTAGAGAAAGACCACGTGAAGCAAGCACATCTTTAATCTCTGTAAGAGATTTCTTACCAAGGTTTGGCGTTTTAAGTAGCTCAACCTCAGTGCGCTGTACAAGATCACCGATGTAGTGAATCGCTTCTGCTTTCAAACAGTTAGCAGAGCGAACTGTTAGTTCAAGATCGTCTACAGGACGTAGTAGGATAGGATCGAATTCTGGCTTCTCTTCCTTCTCCTCAGGTACACGTACATCACGAAGATCTACGAACGCATCCAGTTGTTCAGCTAAAATAGTAGCTGCACGACGGATTGCTTCCTCAGGTTCTAGAGTACCGTTCGTTTCCATATCGATAACAAGCTTGTCTAAGTCAGTACGTTGTTCTACACGTGCCGCTTCAACAGCATAGGCGATTTTATCGACCGGGCTGTAAGTAGCGTCAACAAGTAGACGACCGATTGGACGCTCATCTTCTTCAGTATGGATACGAGCTGAAGCTGGAACGTAACCACGACCACGTTCTACTTTGATACGCATAGCGATCTCAGCGTTGTCATCCGTTAGGTGACAAATTACGTGCTCAGGGTTAGCGATCTCTACATCACCATCGTGGGTGATGTCACCTGCAACAACAGGGCCTGAGCCTGATTTGTTCAGTGTAATAAACACTTCATCTTTGCCTTCAGCAACGCGTACAGCTAAACCTTTAAGGTTTAGAAGGATTTCCAGGATATCTTCCTGAACGCCTTCTTTAGTGCTGTATTCGTGTAGCACACCTTCGATTTCAACTTCTGTTACGGCACAACCCGGCATAGAAGATAGAAGAATGCGGCGAAGAGCATTACCTAGAGTATGGCCGAAACCGCGCTCTAATGGCTCAAGAGTTACTTTCGCGTGTGTCGTATTGATCTGTTCAATGTCAACAAGACGCGGCTTAAGAAATTCTGTTACAGAACCCTGCATTGTGTCCTCTCTTTTTTTAACCTTACTTAGAGTAAAGTTCGACGATCAAGTGTTCATTGATGTCAGCTGATAGGTCAGAACGCTCAGGCATACGCTTGAATGTACCTTCCATTTTGCCAGCATCTACTTCAATCCAAGTTGGCTTTTCACGTTGTTCAGCAACTTCTAGAGCCGCTTTAATACGAGATTGCTGTTTAGCTTTCTCGCGGATAGAAACAACGTCGTTTGCCGCTACTTTGAAAGAAGGAACGTTTACAACTTTACCGTTAACTAGAATAGACTTGTGGCTAACTAGTTGACGAGATTCAGCACGAGTAGCGCCAAAGCCCATACGGTAAACTACGTTATCAAGACGACCTTCAAGAAGCTGAAGCAGGTTTGCACCTGTGTTGCCTTTAAGACGTGCAGCTTCTTTGTAGTAGTTGCGGAATTGTTTTTCTAGAACGCCGTAAATACGACGAACTTTTTGCTTCTCACGAAGCTGAACGCCATACTCAGATAGACGACCGCGACGAGCGCCGTGTACACCTGGTGCGTTATCAATTTTACACTTGGTATCGATCGCACGGACACCAGACTTAAGGAATAAGTCAGTACCTTCGCGACGGCTAAGCTTCAGCTTAGGACCCAAATATCTTGCCATGATCTTTCTCCAATATTCCTAGAAACGAAACTTAAACGCGACGTTTCTTAGGTGGACGACAACCGTTATGAGGGATTGGTGTCGCATCAACAATGTTAGTGATACGGAAACCAGCAGCGTTCAGTGCACGAACAGTAGATTCGCGACCTGGACCTGGACCCTTAACCATAACTTCCAAGTTCTTTAGGCCATATTCTTTAGCCATTTCACCACAACGCTCAGCTGCAACTTGTGCTGCGAACGGAGTAGATTTACGAGAACCACGGAAACCTGAACCACCTGCTGTAGCCCATGCAAGAGCGTTGCCTTGACGGTCAGTGATAGTTACGATTGTGTTGTTGAAAGAAGCATGAATGTGCGCTACGCCATCAGCTACTTGCTTGCGTACGCGCTTACGCGCGCGAGTTGGTTGTTTTGCCATTGTACTCTACCTTATCCGACTATTTCTTGATCGGCTTGCGCGGACCCTTACGGGTGCGAGCGTTGGTTTTAGTACGCTGTCCACGTAGTGGTAGACTGCGACGATGACGAAGACCGCGGTAACAGCCAAGGTCCATAAGACGCTTGATGTTCATCGATACTTCACGACGTAGATCACCTTCTACAGTGTATTTAGCTACACCATCACGCAGTTGATCGATCTGCTCTTCAGTTAGTTCACTGATCTTAGCATCTTCAGCAATACCCACTTCAGCTAGAATAGCTTGAGAGCGAGTTTTGCCAATACCGTAGATTGCAGTAAGTGCAATTACAGAATGCTTATGATCAGGAATGTTAATGCCGGCTATACGGGCCATTATTCACTCCTAAGGGGGTTCATAAAAGAATTATCCGCAGCAAAGCCCGTTATGGATACGCTGCGGCATACTACTTCTTTTGCACGCAAAAGGTAGGCCGAGGAATATACTCGACTCTACCTAGTATTTCAAGTAAAAATTTCTGCTGATTAGCCTTGGCGTTGCTTATGCTTTGGCTCACTGCAAATCACGCGAACGACACCGTTACGCTTGATAACTTTACAGTTACGGCAGATTTTTTTAACGGAAGCACGAACTTTCATTGCTAAACTCCGTAAATGGAATCGAAATAATTACTACCGAATTAACGGCCGTAACCTTTCAGATTCGCTTTCTTTAACACAGAATCATACTGTTGTGACATCAGATGAGTCTGTACCTGTGCCATGAAATCCATGATAACTACCACTACGATTAGTAGTGATGTGCCGCCGAAGTAGAAACGAACGTTCCACGCGACCATCATGAATTCAGGAATCAGACATATAAAAGTAATGTATAGAGCGCCCGCAAGGGTTAGCCTAGTCATCACTTTATCGATATATTTCGCTGTCTGCTCACCTGGGCGGATACCGGGTACGAATGCACCAGACTTCTTCAAATTATCAGCTGTTTCACGCGGGTTAAACACCAACGCTGTATAGAAGAAACAGAAGAAGATTATAGCTGCTGCATAAAGCATTACATACAAAGGTTGACCTGGGCTAAGAGCTAATGACACGTCAGTTAACCAACCGAACGCGCTGCTTTCACCATTTTGACCAAACCATTGTGCTAATGTTCCTGGGAACAAAATAATACTTGATGCAAAAATCGCTGGAATAACACCTGCCATATTAATCTTAAGAGGCAAGTGAGAGCTTTGAGCTGCAAAAACTTTACGACCTTGTTGACGCTTCGCATAGTTAACGACGATACGACGTTGACCACGTTCCATGAAAACTACGAAGTAAATTACAGCAAAAGACAATACCGCGATAAACAACAGAAGAAGCACATGCAATTCACCTTGACGCGCTTGCTCGATTGTTTGACCGATTGCAGAAGGCAATCCAGCAACAATACCTGCAAAAATCAGAATGGAAATACCATTACCGATTCCTCGCTCAGTGATTTGTTCACCTAACCACATCAAAAACATGGTACCAGTTACTAAACTCACGGTAGCAATAAGCGTAAACATGGTTTGGTTGATAACAACCAGATTGTCGACCATGTTTGGTAAGCCTGTTGCGATACCAATAGCTTGGAATGTTGCAAGTACAAGCGTGCCGTAGCGTGTATATTGGCTTATCTTACGACGGCCTGCTTCACCCTCTTTTTTGAGTTCCGCTAACGCTGGATGAACTACAGTTAGCAATTGGACTACGATCGATGCCGAAATGTACGGCATGATACCCAATGCTAATATAGATGCACGCTCAAGAGCACCACCGGAGAACATGTTAAACATTTCTACGATGGTACCTTTTTGCTGATCGAACAAATCGGCAAGTACAGCTGCGTCAATACCAGGGATCGGCACAAAAGAGCCGGCTCGGAATACTAAAAGTGCACCAATTACGAATAATAAGCGCGACTTTAGTTCACTTAAGCCGCTCTGAGCACTACGAAAATCTTTTCCTGGTTTCTTAGCCATCTGTACCTCGTTCCTCGAGATTATTCCTCGATTTTACCGCCTGCAGCTTCGATTGCAGCTTTAGCGCCTTTAGTCACGCGTAGACCTTTAACAGTCACAGCTTTGCTTAGGTCACCAGAAAGAACGATCTTAACAAACTCGATGTTCTTAGTGATAACGTTAGCAGCTTTAAGGCTGTTAAGATCAACTACGTCACCTGTTACTTTCGCTAGCTCAGCTAGACGAACTTCAGCAGACACTAGGCTCTTACGAGAAGTGAAACCGAATTTAGGTAGACGTTGTTTTAGAGGCATTTGACCGCCTTCAAAACCTGGACGAACAGAGCCGCCAGAACGTGACTTTTGACCTTTGTGACCGCGGCCACCTGTTTTACCAAGGCCAGAACCGATACCACGACCTACACGCTTCTTAGAAGGTTTAGAGCCAGCAGCCGGTGATAGAGTATTCAAACGCATTCTGATTACTCCTCAATCTTAACCATGTAGTAAACCTTGTTGATCATACCGCGTACGCACGGAGTATCTTCAAGTTCTACTGTATGGTTGATGCGACGAAGACCTAGACCTTTAAGACACGCTTTGTGCTTAGGTAGGCGACCAATTGAGCTTTTAGTTTGAGTTACTTTAATAGTTGCCATCGTGTGCTTACTCCGAAATAGATTCAACAGTTAGACCACGTTTAGCAGCAACCATTTCTGGTGACTTAACGTCTACTAGAGCACCAATCGTTGCGCGAACAACGTTGATTGGGTTCGTTGAACCGTATGCTTTAGAAAGAACGTTATGTACGCCTGCAACTTCAAGTACGGCACGCATTGCACCACCGGCAATAACACCTGTACCTTCAGCAGCTGGCTGCATGTAAACTTTAGAGCCCGAATGACGACCTTTCACCGGGTGGTGAAGAGTGCCTTCGTTAAGCGCAACAGTAACCATGTTACGACGCGCTTTTTCCATTGCTTTTTGAATCGCTGCAGGTACTTCACGAGCTTTGCCGTAACCGAAACCTACGCGACCATTACCGTCACCAACTACTGTTAGTGCAGTGAAGCTCATGATTCGACCACCTTTAACCGTCTTAGATACACGGTTAACAGCGATCAGCTTTTCTTGCAAATCATTAGCTTGTTGTTGTTCTTTAGCCATCTTCCAACCCTACCTTAGAATTTCAGACCAGCTTCGCGAGCAGATTCTGCTAGCGCCGCTACTCGACCGTGGTATTGGAAACCAGAACGGTCAAATGCAACTGAAGCTACGCCTTTTTCAAGAGCGCGCTCAGCAACAGCTTTACCAACTGCTTTAGCTGCATCGACGTTACCAGTGTTCTTAACTTGCTCACGGATCGCTTTTTCTACAGTAGAAGCAGCTGCGATAACCTCAGAGCCGTTTGCCGAGATAACTTGAGCGTAAACATGGCGAGGAGTACGATGTACTACCAGGCGAGTTGCACCAAGTTCTGCAATCTTACGACGTGCACGTGTAGCACGACGGATGCGAGATGCTTTCTTATCCATAGTGATACCTTACTTCTTCTTAGCTTCTTTAGTACGCACATTTTCATCTGCGTAACGAACACCTTTGCCTTTGTAAGGCTCAGGAGCACGGTAAGAACGAATGTCAGCCGCAACTTGACCTACTACTTGCTTATCGCAACCAGTAATAACGATCTCAGTTTGGCTAGGGCACTCAGCTTTAATACCTTCAGGTAGAGCGTGCTCTACTGGGTGAGAAAAACCAAGAGTTAGACCTACAGCGTTGCCTTTCATAGCAGCACGGTAACCAACACCCTTAAGAGTTAGCTTCTTAGTGAAGCCCTCAGTAACACCCACAACCATGTTATTAACTAGAGCGCGAGCTGTACCAGCTTGTGCCCATGCGTTAGTAACACCTTCTTTCGGACCGAAAGTTAGGTTGTTTTCTTCCTGTGCAATAACTACGGCGCTGTTAAGAACGCGAGTAAGCTCACCTTTGCTACCTTTTACAGTAACTTCTTGGCCGTTTAGTTTCACCTCTACGCCAGCTGGAATAGCGACAGGTGCTTTAGCAACACGAGACATAATCTACTCCTTAAGCTACGTAACAGATGATTTCACCGCCAAGACCTGCTTTACGAGCAGCACGGTCAGACATCAGACCCTTGGAAGTAGAAACAACTGCAATACCAAGACCACCCATCACTGTAGGTAAAGAGTCTTTATTTTTATAAACTCTTAGACCAGGACGTGATACGCGCTTGATTTGCTCGATTACAGGTTTAGCTTGGAAGTACTTAAGAGTAACTTCTAGCTCAGGTTTTGCTTCGCTGTCAACAGCGAAGTCTACGATGTAACCTTCAGCTTTAAGTAATGCAGCAATTGCAACTTTAAGCTTTGAAGAAGGCATTTTTACAGCAACTTTATTTGCTGCCTGACCGTTACGAACGCGGGTCAGCATATCCGAAATCGGATCTTGCATGCTCATAAGATTTACTCCAAATGATTAAGTGGCAATTACCAGCTAGCCTTACGAAGACCCGGAATCTCGCCTTTCATGCAAGCTTCGCGAACCTTAATACGGCTTAGACCGAATTTACGTAGGTAACCGTGTGGACGACCAGTTTGGTTGCAACGGTTGCGCTGACGTGATGCACTTGAATCACGTGGAAGAGATTGCAGTTTAAGAACCGCATTCCAACGATCTTCTTCAGATGCGTTTACATCGCTAATGATAACTTTTAGCGCAGAACGCTTTTCAGCGAACTTAACTACTAGTTTTGCACGTTTAGCTTCACGTGCTTTCATTGATTGTTTAGCCATAACAGTAACCCTACCCTTACTTACGGAATGGGAAGTTAAAGGCAGCCAGCAGAGCTCGGCCTTCCTCATCGGATCCCGCAGATGTCGTGATAGTAATATCAAGACCGCGGACACGATCGACTTTATCGTAGTCGATTTCCGGAAAGATGATTTGCTCGCGAACGCCCATGCTGTAGTTACCGCGTCCGTCAAAAGACTTAGCGCTAACACCACGGAAATCACGTACACGTGGAAGTGCGATAGAGATTAAACGCTCTAAAAATTCCCACATGCGCTCACCACGCAAGGTTACTTTACAACCAATTGGGTAGCCTTCACGAATTTTGAAACCAGCTACAGATTTACGCGCTTTCGTGATAAGAGGCTTTTGACCAGAGATCGTTGCCATATCAGATGCTGCGTTTTCTAGCAGTTTCTTATCGTTGATTGCTTCACCAACGCCCATGTTTAGGGTGATTTTCTCAATCCTAGGGACTTGCATGACGCTTGTGTAGCTGAACTCTTTGGTAAGCTCAGCGACTACAGACGACTTGTAGTAATCATGCAGTTTCGCCATAGTAGAACTCCAAATTACTTCTAATTAGTTAGAAACAGTTTCGCCGTTAGATTTGAAGAAACGAACTTTCTTGCCATCTTCGATACGGAAACCGATACGGTCTGCTTTACCAGTAGCCGCGTTAAAGACTGCAACGTTAGAAGCATCAATAGCTGCTTCTTGTTCAACGATGCCACCTTGTTGACCTAGAGCCGGAACCGGCTTTTGGTGTTTTTTAACAAGATTGATGCCTTCAACAACAACTTTACCAGTTGTCAGAACCTTAGTTACTTTACCTTTCTTGCCTTTATCTTTACCAGCAAGAATGATTACTTCGTCATTACGACGGATTTTAGCTGCCATGTTGCCGCTCCTTACAGAACTTCAGGTGCAAGTGATACAATCTTCATGAATTTCGCGTTACGAAGTTCACGAGTCACAGGACCAAAGATACGTGTGCCGACTGGTTGCTCAGTAGTGTCATTTAACAATACACAAGCATTACTGTCGAAGCGAATGACAGAACCGTCTGGGCGACGAACGCCTTTACGGGTGCGCACTACTACCGCCTTCAGAACATCACCTTTCTTTACTTTACCGCGAGGAATCGCTTCCTTCACTGTAACCTTGATGACGTCACCGATATGTGCATAACGGCGGTGAGAGCCACCCAGAACCTTAATACACATTACCTTGCGCGCGCCAGAGTTATCTGCTGCGTCAAGTGTACTTTGCATCTGGATCATTGTTAGTGCTCCGCTAAATATTAAAACTAGACCCTCTCGGGTCGGGCTGCCTCTTTAAAAGGGACGCGAATTGTACCACCCTTTTTTTAAATTGGGTAGACAAAAAACAAGCGGCTCCAAAAAATTATTTGGAGCCGCTTATAAGTTATAGAATTACAAAGATTAAATCTTCGCTTTTTCTAGAACTTTAACCAATGTCCAAGACTTAGTCTTAGACAGAGGACGACACTCAGCGATTTCAACTTTGTCGCCTAGGCCACAAGTGTTGTCTTCGTCGTGTGCGTGTACTTTAGTCGTGCGTTTGATGAACTTACCGTAAATTGGGTGTTTTACAGTACGCTCAATAGCAACAACGATAGACTTGTCCATCTTGTCACTTACTACACGGCCTTGCTGGATGCGGTTAGTTTCGCTCATTATGCGCCTGCCTTTTCAGTCAAAACAGTTTTCACACGTGCGATGTCACGGCGTACAGCTTTTAGAGTATGAGTTTGCTGTAGTTGACCAGTTGCAGCTTGCATGCGCAAGTTGAACTGTTCACGTAGCAAATTCAATAGCTCAGCGTTAAGCTCTTCAACGTTCTTTTCGCGTAGATCTTGTGCTTTCATCACATCACCTGCTTAGTTACAAAAGTAGTTTTAACAGGCAGTTTACGTGCCGCTAGGCGGAACGCTTCACGTGCCAACTCTTCAGGTACGCCATTCATCTCGTACATAACTTTGCCTGGTTGGATTTGAGCAACCCAGTACGCAACTGAACCTTTACCTTTACCTTGACGAACTTCAAGAGGCTTTTCAGTAATCGGTTTGTCTGGGAAAACACGGATCCAGATTTGACCTTGACGCTTAATGTGACGTGTCATAGCACGACGTGCCGCTTCGATTTGACGTGCAGTCAGACGACCACGGCCAACAGCTTTAAGACCGAATTCGCCGAAGCTTACTTCAGTACCTTTAGCTAGACCACGGTTACGACCAGTCATAACCTTGCGGAACTTAGTACGTTTTGGTTGTAGCATCGTTCGACTCCTTACTTACGGCCTTTACGCTGCTTCTTAGGCTTATCGCCTTTTGGCTCTACTGCGTTAGCAGCTGGCATACCGCCTAGAATCTCACCTTTGAAGATCCAAACTTTAATGCCGATCACACCGTATTGGGTGTGAGCCGAAGAAGTTGCGTAATCAATGTCTGCACGTAGAGTGTGTAGAGGCACACGGCCTTCACGGTACCACTCTGAACGTGCGATTTCAGCACCGCCAAGACGGCCGCCTACTTGTACTTTGATGCCTTTAGCGCCTAGACGCATAGCATTTTGTACCGCACGCTTCATTGCACGACGGAACATAACACGACGCTCTAGTTGAGACGCGATGCTATCAGCTACAAGCTGACCATCTAGCTCAGGCTTACGTACTTCAGCGATGTTAATTTGCGCTGGTACACCTGCGATTTTAGCTACAGCTGCGCGTAGCTTCTCTACGTCTTCACCTTTCTTACCGATAACAACGCCAGGACGAGCTGTGTGAATAGTCACACGGATGCTCTTCGCTGGACGCTCGATAACGATACGAGATAATGATGCTTTTTGTAGTTCCTTGGTAAGGAACTGACGTACCTTGAAGTCGCCGTCTAGGTTGTCAGCGAATTCGTTGGTATTAGCAAACCATGTAGCATTCCAAGGCTTAACGATGCCAAGACGAATACCATTAGGATGTACTTTCTGACCCATTGCTTACTCTCCTAGTCTTTAGCGATCTGCTACAACAATAGTGATGTGGCTTGAACGCTTCAAGATACGATCCGCACGACCTTTAGCACGAGGCATAATACGCTTCATGATAGGGCCCTCATCTACGAAGATTTTAGCGACATTTAGATCGTCGATATCTGCACCTTCGTTATGTTCCGCGTTAGCGATAGCTGACTCAAGAACTTTCTTAACTAGTACAGCAGCTTTTTTGTTGCTGAAAGTTAGAATTTCTAGAGCCTGGTCTACCGACTTACCGCGAATTTGGTCTGCAACTAAGCGAGCTTTCTGTGGAGAAATACGAGCAAAGTTATGTTTAGCTAAAGCTTCCATCATCTACTCCTTATTTCTTCTTAGCTTTCTTATCTGCAGCATGACCGCGATAAGTACGAGTTGGTGCAAATTCGCCCAGTTTGTGACCGATCATTTCTTCGGTAACGAAAACTGGAACGTGCTGACGACCATTATGGACAGCGATGGTCAAACCAATCATTGTTGGGATGATCATTGAGCGACGGGACCAAGTCTTAATAGGCTTTTTGTCTCCGCTTTCCACCGCTTTCTCTACCTTCTTCAGCAAGTGTAGGTCAATAAAAGGACCTTTCTTGAGAGAACGTGGCATGGCGATTCCTCTTTATAAATTATTTAGTGCGACGACGTACGATGTACTTGTCAGTGCGCTTGTTCTTACGAGTCTTGAAGCCCTTAGTAGGAACGCCCCAAGGAGAAACTGGGTGACGACCACCAGATGTGCGGCCTTCACCACCACCATGTGGGTGATCCACCGGGTTCATTACTACACCACGTACGGTTGGACGTACGCCGCGCCAGCGTGAAGCACCAGCTTTACCAAGTTCACGTAGCATATGCTCAGAGTTACCAACTTCACCGATCGTTGCACGACCTTCAGAAAGAACTTTGCGCATTTCACCAGAACGTAGACGGATAGTTACGTATGCACCATCGCGAGCGATGATTTGAGCATAAGCACCAGCCGAACGAGCTAGTTGAGCACCTTTACCAGGCTTAAGTTCAACACAGTGTACAGTAGAACCTACTGGGATGTTGCGCATCGGCAGAGTGTTACCTGCTTTGATTGCAGCATCTACGCCAGATTGAATCTGGTCGCCTGCGTTAACACCTTTAGGTGCAATGATGTAACGACGCTCACCGTCTGCGTACAGAACTAGAGCGATGTTAGCACTACGGTTTGGATCGTATTCTAGACGCTCAACTTTCGCTGGGATGCCATCTTTAGTACGTTTGAAGTCAACCAGACGGTAATGGTGTTTATGACCACCACCGATGTGACGTACTGTAATACGACCGTTGTTGTTACGACCACCGTTCTTAGAGTTTTTCTCTAGAAGTGGTGCGTATGGCTTACCCTTGTGCAGGTCAGCGTTAACAACTTTAACGACGTGACGACGACCAGGGGAAGTCGGCTTACATTTAACAATAGCCATTTTTACTACTCCTGTTATTCCGCGCCGCCAACGAAGTCAAGATCTTGACCTTCTTTCAAAGTAACGTAGGCTTTCTTAACGTCTGAACGACGGCCTTCACGCATACCTTGACGTTTGGTCTTACCCTTTAATACAAGAGTATTTACAGACTTAACTTCAACTTCAAATAGCTTTTCTACAGCTGCTTTGATCTCTTTCTTAGTTGCATCTTTAGCTACTTTGAAAACGATAGTGTTCGCTTTCTCAGCTGCCATAGTTGCTTTTTCAGAGATGTGCGGAGCACGTAGAACTTTTAAGATACGCTCTTCAGTGATCATGCTAGCATCTCCTCAACTTGCTTAACTGCATCAGCAGTCATCAGAACCTTGTCGAAAGCGATTAGTGATACTGGATCAACACCAGCAACATCACGTGCATCTACTTTGTATAGGTTACGAGCAGCTAAGAATAGATTTTCATCTACTTCGCCAGTCACAATCAGAACGTCATTTAGCTCAAGCTCTTTAAGCTTAGCTACAAGTTCTTTTGTTTTTGGTGCTTCTACAGAGAAGTTATCAACAACGATTAGACGCTCTTGACGAATCAACTCAGAAAGAATGCTTTTCATAGCACCGCGGTACATTTTCTTGTTAACTTTTTGGCTGTGATCTTGTGGTTTCGCAGCAAAAGTAACACCACCTGTACGCCAGATTGGGCTACGAATTGTACCAGCACGTGCACGGCCAGTACCTTTTTGGCGCCATGGCTTAGCACCGCCGCCTGATACTTCAGAACGAGTCTTTTGAGCACGAGTACCTTGACGAGCACCTGCTGCATACGCAACAACTACTTGGTGTACTAGAGCTTCGTTAAAGTCACGTCCGAAAGTAGTCTCGGAAACAGTTAGTGCATCAGCACCTTTAACCATCAATTCCATTACTTACTCCTAGACGTTATGCTTTAACAGCAGGTTTTACGATCACGTTACCGCCTGTTGAGCCTGGTACTGCACCTTTAATAAGGAGTAGATTGCGCTCAGCGTCAACACGTACGATCTCTAGGTTTTGAGTCGTTACACGCTCAGCACCCATGTGACCTGCCATTTTCTTGCCTTTAAACACGCGGCCTGGAGTTTGACATTGGCCAATTGAACCCGGTGCGCGGTGAGACAAAGAGTTACCGTGAGTCATATCTTGAGTAGAGAAGTTCCAACGCTTGATAGCGCCTTGGAAGCCTTTACCTTTAGATGTACCAGTAACGTCTACTTTTTTAATTTCGTTGAAAAGTTCTACGTTTAGCTCAGCGCCAACTTCAAACTCTTCGCCGTTTTCTAAACGGAATTCCCAAAGACCGCGACCTGCTTCAACACCCGCTTTCGCGAAGTGACCAGCTTCAGGTTTAGTTACACGGTTAGCTTTCTTAGCACCAGTAGTTACTTGGATTGCTGCGTAGCCGTCTGTCTCAAGAGTTTTAACTTGAGAAATACGGTTCGCTTCAACCTCAACAACAGTTACTGGGATAGAAACGCCTTCTTCAGTAAATACGCGGGTCATACCCACTTTACGTCCGACTAGACCAATCATTATTCTTATCTCCCTTAACCTAGGCTGATTTGAACATCAACGCCAGCTGCAAGATCAAGACGCATTAGAGCATCAACAGTTTTATCTGTTGGCTCAACGATGTCGATCAAACGCTTGTGAGTACGAATTTCGTACTGATCACGTGCATCTTTGTTGACGTGTGGAGAGGTAAGAACAGTGAAACGCTCTTTACGAGTAGGAAGTGGAATAGGACCACGAACCTGTGCGCCAGTACGTTTTGCTGTTTCAACGATTTCCGCAGTTGAAGCATCGATTAGCTTGTAATCAAACGCTTTAAGGCGGATACGAATACGTTGGTTCTGCATGAGACAGAGCTCCAATTATTAAAAATTACACAAACAATATCGCCACTCAAGCTCGAAAGAACGAGAGAATGCCGATTGATTTATGTGAAACCGTAGCATCCAAGATTAGGACGCATTGTCAGTTAACTTTTGAAGTAAACACAAGGTTTACTATTTTTATTAACCGCGAACATAAGCTGAGTATACATTACTAGGTAAGACCTACTCCTCAGTGCTCATTGGTTCACAAACCGGCGTTAGCCAGTGCGATGCATTATACAGATCACGTTTTAGTATGCAAGTGGTGTTGGAAAAATAATCGGAATATATTTGTGCAGAGCATTCGAAGAAAAGTTGTGTAACAAAAGTAGAACGACAAGGAACGGGGATTATACTAAGGGAAAGCAAAAAAAGTGGTGGAAAGTGGAAAAATAAAAGGGAAGCCGAAGCTTCCCTTTTCTTATGCAGTTCTTCTAATGAAGAGTGTGCAAAAATCTAAATGCTATTAAGCGAAGATTTTAGCTACAACACCAGCACCAACTGTACGGCCACCTTCGCGGATTGCGAAACGTAGACCTTCGTCCATTGCGATTGGAGCGATTAGCTCAACAGTCATTTGAACGTTGTCACCTGGCATTACCATTTCTACGCCTTCAGGTAGAGTGATATCGCCTGTTACGTCAGTTGT